>NZ_LJBR01000099.1 GCF_001282115.1 Streptomyces sp. NRRL B-24085 | reverse complement strand
CACCGGCACCGGCGGCTCCGGGAAGTCGTCGCTGACCGACGAACTGGTGCGCCGGTTCCGGGTCGACCAGCGGGACGCCCTGCGCATCGCCGTGATCGCCGTCGACCCGACCCGCAGGCGGGGCGGCGGAGCGCTGCTCGGCGACCGGATCCGGATGAACTCCCTCGACGGCGACCGGGTGTTCTTCCGCAGCCTCGCCACCCGCGGCAGCCGTGAGCTGCCCGAGCACCTGTCCGATGTGATCGACGTCGTGAAGGCCGCCGGGTTCGACCTGGTGATCGTGGAGACGCCGGGCATCGGCCAGGGCGACGCGGCGATCGTGCCGTTCGTCGACGCCTCCCTGTACGTGATGACACCCGAGTTCGGCGCTGCCTCGCAGCTCGAGAAGATCGACATGCTCGACTTCGCCGACGTCGTGGCGATCAACAAGTTCGAGCGGCGCGGCGCCAAGGACGCCCTGCGGGACGTGGGCCGCCAACTGGTCCGCAACCGGGAGGCGTTCGACAAGCGGCCCGAGGACATGCCGGTCTATGGCACCTCCGCGGCCACCTTCAACGACGACGGGGTGACCGCGCTCCACCAGCACCTGACGGCCGTGCTCGCCGAGAAGGGGCTGCCGCTGGCCGAGGGCGCGCTGCCGCGGGTCGACGTACGCCACTCCTCCGGGATCCGGCAGGTGGTTCCGCCCGGCCGGGTGCGCTACCTCGCGGAGATCACCGACACCGTCCGCGGCTACCACGCCGACACCCAGCGGCTGGCCGAGGCGGCCCGGCGGGTGCAGCGGCTGGAACTGGTCGGGGCCGAGCTCGCCGACGCCGGCTCCGACCCGGCGAACGTGCACGCGCTGCTGGAGGACGCCCGCACCCGCCTCCCGCACGACCTCGTGCGGCAGATCGAGAACTGGCCCTCGGTCATCGCCTCCTACTCCGGCGACGAGCAGGTCGTGAAGGTCCGTGACCGTGAGATCCGCACCAAGCTGACCCGTGAGTCTCTGTCGGGCAACAAGATCCCCCGCGTGGCCCTGCCCCGCTTCACCGACCACGGCGAACTGGTCCGGTTCTGGCGCAGCGAGAACCTGCCCGGCCACTTCCCCTTCACCGCCGGCGTCTTCCCCTTCAAGCGCGACGGCGAGGACCCGGCCCGGATGTTCGCCGGCGAGGGCGACCCCTTCCGCACCAACCGGCGCTTCAAGCTCCTCTCGGAGGGCCAGCCGGCGACCCGCCTGTCCACCGCGTTCGACTCCGTGACCCTCTACGGCCGCGACCCCGACGAGCGCCCCGACATCTACGGCAAGGTCGGCACCTCCGGCGTCTCGGTCGCCACCCTGGAGGACATGAAGGCGCTCTACGACGGCTTCGACCTCGTGGCGCCCACGACCTCCGTCTCCATGACGATCAACGGACCGGCGCCGGCCGTCCTGGCGTTCTTCCTCAACACCGCGATCGACCAGCAGACCGAGCGGTTCCGCGCCGAGGAGGGGCGTGACCCGTCCCCGGAGGAGGCGGCGGAACTGCGCGCGCACGCGCTGGCCAACGTGCGCGGCACCGTGCAGGCCGACATCCTCAAGGAGGACCAGGGCCAGAACACCTGCCTGTTCTCCACCGAGTTCAGCCTGCGGATGATGGCCGACATCCAGGAGTGGTTCATCGCGCACCAGGTCCGCAACTTCTACTCGGTGTCCATCTCCGGCTACCACATCGCCGAAGCCGGCGCGAACCCCATCAGCCAGCTCGCCTTCACCCTGGCCAACGGCTTCACCTACGTCGAGGCCTACCTCGCCCGCGGCATGGACGTCGACGACTTCGCGCCCAACCTGTCGTTCTTCTTCTCCAACGGCATGGACCCCGAGTACTCGGTCCTGGGCCGGGTCGCCCGCCGCATCTGGGCCGTCGCGATGAAGGAGAAGTACGGCGCCGGGGAGCGCAGCCAGAAGCTGAAGTACCACGTCCAGACCTCCGGACGCTCCCTGCACGCGCAGGAGATGGACTTCAACGACATCCGCACCACGCTCCAGGCGCTCATCGCCATCTACGACAACTGCAACAGCCTGCACACCAACGCCTACGACGAGGCCGTCACCACTCCTACCGAGGAGTCCGTGCGCCGGGCCCTGGCCATCCAGCTGATCATCAACCGGGAGTGGGGCCTGGCGATGAACGAGAACCCGCTCCAGGGATCGTTCGTCATCGACGAGCTCACCGACCTGGTCGAGGAGGCCGTGCTCCAGGAGTTCGAGCGGATCAGCGAACGCGGCGGTGTGCTCGGCGCGATGGAGACCGGGTACCAGCGCGGCCGTATCCAGGACGAGTCGATGCTCTACGAGCAGCGCAAGCACGACGGCACGCTGCCCCTGATCGGCGTCAACACCTTCCGCAACCCGCACGCCGACACCGCCGAGCCCGGAGTCGTCGAACTCGCCCGTGCCACCGAGGAGGAGAAGCAGTCCCAGCTGGAGCGCGTACGGGACTTCCACGCCCGCCACCACGAGGAGGCCCAGGTCGCCCTGGACGCCCTCAAGGACGCGGCGGTACGCGGCGAGAACGTGTTCGCGGTGCTCATGGACGCCACCCGGGTCTGTTCCCTCCAGCAGATCACCGAGGCCTTCTTCGAGGTCGGCGGCCAGTACCGGCGCAACGTCTGAGACCCGCGGGGGAGGGGCC
>NZ_LJBR01000098.1 GCF_001282115.1 Streptomyces sp. NRRL B-24085 | reverse complement strand
CAGCCAGGAACGCCTGAGCACCGGCGTGGCCGCGAGCAGCCGGGCCGTGTGGTCGGGAATCCCGGCCCGCGTCAGCAGAGCCTCGAACCACCCCGGCCGGGGCGCGTCCAGCTCGGCGTCCAGCCGCTCCCACCCGGCGTCCAGCGCCACCGGGTCGCTGACCCCGGCGAGCAGCCCCCGGCACTCGGCACATGCGGCGAGGTGGGTGTCGGCGGACCAGAGCAGGGGGGCGGCCAACTCGCCCCGGGCGTAAGCCCTCAGATCGTCTTCGGCCACATGCCAGGTCATGCCGCCACCTCCTTCACTCGTACGCACCCCGGGCTGTACACCCGGATTCGGGACCACCCGTGCGGCCGGCCCCGTCCTCCCACCCGTGCTCGTCCGTACGTCCTCACGCGAGCGCCTCCCTGAGTTGCTTGCGGGCGCGCATCGCGCGGGTCTTGACCGTGCCGGGCGGGATGCCGAGCAGGACGGCGGCCTCGCGGGTGGTGAGGCCGTCGATGACCGTCGCCTGGAGCACCGCGCGCAGTTCCGGTGACAGGCGGACGAGCGCGCCCGCGAGGTCCCCGTGCTCCACCCCAGCGAGCACGCGTTCCTCCGCGGACGCCTCGTCCCGGTGCCGCAGCCGGGACAGGGCCTGCCGGAGCCGCCCCCGCGCCCCGTCGCCGCGCAGCGCGTCGATCAGCCGCCGTGAGCCGATCCGCCACAGCCACCCGGCCACATCACCTTCCTCGTGGTAGCGCGCGGTCCCCCGCCACACCGCGAGGAAGGTCTCCTGTACGACGTCGTCGACCACGCCCGCGTCCGAGCAGCGCCCCCGCAGCCGGGCCAGCAGCCAGGGCGCGTACCGCCGGTACAGCTCCTCGAAGGCACGCCGGTCACCGTCCGCCGCGATGGCCCGCAGCAGATCCCCGTCGCTTCTCGTTTCCCTCACGCCCCCTCATCGGACGACCCCGGCCGACCGGTTCACCCCGCGACAAAGAAACCACGCTTGACTTTCGAACCCTCCTCACAACACCCTTTCACTAGTCAATTGGTGAAGGGTGTTGTCCGCGTGGTCGAGTACCGCATCGACCGGCGCTCCGGCGTCGCCACCTACATGCAGATCGTCCAGCAGACCAAGCAGGCCCTGCGGCTGGGCCTCCTCGAACCCGGCGACAGGCTCCCCACGGCCCGTGAGGTCGTGGAGGCCACCGCCATCAACCCGAACACCGTGCTCAAGGCGTACCGCGAACTGGAGCGCGAGGGCCTGGTCGAGGCCCGCCGCGGTCTCGGCACCTTCGTCCGCAGGACGCTCGGCGCCGGCAGCCAGGCGGCCGACACCCCCCTGCGCGCCGAACTCGACGACTGGGCCGGGCGCGCCCGGTCCGCGGGACTCGCCCGCGAGGACGTCGACGCGTTCTTCACCGCCGTACTCGACGAGCACTTCCCGACGCAGGACCAGTGAGGGGCGCCTACGGGAGTGCCGGATGCGCTTGTCGGGCGAGTACGCGTGCGTCGTGGCTGGTCGCGCAGCTCCCCGCGCCCCTGGGGGTGGGTCATGGGGACGCACCTCAAGCCGCCGGCGGCGGGAAGGGG
>NZ_LJBR01000097.1 GCF_001282115.1 Streptomyces sp. NRRL B-24085 | reverse complement strand
GGTCCGCGCCGGTGGACCGTGTGACGGAGCAGCAGGGGGCGGGGGGTGCGCGGGGCGTCCGCGGGCGGCCGCACGGGGTCCGGTGCGGCCGGTTCGCCGTACCCCTGCCACCAGGCGGCGAGGCCGGGGACGAGGGCGAGGGCCCGGCGCAGCAGGGACCACAGAGCGGCCTCGCCGCACCGGAGCCACCAGGTCAGCAGCAGGGCGGCCGAGACATGGGCGGCGGTGGCGTGCGGGGTGAGGGCGTGGACGTGCGGGTGGGTCATGCGCATGCCGTGCATGAGCGTCGCGGTGGGCGGACGGGCGGCCGCGAAGCACCGGTGGAGTCCGCCCTGGGAGGTGAGCGTCGCCCCGCCGATGGCCCCGAGCGACCGTTCCCGGCCGCCGAGCAGCCATCCGGCCGCGAACACCGGCACGAACCCGGCCGCCTGCGTCCACAGCGGTGGTGCCATGCCGGTCGCCAGGGTGTGTCCACCGGCGGCCAGCAGCACGCACAGCGCGGCGAACACCGCCGCGCGCAGGCTCCGGACTCCGGGGGACGCCCTCACGGCGACCGATACTCCCACGCCCGATCCGGCGCCCCTGCGGCGGTCCGGTCAGTAGACGTCCCGCACATAGCGCTTGTCGGTGGCGAGTTGTTTCACGTACGCCGCCGCGCCCGCCTCGTCCAGTCCGCCGTGCAGGACCGCGATGTCCCGGAGCGCCCGGTCGACGTCCTTCGCCATGCGGGAGGCGTCGCCGCACACGTAGAGGTGGGCGCCGTCCTGGAGCCAGGACCACAGCAGCGCGCCGTGTTCGCGCATCCGGTCCTGCACGTAGACCTTGGCGCGCTGGTCGCGGGAGAACGCGGTGTCCAGGCGGGTGAGGGTGCCGTCCGCGAGGAAGCCGGTCAGCTCGTCCTCGTAGTAGAAGTCGGTCGTCCTGTGCTGTTCGCCGAAGAACAGCCAGTTCGGGGCGCGGTGGCCGAGTGCCCGGCGCTGTTCGAGGAAGCCGACGAAGGGGGCGACACCGGTGCCGGGACCGACCATGACCATGGGTGTGGCGGGGTCGGCCGGCGGGCGGAAGTGCGGGGAGCGCTGGACGTGGACGGGCACCGGGGTGTCGGGGGCGGCGTCGGCGAGGAAGGGTGAGCAGACGCCCTGGCGGGGCCGGCCGTGCAGGTTCTCGTAGCGCACGACGGAGACGGTCAGCGAGACGAGGTGCGGGTCGGTCAGCGGGCTGGACGATATGGAGTACAGGCGCGGCTGGAGGCGCCCGAGGGTCCGCGCCCACTCCTGCGGGCCGGCCTTCACGGCGTACTCCGTGATCACGTCCACGGCCTGCCTGCCCCAGCCCCACTTGGCGAGCTCGTCCTTGTTGTCCGGGCGCAGGAGCTTCTTCAGCTCCCGTGGGTCGCGGGTGCGTTCGGCGACGAACCGGAGCAGGCCGGGGGTGATCCGGGTGATGTCGAGATGGCTTCGCAACGCCTCGCCGAACGGGACCTCGCCCACACCGTTCACGTCCACCGCGGCCCCGGCGTCCAGACCGGTGACCGCGAGCCACTCCTCCACCAGGCCGGCCGAGTTGAGCGGCCGGATGCCGAGCGCGTCGCCCGCCTCGTACAGCAGCGGGCTCCCGCCGTGCCGGGTGTCGAAGGTGAACCTGCGGACCTCCTTGCCGGCTCCGGGCAGGCTCAGCAGCCGGTTGCCGGTGAGGCGGGCGAGGACGGGGGCGGTCCTCTTCGCCCGGGGCGGGGTGCCGGAGGGCGCCGGGACCGTCACCCGGGGCGGGGTGCCGAAGGGCACCTGAGCGGTCGGCGGGCGCACGGCGGGAGCGGACTCCTCCGTGCCGGGCGCCGGGGTGTCGGTCAGCGCGGTCAGCACCTGGTCCAGCCACCCGTGTGCCGCGTTCTCGAAGTCCGGCTCGCAGTCCGTGCGCGGGGCCAGCCGCAGCGCGCCCAGTTCGTCGAGGCGCTGGTCGAGCCGGCGGCCGTGCCCGCAGAAGTCGTCGTACGACGAGTCCCCGAAGGCCAGTACCGCGTACCGGCGGCCCTCCAGACGAGGGGTGCCGGGATCGGCCAGGCTCTCCCAGAAGCCGCTGCCGTTGTCGGGGGCGTCACCGTCGCCGAAGGTACTGGTGATCAGCAACAGGTCGGCGCCGGGCGGGAGTTCGCCGAGGTCGGCCTCGTTCATGCCGAGCAGGGAGGCCCGGTGGCCGACGGTGGTGAGCCGCTCGGCGGTGGCGCCGGCGAACTCCTCGGCGTTGCCGGTCTGCGAGGCCCACAGGATCACGACCTCACGGCGTGGGCCCGTGACCGGGGGCCGTACGCCCGAAGCCTGTGTGGTGGTGGCCCGGGAGTACATCCCGGCGAGTGTGCCGTTCACCCACAGGGCGTGCTCGGGGCTGAAGGGAGCGTCGGGCGGCAGGACCGGGACCCCGGGCGCGCCGGCCGGGACCCCGGCGAGGAAGCCGACGAGGTACTGGCGCTCCTGCGCGGTGAGGACCGGCGGCGGAGCCGGGTCGAGACCGAAGACCGACATGGCCGCGGACGCGATGGGCGCGGCCCCGGCCGTCCGCGACGCGACTGCCGAACTCGGCCTCGGAAACGGAACCGCGGCCGGAACCGGAGCCGCCGCACCCTCCGGAGTCCGCACGGTCACCGGCGTGGGCACCCGCGTCAGCGACACGGCGCACACCTTGAACTCCGGCTGGAACGACAGCGGGTCGACGGCGTCGTTCGTCACCGCGTTGACGCTCAGGTACTCCCCGAACAGGTCGTTCCAGTGGAAGGGCGCGAAGCAGCACCCCGGCCGCACCCGGTCCGTGACCACGGCCGGCAGCACGGCCCGCCCGCGCCGCGAGGCCACCTCCACGGAGTCGCCCTCGGCCACTCCCAGGTCCGCCGCGTCCCGCGGATGCAGTTCCACGAACGGCCCGGGGTCCAGCTTGTTCAGCTTCGCCACCTTCGCCGTCTTGGTCAGCGTGTGCCACTGGTGCTGGAGCCGCCCGGTGTTCAGGACGAAGGGGTAGTCGTCGTCCGGCATCTCGGCCGGCGGGATGTGCGGCCGGGCGTGGAACACGGCACGTCCGCTCGCCGTGGGGAAGCGGAGCGTCCCGTCCTCCTCCACGTACCGGATCGGGTTGCGGTCGGGTCCGTCCTCGCTCCCCGCGGGCCACTGGACCGGCGTCCGCCGCAGCCGCTCGTAGGAGACCCCGCGCAGGTCCCAGCCGGTCTTGGGGTTCCAGGCCCGCTTGATCTCCTCGAAGACGTCCTCGGCGCTGTCGTACGAGAACCCCTTCTCGTACCCCATCTCGCAGGCGACGGCGGCGATGATCCGCCAGTCGGCCATGGCCTCGCCGGGCGGGTCGGCGACCGCCGGTGTCAGGGTGAGGTTGCGCTCGCTGTTGACGAAGACGCCCTCGCCCTCCGTCCACAGCGCGCCGGGCAGCACGACGTCGGCGTACGCGTTGGTCTCGGTGTCGGCGAAGACGTCCTGGGTGACGACGAACTCGGCCGCTTCCAGGCCCTCGATGACCGTGCGGCGGCCCGCGACGGAGGCGACCGGGTTGGTGCAGATGATCCAGCAGGCCTTGATCTCGCCGTCGGCCATCTTCCGGAACATCTCGACCGTGCCCTTGCCGACGCCGTCGGCGCGCAGGGTGTCCGGGGGCAGCTCCCACAGCTCCTCGACGAAGGCCCGCTCCTCGTCGACCAGGACGGACCGCTGGCCGGGCAGGCCCGGGCCCATGTAGCCCATCTCACGGCCGCCCATCGCGTTGGGCTGGCCGGTGAGGGAGAACGGGCCGCTGCCGGGGCGGCAGACGGCACCGGTGGCGAGGTGGAGGTTGACCAGGGCGTTGGTGTTCCAGGTGCCGTGGGTGGACTGGTTGAGCCCCATGGTCCACAGGCTCATCCACTCGCCGGCCGCCCCGATCAGCCGGGCCGCCTCCCGGATGGCCTCCTCGGCGAGGCCCGTGATCCCGGCCACCGCGGCGGGCGTGTAGTCGGCGAGGAACTCCGGCATCGCCTCCCAGCCCTCGGTGTGGGCGGCGATGAAGTCCGGGTCGGTGTCGCCGTTCGCGTGCAGCAGGTGCAGCAGGCCGTTGAGCAGCGCGAGGTCGGTGCCCGGCTCGATCTGGAGGAACAGGTCCGCCTTCGCGGCCGTGGCGGTGCGCCGCGGGTCGACGACGATCACCTTGGCGCCCGCCGACTTCACGCGCTCCATCATCCGCAGGAACAGGATGGGGTGGCAGTCGGCCGTGTTGGAGCCGATGACGAGGAACAGGTCGGCCTGGTCGAAGTCCTGGTACGAGCCGGGCGGGCCGTCCGCACCGAGCGAGAGCTTGTAGCCGGTGCCGGCGCTCGCCATGCACAGCCGGGAGTTGGACTCGATCCGGTTGGTGCGCAGGAACCCCTTGGCGAGCTTGTTCGCCAGGTACTGCGCCTCCAGGCTCATCTGCCCGGACACGTAGAGGGCGACCGCGTCGGGGCCGTGCTCGTCGACGATCTCCCGCAGCCGCCGGGCCGTACGGCTGATCGCCTCGGCCACCGGGGCGGGAGCGGCCTCCGCGCCGCGCTCGGGGCGCACCAGGGCCGTGGCCAGCCGTCCCGGCGCCGCGAGCAGGTCGGCGGTGGTGGCGCCCTTGGTGCAGAGCCTGCCGAAGTTGGCGGGGTGCTCCTTGTCGCCGGACGCCTTCAGGACCGTACGCCGTCCGTCCGGGCCCCTCCCGATGTCGAGGACCAGGCCGCAGCCCACCCCGCAGTACGAGCAGACCGTCCGCACCACGGGCACGCCTCCTGAGCTCAGCCGATTCGATCTCCACCGACCGTACGAAATGCCCATTACACAGATGTCTCCCGAGCCGTTCACCAGGGGTTACACCGCCCGCACAGCTGACCGGGCACTGTTGTGAGCGCCTCCGCGCGCCGGGCCTGGCCGGATCCGACGCGCCACAGACTTGGAACGGTTCCATTTCTTGAACCATTCGTGTTTGTGAGGGTAGGTTGTTCCCCATGACCGCCCCCCAGCCTCCGAACACCGCCGCTGAGCTGCGCGGTGCCGGCCTGCGGGTGACGGCCGCGCGCGTCGCACTGCTCGAGACCGTCCGGGCCGGTGACCACCTCGCGGCCGACGCGATCGCCACGGGAGTGCGCGACCGTCTCGGCCACATATCCCTCCAGGCCGTGTACGAGGCCCTGCACTCGCTCACCGCGGCCGGCCTCGTGCGCCGCCTCGAGCCGCCCGGCAGCCCGGCACGGTTCGAGGGACGGGTCGGGGACAACCACCATCACCTGGTCTGCCGGTCGTGCGGGGCCGTCGTCGACGTCGACTGTGCCGTCGGTCACGCGCCCTGCCTGACAGCTTCCGACGACCGCGGCTTCTCGATCGACGAGGCCGAGGTCATCTACTGGGGCCTGTGCCCCGCCTGTTCCGCCCAAGGGCTTACTTCAGCACCGTGATCCACCCAGTTCGGAAGGACTGACATGTCTGAGAACCACGACGCAATCGTCACCGACTCCAAGCCCGAGGGCACTGGCGGCTGCCCGGTCGCGCACGGGCGCGCCGCGCACCCCACCCAGGGCGGCGGCAACCGCCAGTGGTGGCCGGAGCGCCTGAACCTCAAGATCCTCGCCAAGGACCCCGTCGTGGCGAACCCGCTCGGCGCGGACTTCGACTACGCCGAGGCCTTCCGGGCCCTGGACCTGGACGCGGTGAAGCGGGACATCGCCGAGGTGCTCACCACCTCGCAGGACTGGTGGCCGGCCGACTTCGGCAACTACGGCCCCCTGATGGTCCGGATGGCCTGGCACAGCGCCGGCACCTACCGCATCAGCGACGGCCGCGGCGGTGGCGGCCGTGGCCAGCAGCGCTTCGCGCCCCTGAACAGCTGGCCGGACAACGGCAACCTGGACAAGGCCCGCCGTCTGCTGTGGCCGGTCAAGAAGAAGTACGGCCAGTCCATCTCCTGGGCCGACCTGATGATCCTCACCGGCAACGTCGCCCTGGAGACCATGGGCTTCAAGACCTTCGGCTTCGGCGGCGGCCGCGCCGACGTCTGGGAGGCCGACGAGGACGTCTACTGGGGTCCCGAGACCACGTGGCTCGACGACCAGCGCTACACCGGCGACCGCGAGCTGGAGAACCCGCTCGGCGCGGTCCAGATGGGCCTCATCTACGTCAACCCCGAGGGCCCCAACGGCAACCCGGACCCGCTGGCCGCGGCCCGCGACATCCGTGAGACCTTCCGCCGCATGGCGATGAACGACGAGGAGACCGTCGCCCTCATCGCCGGCGGCCACACCTTCGGCAAGACCCACGGCGCCGGCCCCGCCGACCACGTCGGCAACGACCCCGAGGCCGCCGACATGGCCGACCAGGGCCTGGGCTGGAAGTCCACCTACGGCACCGGCAAGGGCGGCGACGCCATCACCTCCGGTCTCGAGGTCACCTGGACCACCAGGCCCACCCAGTGGACCAACGAGTTCTTCGACATCCTCTTCGGCTACGAGTGGGAGCTCACCGAGTCCCCGGCCGGCGCCAAGCAGTGGGTGGCCAAGGACTCCGAGGAGATCATCCCGGACGCCCACGACCCGTCGAAGAAGCGTCGGCCCACGATGCTCACCACCGACCTCTCGCTGCGCTTCGACCCGATCTACGGCGAGATCTCCAAGCGCTTCCACGAGAACCCGGACCAGTTCGCGGACGCCTTCGCCCGCGCCTGGTACAAGCTGACCCACCGTGACCTGGGCCCGAAGTCCCTGTACCTCGGCCCGGAGGTCCCCGCCGAGACGATGCTGTGGCAGGACCCGCTGCCGCAGGCCGAGGGCGAGGCCATCGACGCCGCCGACGTGGCGGCCCTGAAGGTCAAGATCCTGGAGACCGGCCTCACGGTCTCGCAGCTCGTCTCCACCGCATGGGCCTCGGCGTCCACCTTCCGCGGCAGCGACAAGCGCGGCGGTGCCAACGGCGCCCGCATCCGCCTGGAGCCGCAGCGCGGCTGGGAGGTCAACGACCCCGAGCAGCTCGCGCAGGTCCTGCGCGTCCTGGAGGGCGTCCGGGCCGAGTTCAACACCGGTGCGAAGAAGGTCTCCCTGGCCGACCTGATCGTCCTCGCGGGTGCCGCGGCGATCGAGAAGGCCGCCAAGGACGCCGGCTACGCCGTGGAGGTCCCCTTCACGCCGGGCCGTGTGGACGCGACCGAGGAGCACACCGACGTCGAGTCCTTCGCCGCGCTGGAGCCGACCGCGGACGGCTTCCGCAACTACGTCGGCAAGGGCAACCGTCTGCCGGCCGAGTACCTGCTGCTCGACAAGGCGAACCTGCTCACCCTGAGCGCCCCCGAGATGACCGTCCTCGTCGGTGGTCTGCGCGTCCTCGGCGCCAACCAGGGCGGCACCGTGCACGGCGTCTTCACCGACCGTCCGGGCGTCCTGACCAACGACTTCTTCGTCAACCTGCTCGACCTGGGCACGACGTGGAAGTCCACCTCGCAGGACCAGACGCACTTCGAGGGCCGTGACGCGGAGACGGGCAAGCTGAAGTGGACCGGCACCCGAGCCGACCTGGTCTTCGGCTCCAACTCCGAGCTGCGCGCGCTCGCCGAGGTCTACGCGAGCGACGACGCCAAGGAGAAGTTCGTGAAGGACTTCGTCGACGCGTGGGTCAAGGTCTCGAACCTGGACCGCTTCGACCTGGTCTGAGCATCCGCATGACACAGGGGCCGGTCTCGGCGGACCGGCCCCTGTGCCGTGTCTAGACGAGCGCGGCGACGAACTTCCCGAGCCGCGCGATCCCCTCGCGCAGTTCCCCGGCCGAGGCCGCGTAGGACAGCCGGACATGCGTGTCGGCGGTGCCCACCCCGAAGTCCCGCCCGGGCGTGAGCGCGACCTGCGCCTCCTGGAGCGCCCGCCCGCAGAACTCCCACGAGGTGAGTCCGGTGCCGCTGACGTCGAAGTAGACGTAGAACGCCCCGTCGGGCGGCACGGGCACCGGCAGCCCGATCTGTGCGAGCCCGTCGAGGACGAGGGCCCGCCGCCGCCCGAACTCGGCCCGCCGCTCCTCGCACACGGCGAGCGACTCGGGCGTGAAGCAGGCGAGCGCGGCGTGCTGGGCGGGGGTGGAGGCGCAGATCATGTAGTTCTGGGCGAGCCGCTCCAGCGCGGGCACCAGCGCCTCGGGCACCACGCACCAGCCCAGCCGCCAGCCGGTCATCCCGAAGTACTTCGAGAAGCTGTTGATGACCACGGCGTCCGGGTCGTACGACAGCACACTGCGCGGCGGCCGTCCGTGCTCGTCGTGGTCGCCGAGGTCGAGGTAGATCTCGTCGACGATCCGCCAGGCGTCCCGCTCCCTGGCGAGCTCGCTGATCGCGGCCAGCTCGGCGGCCGGCACCGAGGTGCCGGTCGGGTTGGAGGGGCTGGCGACCATGATCCCGCGGGTGCGGTCCGTCCAGTGCGACCGCACGGACGCCGCGTCCAGCTGGTAGCGCGACCCGGCGCTGGTGGGCACGAGCGTGACCCGCGCCCCGAAGCTCTCGGCGATCTGCCGGTTGCAGGGGTAGGAGGGGTCGGCGATGAGCACCTCGTCGCCGGGCTCGACCAGGGCGGCGGCGCCCAGCACCAGCGCGGCCGACGCCCCGGCGGTCACGACGACCCGGCCCGGATCGACGTCGACGCCGTGCCGCTCACCGTAGAACCGCGCTATGGCAAGGCGCAGTTCGGGCAGCCCGAGCGCCCCGGTGTAGCTCATGGGCCTGCTGCCCACGGCGTCCCGCATCGCCTCGATCACGGCGGGCGGGGCCCCGAAGTCCGGCTCCCCCAGGCTGAGTTTGACGACGTGCCGCCCCTCGGCCTCCAGCGCCGCGGCGTGCTTGCCGAACTCCATGGCGTAGAACGGCGCGACGGACTGGGCGCGTTGCGAGATCCTCATGCGGCGGCCTTCCGGGGGTCAGGTGGTCGAGGGCTCCAGAGGGGCCACGCTCTCGGGCGGGATGTCAGCGCCATCGTGCCGCAGGAACCCGTGACCGGGGTAATCGTGTGCCGCGGCGCCGACCGGGAAGGCGGTTGTTCGGGCCGGTTCGCCGGCCCGTGACGTTCCCGCTTCGCGACCTTTCGGAGACCCGGCGTGACACTCGGTGGCAGACCCGCACTGCTCGCACAGGACACCACCCCCGACCTCGCGGCGCGCAAGCAGCGGCTGCGCCGCCGTCTGGAGCGGCTGATCGGCGTGGCCGCGACCGAGGGCAACGACCTGGTGCCGCTGCGCAACGGCGATCAGATCTTCCCCGCGATGCTCGGAGCGATCCGTTCGGCCCGGCACACCATCGACATGATGACGTTCGTGTACTGGCGGGGGCAGATCGCCCACGACTTCGCCGACGCGCTGGCCGAACGCGCCCGTGCGGGGGTGCGGGTACGACTGCTGCTCGACGGCTTCGGCGCCAAGTCGATCGAGGGGCGGTTGCTGGACCTCATGAGCGCCGCGGGCGTGCAGGTGGCATGGTTCCGCAAGCCGGCGTGGCTGTCGCCGTTCAAGCAGAACCACCGCTGCCATCGCAAGGCCCTCGTCGTCGACGAGGACACCGCCTTCACCGGCGGCGTCGGCATCGCGGAGGAGTGGTGCGGCGACGCGCGCAACCCCGCCGAGTGGCGGGACACCCATGTCCAGGTGCGCGGTCCGGCCGTCGACGGCATCGCGGCCGCGTTCGCGCAGAACTGGGCCGAGTGCCACGACGAGCTCTTCGACGCCCGTGACCGCTTCACGGAACACCGGCAGGCCGGCTCGTCGGTGGTACAGGTCGTCCGCGGCTCCGCGAGCATCGGCTGGCAGGACATGCAGACCCTCATCCGGATCATGCTCAGCTCCGCCGAGGAACGGTTCCGGCTGGCCACCGCCTACTTCGCCCCGGACGACTACTTCATCGACCTGCTGTGCGAGACCGCGCGTCGCGGGGTGCGGGTCGAGATCCTGCTGCCCGGTCCCCACACCGACCAGCGCGCCTGTCAATTGGCCGGTCAGCACCACTACACGCGTCTGCTCCGGGCAGGCGTGCACATACGTCAGTACCAGCCGACCATGATGCACGCCAAGATCATCACCGTGGACTCGGTGGCCTCCCTCATCGGATCCACCAACTTCAACCGGCGCTCCATGGACCACGACGAAGAGGTGATGCTCGCCGTGCTGGACGAGGAGTTCACCGCCGCCCTCGACCGGGACTACGAGAAGGATCTCGAACGCAGTGTGGACATCGACCTGCACCGGTGGAGACGGCGGGCCGTGCTGCAACGCGTCGGGGAGGCCGCGGTCGGACCGATCCGACGCTTCCTGTGAAACGACCAGATCGCCTCGTAACAACAAGCCCGTAACCACAGCCCGTACCCACGAGCCCGTACCCACAAGAAGGTCTCGCCATGGATGACGCGGACGGCCGCACGGCGCGATGGCGGGCGGCGCTGCGCCGGACGCCGGTGTCGGTCTGGAACGACGACGTCACGGACTGGGCCGCGGCGCTCACCTACTACGCGGTGCTGGCCCTGTTCCCCTCCCTGCTGGTGATTCTCTCGATCCTCGGTCTGGCCGTGCCCACCGCCGAGCCGGAGGTCATCGACCGCGTGGTGCAGGCCACGCCGAGCGCGTCCCGTGCCCTGCTGCGCAGCACCCTGCGGCAGATGGCGGGGCAGTCGTCGACGGCATGGACGTTGATCTTCGTCGGTGGGACGGGTGCCCTGTGGTCGGGATGCAGCTATCTGAGCGTCTTCCGCCGGGCGCTCTACGCCATGCACCGCGTCGACGCGGACCGGCCGGTCTGGCGTACCGCTCCGCGCATCCTCGCCACCGCCCTGGTGCTGCTCGCCCTGCTCCTGACCTCGACCCTCGCGCTGCTGATCAGCGGCAGCCTCGTCCGGCGTCTGGGCAGTGCGCTGCACCTGGGCACCGGTCTCCAGGCCGGCTGGGACACACTGCGGTGGCCGGTCATCGCCGCGGTCGCCGTGGCCCTGGTCCTGGTCCTGTACCGCTCGGGCCCGGCGTGCTCCCGCCCCGTCGGCCGGACGGCGCCGGGCGGCACCCTGGCGGTGGCCCTCCTGCTGGCCGTCTCGGTCGGGTTCGCCCTGTACACCTCGCACGTCGGCACGTACAGCCGGCTGTACGGCTCGCTGGCGGGCGTCGTGGTCTTCCTGGTCTGGCTGTGGCTGTCCAACCTGGCCCTTCTGGTCGGCGCCCAGTTCAACGCGGAGCTGGCGAAGCCCGGTCAGGGGGAATGAGCCGGTACCGAGCGCCCCTCCCTGCTCGTTCCTGACCGAGCGCCCCTCCCGGCGATCGCACGGCCCCCTCTCATCCCGCCCTGCCCCTCGGAGCCTCGTCGGCGTCATCCCGTGCCCCTGAGGCTGAGCGCTCGGGCGCCTGCGCGCTCTGTGCCGTGGCGAGCGGGCCCAGATGCTGCGCGGCGCTGTCCAGCAGTCCGAGGTCGGCCTTGGTGTGCGCGATGGCGGCGTCGATCAGGACGGCGACCAGCGGCTCGTCGGCGTGGGCGCGGCGCTGCCGCGAAAGGCCCGCGAGCTCGGACAGGTACGTCTGCCGCTGCGACTCGATCAGTGCGGCCAGGGCCTGGGGGCCCAGCGCGACAGCGCCGAGGAGCTTCAGGAACAGCTCGTCGCGGAAGCCGCCGACGCGCACCCAGGGGGTGGTCGCCCACGAGCGCAGCTCGGCCTCGCCCGCTTCGGTGAGCGTGTAGAGGTTCTTGTCGGGCCGGTCGGTCTGCGTGACCTGCGAGCGCGAGACATAGCCGTCACGGACCAGCCGTTCGAGGATCTGGTAGAGGTGACCGATGTTCAGGCCGCCCCACTGCGGGCCGACGGCCTCCTCGAACCGGGCCTTGAGTTCGTATCCGTGATTCGGTCGCCGGGTCAGCAGCGCGAGCACGGCGTGATGGAGCGGCATACACGTCCCTTCTACATTGTGACAACATACCCCTGCATTGTCGCAATGCAGGGGCGGGGATGTACGGCGTGATGAGGGCGAGGCTGCATACATGGCTGTGAGCGTGGCGTTGCGCGGGGTGAGCCGCCGGTATCCCGGCCTGACCGCCCTGGACGGGATCGACCTGGAGGTCGCCGCCGGCGAGGTGGTGATGCTGACCGGGCCGTCCGGCGCCGGCAAGTCCACCGTCCTGCATGTGACGGGCGGCATGGACCAGCCCGACGAGGGACACGTCGAGATCGACGGCACCCGACTGAAACCCCGGGACCTGGACCGTCACCGGCGGCGTGTCGGCTTCGTCTTCCAGCGCTTCCACCTGCTGCCCGCGCTGACCGCGCTGGACAATGTGCTCGCCCCCGTCCTGCCGCGCAGAGTGGACTTCGACCGGCGTGCGCGCGGCATGGAGCTGCTGGAGGCTGTGGGCCTGAACCGGCGGGCCGACGCCCTCCCCTCGCAGTTGTCGGGCGGCCAGCAGCAACGCGTCGCCGTGGCACGGGCGTTGATCAACCGGCCGGGACTGTTACTGGCCGACGAGCCCACGGGCAACCTGGACAGCGTGATCGGGCGGGAGATCATCGACCTGCTGATGTCGCTGCGCGAGCGCTACGGGATGACGATGCTGATCGCCACCCACGACGCCGAGGTCGCCGCGGGCGGCGACCGGGTCGTGCGGTTGCAGGACGGCAGGATCACCTCGGACCAGCGGATCACGCCGTCCGGCGACGTGCTGCACCGGCTGGGGGGCCTGCGCCCGTGATGACGATGATCCTCGACCAGCTGCGGCGGCGGCGCGGGCGCGCACTGGCCCTGGCCGCCGGAATCCTGGTGGCGGCGACCAGTTTCACCCTGCTGACCGCGACGGTGAGCACGAGCCAGGCGACCACCGTGGGCACGGTACGGAAGAACTCACGCTCCGCGTACGACGTCCTGGTACGCCCGCCCGACTCGCAGACGGACGTGGAGCGGCGGAGCGGTCTGGTCACGCCGAACTTCCTGTCCGGCACGTTCGGCGGCATCACCGTCGACCAGTACCGGCGCATCCGCGGCATGGCCGGGATCGACGTGGCCGCCCCGGTCGCCAACATCGGCTATCTCATGGTGGCGAGCACCGTCACGGTGGACGTGTCCCGCTTCCTGGACGGGAAGGCGTCCCGGCAGATCCTGCGCATCCGCCCCACGCTCACCTCCGGACTGGGCAGCTACCGCACCTCGGACGAGTACGTCTACCTCACCCGCTCCCCCCTGACGTCGGCGTCGGAGTCGGACGGCCTCTTCGAGTCCGACACCCTGGAGACGGGTGCGGCCGAAAAGAGCACCCAGCGGTACCGGATCAAGGGGAAGTACGACGTCTGCTACTACTTCAACTGGGACAAGACCGAGCAGACCGAGTTCAACCTCGATCTGCCGTTGAAGCCGAACATCATCGCCGAGGACCTCAGGGACAAGTCACCCTTCGACCCGGACCTGAGTTCGCGGATGAACTGCCAGTCCGGCCGGGACAAGGCCACGATCGACGTTCCGGTCAGTTACCCCGTACTGCTGTCCGCCATCGACCCGGCGGCCGAGGACCGGCTGGTGGGCCTCGGCGGCACCATCGCCTCGGGCCGGATGCTCACCGAGCAGGACAAGCCGTGGACGGTGTCGGGCGCCAAGAGCGTCCACGGCCGGCACGACACCTACATCCCCGCGCTGCTCAGCGACGCCCCGCTGACCACCGGCACGCTCGACGCCACGGTCGAGCGGCTCGACGTCGGCGACCCGGCCGAGCTGCCCTCGAAACTGGGCAACCCGGCAGCCGGCCGCTTCGTCCGGAACCTGCACGGCACCCCGGTGGGCACGACCCGCGTCGATCTGAGCAAGGGCTACCGGAAGGCACTGACCGAGGACTCGTTCGACACCGGCAGCTACTGGACGGTCGGCCCGGTCACCTACCGCCGGACCCCCGACGGCGACCTCGCCGCGCAGCCGCAGCCCCCGCAGAAGCCCAGCCTGTGGATCACCAACTCGAACCAGCAGCCGTTCCCCAACGTCCCCGAGGAGAACCACCAGGGCACCCAGTACCGGAAGGTGACCAGTCACGCCGCCACGGACTGCATCGGCCTGGGAAGGTGCGACGGCGTAGACTCCGGACGCCTGCCCAATCCCTTCGTCCGCCTGGTCGGCCGCTACGACACCGGCAGACTGCCCGGCTTCTCACCCCTGTCCGACACCCCGCTGGAGACCTACCAGATCCCGCAGGTCACCGGTGCGGACAGCGCGACCCGGGCGAAGCTGCACGGCAAGCCGTTGCAGCCCGACCGCAACCTGGGCGGCTACGTCAGCCCGCCGCCCACCATGCTGACGACGATGGACTCCATCACCGCGCTCACCAGGAGCCGTCGGGTCCCGAGCCTCCAGGACAAGGCGCCGGTCAGCGCGATCAGGATCCGGGTGGCCGGAGTGACCGGCGTCGACACCGCCTCCCGGGCGCGGGTGAACGCGGTGGCCGGAAAGATACGGGCCACCTACCCCCGGCTCCAGGTCGACGTCACCGTCGGCAGCTCGCCCGCACCGCAGACGGTGGCACTGGCCGACTCGGCACAGGTGACGGAGCGTTGGGTCGCCAAGGGCGTGGCACTGCGCATCCTCCGGGCGGTGGACACCAAGAGCGCGGTGCTCTTCGTGCTGGTCCTCGTCGTGTGCGCGCTCTTCCTCGGCCAGGCCGCGCTGGCCTCGGTGCGCTCGCGTCGCACCGAGATCGGCACGCTGCGCTGCCTCGGCTGGAGTCGTGGCGAAGTGCTCCGCCTGGTCCTCGCCGAACTGGCGCTGATCGGCCTCGCCGCCGGGGCCGTGGGCACGGTGCTCGCGTACGTGCTGGGCCGGGTGCTCGGCCAGCCCGAAGCCGGCGCCAAGTCGCTCCTCGTGCTCCCGGTGGCGCTTCTCCTGGCCACGGCGGCGGGGCTGATCCCCGCCTGGCTCGCCACCCGGCTGGGACCGATGGAAGCCGTCCGGCCCCCGGTGACGGCGGCCCGCCGCCCGCACCCGGTGCGTTCGGTGGCCGGACTGGCCATGCTCAACCTGCTGCGGGTGCGGGGCCGCACACTGCTGGGCGCGGCGGGGCTGGCGCTGGGAGTGGCCGCCTTCACGGTGCTGCTCGCCCTGACGCTGGCCTTCCGGGGCGAGGTGGCCGGGTCGCTGCTCGGCAGTGCCGTGGTGGCGCAGGCGCGCGAGGCCGACTACCTCAGCGTCGCCCTCTCCCTGCTGCTGGGCGCCGCCGGCGCCATCGACGTCCTGGTCATCTCGCAGCGCGAACGGGCCGCCGATCTCGCGGTGCTGCGGGCGACCGGCTGGACCAACCGCGAGCTGGCGAAGCTGACCCTCTACGAGGGAATCGGGCTGGCTCTGCTGGGCGGCCTGTCAGGTGCCGTGATCGGTCTGGCCGGGGTCCTGACCCTCGGCCGGGGCGTGCTGCACGGACACCTGTTCCCGGTCGCCGGCGCCGCGCTGCTGGCCACGCTCGCGGCGACCGCCCTGGTGGTGGCGGCTCTGACGGTGCCGATCCGGGGGCTGTCCCGGATCGCCCCCGCCCACCTGCTCGCCGCCGACTGAGCCGAGCCGGCGGCTTCGCACAGCGGAAGACCCCGGCCGTCTCATGAGCCGGGGTCTTCCGCGATCCGTTGCCGATGGGTCAGATCCCCTTCGCGGCGGGCTCCAGGATCGCCACGCACTCCATGTGATGCGTCATCGGGAAGAGGTCGAACACCCGAAGCGTCCGCACCCGGTACCCCCCGTCCCGGAAGTACCCCAGGTCCCGCGCCAGCGCCGCCGGGTCGCAGGCGACGTACGCGATGCGCCGGGCGCCCAGGGACGACAGGTGCTGCACGGTCTTGCGGCCCGCCCCCGCGCGCGGCGGGTCGAGCACGATGAGGTCGACCTCGGTGATGCCGGTGCGCGGCAGAACGCTCTCGACCTTGCCCTGCTCGATGCGGACCCGGTCGAAGGCGGCGAGGTTGTGCCGGGCGTCCTCGACCGCGCGCTTGCCGGACTCGATGCCGAGGACGGCGCCCTTGTCGCCGAGACGGTCGGCCAGCGCCCCCGCGAACAGTCCGACACCGCAGTACAAGTCGAGCGCCATCTCGCCCTTGCGCGGCAGCAGACCCTGCATGACCGCCTTGACCAGGGTGTCGGCGGCCTGCGGGTGGACCTGCCAGAAGCCGCCGCTGCCCACCCGGTGGGTGCGGCCGTCGGCGCGCTCGCGCACGAACGCACGGCCGTGGACGCGGTGGATGCCGCCGTCCTTCTCCTCGACCCGCATCACGGAGACGGGCTTGTCGAGTTCGACCAGGGGAAGGCGGGCGCCGGGGCGGGGCTCCAGGATGACCATGCGGTCCTGGGAGCCGGTGGCCGCGATCGCCTCCACGGACGCCATCCCGGACCAGTCGCGCTCCTCGATGCCGAGTTCGCTGACGCCCGGCGCGGCGATCATGCAGTGCTCGATCGGCTCGACCTCGTGCGAACGGTGGCGGCGCAGACCGGCGTTGCCGTCGGCGTCCACCGCGTACTGCACGCGGGTGCGCCAGGCGGGCACCTCGCCGGCCGGCAGCTTGTCGCCCTCGGCCGGCATCACCGTGCCGTCCCAGCCGGCCTCCTCGGGCGTGAGACCGGCGAGCCGCTTGAGCTGCTCGGCGACGACCTCGCCCTTGAGACGCCGCTGGGCCCCCGGCTTCGCGTGCTGCCAGTCGCAGCCGCCGCAGCGGCCGGGCCCGGCGTAGGGGCAGGGCGCCTCGATGCGGTCCTTGGACGCCTCCAGGACCGTCACCGCGTCCGCGCGCAGGAACCGCGCGCCCTCCTCGCCCTCGGTGACCCGGGCCACGACCCGCTCGCCGGGCAGCGTGTGCCGGACGAACAGCACCTGGCCGTCGTCCGTGCGGGCGATGCAGTGCCCGCCGTGGGCGACGGGGCCGACCTCGACCTCGAACTCCAGCCCCACCAGCGATTTCTTCGGTTCTGCCTGCATGGCGGGGTGACTCCACAACGTCAAGGGAAGAGGCGGGACGACGACCCGCCAGGACAACAGCCCACCAGTCTACTTCGGCGCCGACGGCTCCTTCGCCCGCTCGGCCGGACCACGGCGCACCGCACCCGGCGCGTTCCACTCCTGCCGCCGCTTGGCCCGGAGCTTCGCCGCCTCCGAGGACTGGAGCTGGTACGGCACCGAGGTCACCATGACCCCCGGCGTGAACAGCAGACGGCCCTTGAGCCGGAGCGCGCTCTGGTTGTGCAGCAGGTGCTCGTACCAGTGGCCGACCACGTACTCGGGGATGATCACGGCCACCGCGTCCCGCGGCGACTCCTTCCGCAGCCCCTTCACGTACTCGATGATCGGCCGGGTGATCTCGCGGTACGGCGAGTCCAGCACCTTCAGCGGTACGTCGATCCCGCGCCGCTCCCACTCGGCGCGCAGCGCCTTGGTCTCGGCCGGGTCCACGTTGACGCTCAGGGCCTCCAGGGAGTCCGAGCGCATCAGCTTGGCGTACGCCAGTGCCCGCAGCGCCGGGCGGTGGATCTTGGAGATCAGGACGACGGAGTGGACGCGGGACGGCCGCAGGCTGTCGTCGCTCGGGCCCTCGGGCGCCGCGATCTCCTCGGCCACCCGGTCGTAGTGCTTCCGGATCGCCGTCATCGTCGCGTAGAAGATGCACATGCCGAGCAGGGCCACCCAGGCGCCGTGGGTGAACTTGGTGACCAGCACGACGACCAGGACGAGTCCGGTGAAGAAGGCGCCGAAGGCGTTGATCGCGCGGGAGCGGATCATGTGGCTGCGCTTGGCGGCGTCCTTCTCGGTGGCCAGGTGGCGGTTCCAGTGCCGGACCATGCCGGTCTGGCTGAGCGTGAACGACACGAACACGCCGACGATGTAGAGCTGGATCAGCCGGGTCGAGTCGGCGCCGTAGATCCACACCAGGAGTCCGGCCGCGCCCGCCAGCAGCACGATGCCGTTGGAGAAGGCGAGGCGGTCGCCGCGGGTGTGGAGCTGGCGCGGGAGGTAGCGGTCCTGGGCGAGGATCGAGCCCAGCAGCGGGAAGCCGTTGTACGCGGTGTTCGCGGCGAGGAACAGCACCAGCGCGGTGGCCGCGGCGAGCACGATGAACAGGAAGCTGCCCTTGCCGAAGACGGCCTCGGCGACCTGGGAGATCACCGGGTTCTGGACGTAGTCGGAGCCGACGGCGACGCCGTTGTGGATCAGGTCGACGGCCGGGTTCTCGGCCATGCGGACCTTGGTGGCCATGGCCAGCGCGATGATCCCGCAGAACATGGTGACCGCCAGCAGGCCCATCGCCGCGAGCGTGGTCGCCGCGTTCTTCGACTTGGGCTTGCGGAAGGCGGGCACGCCGTTGGAGATCGCCTCGACGCCGGTGAGCGCGGCACAGCCGGAGGAGAACGCCCGCAGCATCAGGAAGACCAGGGCGAAACCGGCCAGACCCTGGTGTTCGGCCTTGATGTGGTAGTCCGCCGTCGGCGCCCGCATGGTGTCGTCGAGCACCAGGCCGCGGAACGAACCCCACGCGATCATGACGAAGACGCCCGCGACGAAGACGTAGGTCGGGATCGCGAAGAGCGAGCCGGACTCCTTGACCCCGCGCAGGTTCATCAGGGTCAGCAGGACGATCACGCCGATCGCGCAGAACACCTTGTGCTCGACCACGAAGGGGATCGCCGAGCCGAGGTTCTCGATGCCGGAGGCGATGGAGACGGCGACCGTGAGGACGTAGTCCACGAGCAGGGCGCTGGCGACCGTGAGCCCGGCCTTGGGACCGAGGTTGGTGTTGGCCACCTCGTAGTCGCCGCCGCCGCTCGGGTACGCGTGCACGTTCTGCCGGTAGGAGGCGACCACCGTGAACATCAGCACGACGACCGCGACGGCGATCCAGGGGCTGAAGTGGTACGCCGACACGCCCGCGATGGACAGGACCAGCAGCACCTCACCGGGCGCGTACGCCACGGAGGACAGCGGGTCGGAGGCGAACACGGGAAGGGCGATGCGCTTCGGCAGGAGCGTTTCCCCGAGCCGATCACTGCGCAGTGCGCGCCCGATCAGGATCCGTTTGGGCACGTCGGTCAGTTTGGACACAACAGAGAAGCGTAAGCGTTCGAACGGGCGGGCAACCACCCGGCACCCCGCATCTGCTCTCCGGGTGAAATCGGCGGCCGCCCGGCTACGGATTCCGTGGGGCACCGGATGCGCATGCCTATATGACAAGACCCCGCCCCCTTACCGCCTCCGGAGGTTCCGTGCACACGACCGCAGAGCTGATCGGCGCCGCAGCCACCCTCGTCGGCCTCGGATTCCTGACTCTCGCGAGCGTCCGCAGCATCAGCCGCCGGTGATCGGAACGAAGTCACGGGCAACCGTGCACAGGGGTGCCGTCGTCCTACCGCGCGTGTGTAGCTTGGGCGTCGGTCTGAGACCCTGATGTGGCTGAGCAGTAACTATTGACACCGGAAGGACGGTCGTGCACATCGTCATCATGGGCTGCGGGAGAGTGGGTTCCGCTCTCGCCCAGACCCTGGAGCAACAGGGGCACACGGTCGCCGTGATCGACCAGGACCCCACCGCCTTCCGACGACTGGGCTCCGGTTTCGGCGGTCGTCGTGTCACCGGAGTCGGCTTCGACCAGGACACCCTGCGTGAGGCGGGCATCGAGGAGGCCGGCGCCTTCGCCGCGGTCTCCAGCGGCGACAACTCCAACATCATCGCCGCGCGTGTGGCCCGCGAGATGTTCGGCATCGAGAACGTCGCGGCCCGCATCTACGACCCCCGGCGTGCCGAGGTCTACCAGCGCCTCGGCATCCCGACGGTGGCCACGGTCCGCTGGACGGCGGACCAGATGCTGCGCCGGCTGCTGCCCTCGGGGGCGGAGCCGTTGTGGCGCGATCCCACCGGTGGCGTCCAGTTGGCCGAGGTGCACGCCTCGTCCGCCTGGGTCGGCCACAAGATCAGCAGGATGCAGGAGGAGACGGGCGTCCGGGTGGCGTTCCTGACCCGCCTCGGCGAGGCGATCCTGCCCACCTCGCAGACGGTGCTGCAGGAGGGTGACCTGGTGCACGTGATGATGCGCACCGACGAGGTCGACAAGGTCGAGGCGTCCTTCGCCAAGGGTCCCGAAGAGGAGGGCGGTCACTGATGAGGGTCGCCATTGCCGGTGCCGGTGCGGTCGGCCGCTCGATCGCGGGCGAACTGCTGGAGAACGGCCACGAGGTCCTTCTCGTCGACAAGGCGCCGACCGCCATCTCGGTCGAGCGCGTCCCGCAGGCGGAGTGGCTGCTCGCCGACGCCTGCGAGATCACCTCCCTGGACGAGGCCGCGCTCCAGCGCTGCAACGTCGTGATCGCCGCGACCGGCGACGACAAGGTCAACCTGGTCGTCTCCCTGCTGGCGAAGACGGAGTACGGCGTCCCGCGGGTCGTCGCCCGGGTGAACAACCCGAAGAACGAGTGGCTGTTCAACGAGTCCTGGGGCGTGGACGTCGCCGTCTCCACCCCGCGCCTGATGTCCGCCCTGGTCGAGGAGGCGGTCAGCGTCGGC
The DNA here is from genome assembly GCF_001282115.1 of Streptomyces sp. NRRL B-24085. Taxonomy (GTDB): domain Bacteria; phylum Actinomycetota; class Actinomycetes; order Streptomycetales; family Streptomycetaceae; genus Streptomyces. The sequence goes on along the minus strand of NZ_LJBR01000097.1, from coordinate 47,244 downwards.
GACCTGGTCCGCCTGCTCCGCTTCAGCCACGGCGACGCGAACCTCGTGGAGCTGACCCTGCCCGAGGAGTCGGCGCTGGCCGGCACCACGGTGGGCGACGTGGAGTGGCCCGAGGACACCTCCCTGGTCACCATCATCCGCGGCACCCGGGTCCTCACCCCGTCCCAGGAGGACTCCCTGGAGGCGGGCGACGAGCTCCTCTTCGTGGCCGCCCAGGCCCGCGAGGAACAGCTCGAGGACCTGCTGTCGGTACGCCGGGAGGAAGCCTCCTAGCCGGTCGTCGTGGAGCGGTCTAGGCCTCGCGCCGGTGCCGTCCGCCCGCGGCCTCGGTGTCCCCGTGCTCCGCGGCCTGCGCCGCCCTGCGCTCCTCTTCGGCCTTCTCCTCGGCCTCCATCTCCGCGAACACGTCGATCGGAGCGGGCGCCTTGGCGAGGAAGACCCAGGTCAGCCATACGGCCAGCAGGAACGGCGGGATCTTCAGGGCGACCAGGACCCAGCCGAGCTGCGCGGTGTCGGCCCACCAGTACAGCGGGAAGAGGATCGCGCACTTGGCGAGCAGGATGCCGCCCCAGGCGTAACTGGCCTTGGCGTACGCCTTCTTGCGGCCGGGGTTGCGGGTCCGCCAGGAGAGGTTCTCCTTGAAGACCGGGCCGAGGATGAGCCCCATCAGCGGCACGCCCGCGAGCGTGGTGACGACGTACGCAAGGCCCAGGCCCAGGGTGTAGAGCATGCCGGGCAGGTAGAAGTTCTTGGCGTTGCCCGTCATCATCGCGAAGACGACACCGAAGGCGACGCCGAAGACCCCGCTGAAGGCGTGCTTGACGGTGTCCCGCATGACCAGGCGGACCACGACCAGCAGCAGCGACACCGCGAGCGCGGCGATCGCCGACAGGTGCAGGTCCTTGTTGATCGTGAAGATCGTGACGAAGAGCAGGCCCGGCAGTACCGTCTCGACCATGCCCCGGACGCCGCCGAACGCCTCGAACAGGGCGGCCTCGGTCACCGCCCGTGCGTCGTCGGCCTGAGTGTCTTCGGTCGGCTTGTCGAGAGACGTCACCGGCTACTCCCGTCCGAGGGGTCGGAGTTCGTATTTGGGATTGAACAGCACCCGGCGGCCCCGGCTCATCGAGATCCGCCCGGAGGCGATCAGCTTGCGCCCCGGTTCTATCCCGACGATGGAGCGCCGGCCGAGCCACACCACGTCGAGGGCGGCGGAGCCGTCGAACAGCTCGGCCTCCAGGGCCGGGACGCCCGCACGCGGACGCAGGGTGACCGTGCGCAAGGTACCAGTAACGGTCACGATCTGACGGTCGTGGCAGTCACCGATCCGGGTGCAGCCTGCGGTCGCGGTGTCCTCCCGCAGCTCCTCGGACTCCAGGTCCTCCTGCGACGAGGACAGCCGGTCGAGCATGCGCCGGAACCGGCCCACCGGCTTCTCGGAACGGGGAACAGCACTCATATCCGAAAGCGTACCGGGGTGCGCCGACAGCGTTGTACCCGCAGCACTAGCGTTCGAACCGGTATCCCCGGCCCGGTTCCGTGACGAAGTGCTTGGGATGCGAGGGGTCCGCCTCCAGCTTCCGCCGGAGCTGGGCCATGTAGACCCGCAGGTAGTTCGTCTCCGTCCCGTACGACGGCCCCCAGACCTCCTGGAGGAGCTGCCGCTGGCCGACGAGCCGGCCGCTGTTGCGGACCAGCACCTCCAGCAGGTGCCACTCGGTGGGGGTGAGACGAACGTCCCTGTCGTGCCTGCGGACCTTCTTCGCGGCCAGGTCGACGGTGAACTCGCCGGTCTCCACCAGGACGTCCTCCTCGTCGCCTCCCGCGGGCTCGGCGCGCCGCACGGCGGCCCGCAGCCGGGCGAGCAGCTCGTCGATGCCGAAGGGCTTGGTGACGTAGTCGTCGGCGCCCGCGTCCAGCGCCTCGACCTTCTCGTCGGAGGAGTGACGGGCGGACAGCACGAGGATCGGCACCCTGGTCCAGCCGCGCAGCTCCCTGATCACCTCGACGCCGTCCATGTCGGGCAGGCCGAGGTCGAGGACGACCACGTCGGGGTGGCGGGAGGCGGCGAGCTCGAGTGCGGTGGCGCCGTCGTGCGCCGCGTCGACCTCGTACTCGCGCGCCTTGAGGTTGATCACGAGGGCGCGCACGATCTGCGGCTCGTCGTCGACGACCAACACCCTGGTCATGTGGCCTGCCTCTCGGGTTCTGCCGCTGCGGCGGGGTCGGCGGGGAGCTCCGCACGCGTGTGTGCCGCTCGGAGCGTCAGCACCATGGTGAGGCCGCCCCCGGGCGTGTCCTCCGCGTTGAGGGTGCCGTTCATGGCCTCCGCGAAACCCCGGGCCACGGCGAGCCCGAGTCCGACACCGGCGCCGCGCGGGGCGTCGCCGTAGCGCTGGAAGGGCGCGAAGATGCGCTCCTTGGCCTCGTCGGGGACGCCGGGGCCGCGGTCGACGACCCGTACCTCGACGCGGTCGGCGATGGCACTGGCGGAGACCCGGACGGGGGCGCCGGGCGGGCTGTACTTGACGGCGTTCTCGACCAGGTTGGCCACCGACCGCTCCAGCAGTCCCGGGTCGACGGCGACCATCGGCAGGGTCTCCGGGACGTCCAGGTCCACGCTGCCGTCGGGCACCCCGCCGAGCGCCATCGGCACCACCTCGTCGAGGTCGATCTCCCGGATGATCGCGGTGACCGTGCCGGTCTGGAGGCGGGACATGTCGAGCAGGTTGCCCACCAGGTGGTCCAGCCGGTCGGCGCCCTCCTCGATGCCCTCCAGGAGCTCCGCCCGGTCCTCTTCCGACCACGCCACGTCGTCGGACCTGAGCGAGGAGACGGCCGCCTTGATCCCGGCGAGCGGGGTCCGCAGGTCGTGCGAGACGGCCGCCAGGAGCGCCGTACGGATGCGGTTGCCCTCGGCCAGGGTGCGGGCCCGGTCGGCCTCCTCCTGGAGCCTGCTGCGGTCCAGGACGACGGCGGCCTGGGCGGCGAAGGCGGCGAGCACCCGGCGGTCCTCGGCGGGCAGCACCCGGCCAGTGAGCGCAAGCGCCATGTGGTCCCCCACCGGCATGTCGACGTCGGCGTCCTCCGGCCGCTCCACGGGCGGCCCGAGTCCCGCACGGCCGGCGCAGGTCCACGGCTCGGCTCCGCCCGCCCGTTCCAGCAGGGCCGCCGACTCCATGCCGAAGGTCTCGCGCACCCGCTCCAGGAGCTCCTCCAGGCCGGTCTCGCCGCGCAGCACGTTGCCGGCGAGGAAGGACAGGATCTCCGCCTCGGCGCGCAGCCGGGCGGCCTGATGGGTCCGCCTGGCGGCCAGGTCGACGACGGAGGCGACCGAGATGCCGACGCCCACGAAGATCACGATGGCGACGATGTTCTTCGGGTCGGCGATGGTCCAGCGGTGCAGGGGCGGTGCGTAGAAGTAGTTCAGCAGCAGCGAGCCGGCCGCCGCCGAGGCGAGCGCGGGGAAGAGGCCGCCGAGCAAGGCCGCGGCGACCACGACCGCCAGGAACAGCAGCATGTCGTTGGCGAGGCCGAGGTCGACGGTGGTGAGGAGTGCCGTCAGGAGCACCGGGCCGGCCAGTCCCACCAGCCAGCCCCACAGGATCCGGGTCCGCCCCAGCCGCGCGCCGCGGGCGACGGGCAGTCCGCGCCCCTTGGCGACCTCCTCGTGGGTGACGATGTGCACATCCAGGTCGGGTCCGGACTCGCGGGCCACGGTCGCGCCCACGCCGGGTCCGAAGACGTACTGCCAGGTCTTGCGGCGGGAGGAGCCGAGGACGATCTGGGTGGCGTTGACACCGCGCGCGAAGTCGAGCAACGCGGCCGGTATGTCGTCGCCGACCACATGGTGAAAGGTTCCGCCAAGATCCTCGACGAGGGTCCTCTGCACGGTGAGTTCCTTGGGCGAGGCGGAGGTCAGGCCGTCGCTGCGGGCTATGTAGACGGCGAGCACCTCGCCGCCGGCCCCCTTCTCGGCGAGGCGCGCGGCCCGCCTGATCAGCGTCCGGCCCTCCGGGCCGCCGGTCAGCCCGACGACGATCCGCTCCCTGGACCCCCAGATCGTCGAGACCTGGTGCTCACTGCGGTACTGCTTGAGGTACTCGTCGACCCGGTCGGCCACCCACAGCAGCGCGAGCTCCCGCAGGGCGGTGAGGTTGCCGGGCCGGAAGTAGTTGGAGAGGGCCGCGTCGACCTTGTCGGGCTGGTGGATGTTGCCGTGCGCCATCCGCCTTCTGAGCGCCTGGGGCGACATGTCGACAAGCTCGATCTGGTCGGCCCGCCGTACGACCTCGTCGGGCACGGTCTCGCGCTGCCGCACCCCGGTGATCGACTCGACCACGTCACCGAGCGACTCCAGGTCCTGGATGTTCACCGTCGAGACCACGTCGATCCCGGCCGCGAGCAGTTCCTCCACGTCCTGCCAGCGCTTGGCGTTGCGCGAGCCGGGGGTGTTGGTGTGGGCGAGTTCGTCCACCAGGGCCACGGCGGGGGCGCGGCGCAGGACGGCGTCCACGTCCATCTCGGTGACGACACCGGCCTCCCGGCGCGTCACCTGCTCCAGCCCGTGCAGCATCGCCTCGGTCCGCGGCCGCCCGTGATGCTCCACGAAGCCCACGACACAGTCGGTGCCCCGCTCGCTCCTGCGGTGCGCCTCGGCCAGCATCGCGTACGTCTTCCCGACGCCCGGCGCCGCACCGAGAAAGATCCGAAGCCTGCCGCGTCCCATGTCCCCATCGTCTTCCGGTCACCACCACCTGCCCAGCGACGACCTTACGACCGCCGACACCACGGGGGCCTCCGGAAGGGACTCCACGAGCGGTCTTTGACGTAACCCTGACGGGGGGGCGGCGGGGATCTCGGGGCACCGGACGCATCAAGCGCCAGTGAAGGCAGCAGCCTGTCCTTCCGCCGTGAGGGCACGACGGAGCCCACAAGGAGCCGCTGGACACGTCGGGCCCATGGCGACGCTGCCCCCCGGCGAAGGGCTCGACAGCCCTGCGCCCTCATGGAGGTACGACGGGGATCTCGGGGAGACGCCAGGCCCTCGCCGCCCATGGCGTCCCCAGCCCGGCAACGGGCTCGACTGTCCCGCCCATTGCCGTGCGGCCGCCGGGGCCTCGGCAAGGCGCCAGGCGCACCAGCCTGAGGTGACGTCGGCCGCCCAGCAACAGGCTGCACAGCCCGCCCGTTCTCGTGGGACACGACGGGGATCTCGTGACAGACCCTGGGCGGTTCGGGGCTCATGGCGACGCCGCCGCCTGGCAACGGGCTCGACAGCCCTCCCCGCTGGCGTGAGGGCACCGCGCAGCCTCGGCGGGGGCGCCCGGGGCCTTGAGTCCTGCGGCAGCACCCCTACAACGGACTCGAACAGCCCCACCCGCCCTCGTGAGGGCGCCGCGAGGTCTTAGCAAGATTCCGGCGTCTTGAGCCCCGCGGCGGCGTCCCTGCGACGGGCTCCACGGCCCCACTCGCATGACGGAACCCCGGGCCGCGACTCGCTTCCCCACCCTCGGGAAGCCCCCCGCCTCGCGCGTCGCGAGACGGCCCGTGACGGCTGCTGGCCAGCCTCGATGTCCCGTCCGGAAAAAGTCGCGCCCCCCGGCCCCACGGCCACGGTCGGCGAGCACCGCTGCCGCAGCCATGCGGCGGCCCGCCGCCCCGAACGCACCGGAGCACCTTCCGCAGTCCAGTCGGACCGTAGGACGCGAAGCGAGGACCGACAGCCCCCGGTTCCCTACACGTCCCGCCGGGCGCCCCGTCCCCGGCGCCACGGCCACGACCGGCGCCCACAGCCAGGCGGCAACCCGTACCCGGTAAGCGGCCCCCCACGCACCGGAACCGCTCCGCAGCCCTCCCGGCCCGCAACCGCCACCCTCGCGCCCACAGAAGCCGGCCCCTCGGGCAAGGCGTCTCACGCCCCCACGATCTCCCCGTCCCCCAACTCCAGGACCCGGTCCGCCAGGTCCAGCAGGGTCGCGTCGTGCGTGGCGACCAGCGCCGTGACGTTCTCGCTGTGTACGACGGCCCTCAGCAGCTCCATGACCGCGTGGCCCGTCTCCGCGTCCAGTTGGCCGGTCGGCTCGTCGGCGACGAGGAGGGCGGGGTTGTTGGCCAGCGCTCGGGCGATGGCGACCCGCTGCTGCTGGCCCCCGGAGAGCTCGCCGGGCCGCTGCTCGGCGTGGTCCGCGAGTCCGACCAGGGCCAGCAGCAGCTCGACGCGCTCCTCACGCGCGCGTGCGTCCATCCGGCGCAGCCGCATCGGCACGCCCACGTTCTCGGCCGCGGTGAGGATCGGGATGAGCCCGAAGGACTGGAACACGAAGCCGATACGGTCCCGGCGCAGGGCCAGCAGCCCGTCCTCGTCCAGCCCCGCGATGTCGACCCCGTCGAGCTCGACCCGTCCCCGGTCGGGCCGGTCGAGCCCGCCGACGATGTTGAGGAGCGTGGTCTTCCCGGAGCCCGAACGCCCCTTGAGGGCGACGAGTTCACCGCGCGGCACCTCGAAGGAGACCCCGCGCAGCGCGTGCACCGCCGCGGCCCCTTCACCGAACGACCTGTGGATGTCCTCGACCCGCACCATGGTCTCGGTGACCACCTGAGTCATGCGTCCTCCCCCATGAAACCGCGAGACCCGCGGACCCGCGAAACCGGGCGCCAGTATCACCGTCCGGCGCCCGGCCTTCAACAGCTTCAGCTCGGGTTGTCCCCGTGCGTGAGGGTCTCCCAGGCCACGAAGAGGTTGTTGCTGCCCGCCGGCCGGTTCCGCTCGGTCAGCGTCTGGGTGTTGGTCATGGCCACGCCGAGCCTGTTGTGCAGCGCGTTGTACCCGACCTCGGTGACCGGCCCGAGCCCCAGCTTCAGCGACCCGCCGCACAGCCAGCTCGGCACGGCCGTCCCCAGTTCGTACTTGGACTGGAACCCCAGCGCCTGCCGCAGCCGCTCGCCCACGTCGGTGCCGTACAGGTCCTCCCCCTGGATCCGGCTCGTCTCGGCGACGTGCGAGATCGCGGAGATGCCGTACCCGGTGTGCGTGAAGTCCCGGCAGGTCTCCTGGGTGAGCCCGGTGACGAAGGTGGACTGCCCCTGCCAGTAACCCACGATCTTGTCCCGGGTGTTGAGGTTCTGGCTCGGCACGGTCTTCGGCAGCTCGCCGTCGGAGGCGAGGTACACGTAGGCCGCGGTACGGGTGCGGAACTTCGCCATGGCCTTGTCGTACGACGTCCTGTCCTCCAGGAAGACGGAGATGCCGACGGCCGCCTCCATCATCGACAGCTCCCAGTTGCCGTTGGAGTTCGAGCCGTTGATGACCTCGGGCAGGTAGACGTTCCGGAGCATGGTCGCGAAGCGTCCGGAGTTGGCCCAGCCCCCGCTGTACGTGTACTTGATGATCTCGGCGGCCCTGGGCCAGGAGGAGCCCGCCCAGCCGGTCTGGAGGGGCGCGTTGCTGTTGGTGTGGTCCGTGATCACGGCTGACCAGGCGTCCATGAGCTGGATGGACTTCTTGGCGTACCGCTCGTCGCGGGTGATGTACCAGGCGAGCGCGTCGGTGTAGGCGGCGATCGCGTCCTCGCGCTCGTCGGTGCAGCCGTAGTTGGGGTTCGAGTACGAGCCGCACTCGACGACCGCGCGCGGCTTGGGCGTGCGGTTCAGGTCGGCGTACTTGCTCGCCAGCATGGCGTCGAAGGCGCCCTTCCAGGGCTGGGCACCCGCGTTGACCTTGCTGCGGGCGAAGTCCAACTGCCCCTGGGAGACGGTGACTCCGGGGTGGGCGAAGGTGGCGGGCGCCGCGTCGGCGGGCACGGCGAGAGCACCGGCGGCGAGGGCCGCGACGGCGGCCAGGAGAGCGGTTCTGCGCATACGTGGGGGGCCTTCCGTTCTCGTATATGAACGCGAAGCGCCTTTATGAACAGACGCGTTGAGCCGAGAAGGTAGGTACAGACCAATCCCGCGTCAAGGCCCCGCGCACGAAAACGCCCCCGTGCATGCGGAAGGGCCGCACCCCGTGACGGGGTACGGCCCTCGATGTCGTACGCCTAGCGGACCTCGGTGATCTCAGGGCCACGCTGGAGCTGGCCCATGCCGCCGGAGAAGCGGGAGCCCTCTTCCTGCTGCTGGACGCCCTCGGGGACCATCTGGGCGTCGTTCGGCAGCTTGAGGACGATCGGGTCGCGGGGCGCCATCGGGCCCTCGCCTCGGACCACGACCGTGTCCCGGAAGATCTGCTCCAGGAGCCCGGCCGCCTGCGGCTGCACCGCGCCCTGACCCGAGATCACACCGCGCAGGAACCAGCGCGGGCCGTCCACACCCACGAACCGCACGACCTGGAAGCCGCCTGTGCCGTCCGGCAGCTGCACCGGCACCTGGGCACGCAGCTCCCAGCCCAGCGGACCCTCGACCTCGTCGACGATGCCGCCCTGCTGGGTGATGCCGGAGCCGATCTCCTCGCGCACCTCGCCCCAGATGCCCTCGCGCTTGGGCGCGGCGAAAGCCTGGAGCTGGATGGCGCTGTCGCGCAGCACGACGGTGGCCGCGACGATAGCGTCGCCCGCGACCTCGACCCGCAGCTCCATGCCGTCCACGCCGGGCACGAAGAGACCGCCCAGGTCCACCCGGCCCTCGGCGGGGTCGCGCACCTCGCTGCTGTCCCAGGGCCCGTCGGGCCGCGGCTCCGGCTCCAGCCGCACGCGCTCGCGCTCCACGTCGTCCGCCTCAGTGTCGACGCTGTCGACGACCTGCTCGGCCTCGCCGGCCGCGTCCTCGGCGGCACCCTTCTTCTTGCGACGTCCGAACACGTCACTGTCCTTCCCGGTCGGATACGACCGAAGCGTATCGATTCCCACCCGTATGACCGCCCGCGGCGGCCGCATCGCCTGTATCGCCCCCGTCGCCCACGGCGGCGTGACCGCCGGTGGACCCGAAGCCCCCCTCGGCCCGCGCCGACTCGGGAAGCTCCGCCACCTCCTGGAAGCGGACCCTCTCGACCTGCTGGACGACGAGTTGGGCGATCCGGTCGAAACGCTCGAACCGCACCGACTCGTGCGGGTCGAGATTCACCACGATCACCTTGATCTCCCCACGGTACCCGGCATCAACCGTCCCCGGGGCATTCACGAGAGCGACACCGCAGCGGGCGGCGAGACCGGATCGTGGGTGCACGAAGGCCGCGTACCCCTCCGGCAGCGCCACAGACACCCCCGTGGGCAGCACGGCCCGCTCGCCGGGCTTGAGTTCACGGCTCTCGGTGGTCCGCAGATCGGCCCCCGCGTCACCGGGGTGCGCGTACGACGGAAGCGGTACGTCGGGGTCGACGCGCCGGATCAGCACGTTCAGGGGATCACGGCTCACGGGTTCACCTCGAAGGCACGGGCACGCCGGACCTGGTCCGGGTCGTCCATGGCGGCCCGGATCTCCTCCGGGCGGCCGTTGTCGATGAAGTGGTCGACCTTGACCTCGACGAACAGGGCGTCGGCACGGACCGCCACGGGCCCCTCGGGACCGCCGATCCGGCCGGTCGCGGTCGAGTAGATCTTCCGCCCGGCCACCGCGGTCACCTCGGCCTCCAGGTACAGCACCGTGCCGACCGGCACCGGCCGTACGAAGTCGGTCTCCAGGCGTCCGGTCACGGCGATCGTGCGCAGCAGCCAGTTGAGCGAGCCCAAGGTCTCGTCGAGGGCGGTGGCGAGCACACCGCCGTGCGCGAGGCCGGGAGCACCCTGATGGGCGGGGCGCACGGTGAACTCGGCGGTGACCGAGACCCCCTCGCCGGCCCGCGCCTCCAGGTGCAGCCCGTGCGACTGCTCGCCGCCACAGCCGAAACACTGGCCGTAGTGCGCACCGAGCAGCTCACCGGGCGCGGGGGCTTCCGGGTGTCGCACAGGTCGCGACGCGTCGGCGGGAGGCTGGAGAGCCGGGGAAGTACCACTCACAGGCGCAGACCTTACCCGCGCGTCGGAGGTATCAGGACACCGTGCCAAGCTTGGTTCCATGCAGCCCTCCGCCGTCCCGTACGACGAACGCCTCACCGCCCCCCGCTCCTGGTGGCTGATCTCCTTCCTGGTCGGGGTCTCCTTCGCGTTGATCCTGCTCCCCTTCGGGACGCTTCCGCTGCTCGGCGGCCTGGTCGGCGGCACCGCCGCGGCGGCGGTCGTCGCCAGTTCCTACGGCTCGCTGCGCATCCGCGTCGTGGGTGACTCGCTGATCGCGGGCGAGGCGAAGATCCCGGTGTCGGCGCTGGGCGAGGCGGAGATCCTCGACCCGGAGGAGGCGCGCGCCTGGCGGACCTACAAGGCCGACACCCGCGCCTTCCTGCTGCTGCGGGCCTACATCCCGAGGGCGCTGAAGGTGGAGGTCACCGACCCGGACGACCCGACGCCCTACCTGTACCTGTCGACGCGCGAGCCGGAGCGGCTGGCCGAGGCGCTGAGGACGGCTCGCACGGCCGCCGCCTAGAACGTTCGTGCACGGCTTCACCCGACCTCGGGGACGGTGGGGCCCCGAGTTCTCACGGAAGTCTTACTTCTCCAGCTCCAGCGGGTTCTTCGGGACCTCCAGGGCCGGCAGCGGCGGCAGGTCGCTCCAGGGCACCTGGACCTTGCGCAGGTCCTTGCGGATCCGCCCGGCGAGCTTTCTGGTGTCCCGGCGGTTCATGACCGCCCCCACGGCCGCGCCGACCAGGAACGGCATGAGGTTGGGCAGGTCGCGGATCATCCGCTTCATGATCTGCTGCCGCAACTGCTGCTTCATCTGGCTGTTGAGGGCGCCGCTCACCGTCGCCGGCTTCTTCACGTCGATCCCGCGCTCGCCCGACCAGGAGTTCAGGTACGCGGTGCTGCGCTCCTTGAGGTTGCCGGGCGGCCGTACGCCGTAGACCTCGTGGAGTTCGGCGATCAGCTTCAGCTCGATGGCGGCCACGCCGGTGATCTCGGCGGCCAGTTCCGTCGGCATCGCGGGCGGCACGGGGAGCATCGCCGCGGCGCCGACCCCCGCTCCGACCGTCGCCGTGGCGCTCGCGGCGCCCGTGACGAGCTTGTCCGCGAGCTCCTCGGGCCCCAGACCGGGGAACTGACGCCGGAGGGTCGCGAGGTCGCGTACGGGGATACGCGGGGCGTTCTCGATGATCCGGTCGGCGAGGTACGCCAGGCCCGCCCTGGCCCGGCTGCCGCCCTTGCGGGCCCCTTCCCGGGCCCTGTCCCGGATCGCCGCCACCCGTCGCCTGGCGACGGGCGCGGGCGACCTGGTCGATCCGGTCGTCGCCGGGAGGTCAGCCCGGTCGGCGACCGGTTCGAGCGAGGCTCCCGGATCGGCGGAGCCCCGCTCGTCGTCACGCGCGCGGTGGGGGCCGCCGGACGGCCCCTGGTCCGCTCCCCTGCGGAGAGAGCGGCGCTTCCAGGGAGGGGTCGAGCCAGTCATGCCCGACCCGCCCTCAGTCGCAGTCGCGGCAGATCGGCTGGCCGTTCTTCTCGCGGGCCAGCTGGCTGCGGTGGTGCACCAGGAAGCAGCTCATGCAGGTGAACTCGTCCTGCTGCTTGGGCAGCACCCGGACGGCCAGCTCTTCGTTCGAGAGGTCCGCTCCGGGCAGTTCCAGGCCTTCGGCGGCCTCGAACTCGTCGACGTCCACTGCGGAGGTCGACTTGTCGTTCCTACGCGCCTTGAGCTCTTCAAGGCTGTCCGAGTCGACGTCGTCGTCGGTCTTGCGTGGGGTGTCGTAATCCGTTGCCATGTCGCTCTCCCCCTCTGGGTGTCTGCGGTGTCTCCAGCGCACGTAACGCGTGAGAGGCCGGACTTGTGCCCGACCCGAGGCGGAGATTTTGCCTCACATCAAGGTCTGTTACTCAATCGACACCCAACCGGACTCCTCTTGAGTGATCGGGTTGGATGGCGATCGGGACCGTACACGGTCCGAATCCCGCACTTCAAAGGCGTCTCACCGTGTACTTCCCGTGATCAGGACCCCTGAAAACCCGGATTTTCCCGGCTTTCCGACAGGGTGCATGATCACGGAGAGTGGATGGCTGGAAATTCTCCCTTGTGATCGATCACACAGGGGGCAGTCCTCCAAGTGCCCAGAAAATTCCGCGCAAAGCGAACATCCCTGTATGTCGGTCGCGGTGCGGGGGCCATGATCTCAGACCGGAAGGGTGACTCGCATCACGAGCCCACCCCCTTCGCGCGGCTGGGCGGTGATGTGCCCGCCGTGCGCCCGCGCCACGGACCGCACGATGGACAGTCCGAGGCCGACGCCCTTGTCGCTGCCGGTGCGGTCGGCGCCGCGCAGCCGCTTGAAGGGCTCGAAGAGGTTGTCGACCTCGTACGCCGGCACGACGGGGCCGGTGTTGGTCACCGTGAGCACGGCCTGGCCGTGCTGGACCTCCGTGGTCACCTCGACCCAGCCGTCCTCGGGGACGTTGTAGCGCACGGCGTTCTGCACCAGGTTCAGGGCGATGCGCTCCAGCAGGACGCCGTTGCCCTGGACGACCGCCGTCTTCTGCTCGCCGCGGATCGCCACGCCCTTGGCCGCCGCCTCGCCGTGCACCTGGTCGACCGCCTGCCCGGCCACCTCGGCGAGGTCCACGGGCTTGCGCTCGACGATCTGGTTGTCGCTGCGCGCGAGCAGCAGCAGGCCCTCCACGAGCTGCTCACTGCGCTCGTTGGTGGCCAGCAGGGTCTTGCCGAGCTGCTGGAGCTCCACCGGGGCGCCCGGATCGGACAGGTGCACCTCCAGGAGCGTGCGGTTGATCGCGAGCGGTGTCCGCAGCTCGTGCGAGGCGTTGCCGACGAAGCGCTGCTGGGCCGTGAAGGCCCGCTCCAGGCGCTCCAGCATGTCGTCGAAGGTGTCGGCCAGCTCCTTGAGCTCGTCGTCCGGGCCGTCCAGCTCGATACGGCGGGAGAGGTCCGAGCCGGCCACCGCGCGCGCGGTGCGCAGGATCCGCCCGAGCGGGGACAGGACACGTCCCGCCATGGCGTAGCCGAACGCGAAGGCGATGATCGCGAGGCCGAGCAGGGCCAGCAGCGAGCGGCTGAGGAGGTCGTCGAGGGCGTGCTGGCGCTGGTCGTTGACGCAGGCGTTGATGGCCCTGTTCATGACCTCGGAGGTACCGCTCGAGGGCAGGTTGCTGCAGATGTCACTGGTGACACTGCCCGTGGTGATCTCGAAGGGCAGCTTGCTGCCGACATTCAGCGCCTGCGCGGCCACCAGGTAGATGATCGACAGCAGCAGGATGCCCGCGATCAGGAACATGCCGCCGTACAGCAGCGTGAGCCTTATGCGGATGGTCGGGCGCAACCAGGGCAGCGGCGGGGCCGGCCTCCTGGGGTCCCAGGTGGGCTTCGGGGGCGCCTGGGGAGGCGCGGGAGTGGAGGCCACGGGTATCAGATCCGGTAGCCCGAGCCGGGGACGGTGACGATCACCGCGGGTTCGCCCAGCTTGCGGCGCAGCGTCATGACGGTCACCCGCACGACGTTGGTGAAGGGGTCGGTGTTCTCGTCCCAGGCCTTCTCCAGGAGCTGCTCGGCGGAGACGACGGCGCCCTCGGAGCGCATCAGCACCTCCAGGACGGCGAACTCCTTGGGCGCCAGCTGGACCTCCTTGCCGTCGCGGAACACCTCGCGGCGGTTGGGGTCGAGCTTGATCCCGGCGCGCTCCAGGACCGGCGGCAGCGGCACGCTGGTGCGCCGGCCGAGGGCACGCACGCGTGCCGTCAGCTCGCTGAACGCGAACGGCTTGGGCAGATAGTCGTCGGCACCGATCTCGAGCCCTTCGACGCGGTCGCTGACGTCACCGGAGGCCGTGAGCATCAGCACGCGTGTGGGCATGCCGAGTTCGACGATCTTGCGGCAGACGTCGTCGCCGTGGACCAGGGGGAGGTCGCGGTCGAGGACGACCACGTCGTAGTCGTTGACGCCGATGCGTTCCAGGGCGGCCGCACCGTCGTACACGACGTCGACGGCCATGGCCTCCCGGCGCAGTCCGGTGGCCACCGCATCGGCGAGCAGTTGCTCGTCCTCGACGACGAGTACGCGCACGTCGCTTGTCCTTCCTGTGTCCACCCGCGTAGCGCGCTCCGGGCACGCGCGGGCAGGGATCCGGGTGAGTGTTGCCTCCATCCTGCCCTTTTCGGCCATAAGTCGGCTGTAAGACGGGTGAGGGGCGACTGAAAGACAGGTGCGGGAACGGGAATGCGGGATTTTCTCGCGCGGTTGAGGTTTCCGTCGAAACGAGCGGGGGGAGGACGGCTTTACACCCCGCGATCACGCTATGCATGTGCCGTACCACCATGCGGCATTGTGCGATCCGCTTCCGCAGAGCGGGCGTGGTGTCCGGCACCGTCGCCGCCCGGCCTGGGCAGCGCTGGGCACCTGCAAAGAGACGTGATCGCCCCTCCCGACGGCACACCCCCGTGCCACCGACCCACGACCCAGGACGAGGGGGCGCAGGATGGACGCATTCACCGCAGGACTTCTGCAGCGCATAAGGGCGACCGAGACCGACCTGACGCGGGCTCGTGACGAGGGCGACGACTTCCTCGTCGAGGTGGAACAGGGCGAGCTCGACGACCTGCGCCGCCTCGCCGCCGAGCACGGTGTGGAGGTCGGCGCCTAGCGTCTGATCGGCTTCACGGCACGACAGCTTCACGCACGACAGCGGGCCCCCGGCGAATCCAGCGCCGGGGGCCCGCCGCGTGGGCGCACGGGTCCGTTCACCTCGTGTTCGCCCGGAGTCGGCCCGTCAGTCGTGCCAGGCGCCGAAGTCCTCCAGGAGCTGCTGGAGGGGCTCGAAGACTCCCGGGGTACCGGCGACGGTCAGGGCCGGGTTGGGGCGCTCTCCGGGGCGGCCACCGGTCAGCACGCCCGCTTCCCGGGCGATGAGGTCGCCCGCCCCGTAGTCCCAGGCGTTCAGGCCCCGCTCGTAGTAGCCGTCCAGGCGGCCCGCGGCCAGGTCGCAGAGGTCGATGGCCGCCGAGCCGCCGCGGCGGATGTCGCGCAGCAGGGGGATCAGCTTCCTGGCCACCTCGGCCTGGTGGGCGCGGACCTCGGTGACGTAGTTGAAGCCCGTCGACACCAGGGCCTGCTCCAGGGGCGGCGCCGGGCGGCAGGCCAGCCGGCGCTCGCCCTCCCACGCGCCCGTGGCCCAGGCGCCCTCGCCGCGGACCGCGTGGTAGGTCTCGCCGCGCATCGGCGCCGCGACGACCCCGACGACCGTCTCACCGTCCTGCTCGGCGGCGATGGAGACGGACCAAGTCGGCAGTCCGTACAGGTAGTTGACCGTGCCGTCGAGGGGGTCGATGACCCAGCGGACGCCGCTGGTGCCCTCGGTGGAGGCGCCCTCCTCGCCGAGGAAGCCGTCGTCCGGGCGGTGCTCGGAGATCAGGTTCGTGATCAGCTTCTCGGCCGCGATGTCCATCTCGGTCACCACGTCGATGGGACTGGACTTGGTCCTGGCGACCTCGAGGTCGGCCGGGCGGCCGTCGCGCAGCAGGGCGCCGGCGCGACCGGCGGCCTCCCGGGCGAGTCGCAGCAGTTCCGCGTGCAGGGGGTCGGTCACGGGGCTCCTCACGCGTACGGGCTGTCGGCGCCCGCGGCGGCGGGCTTGGCGGCGCGGGCCGGGCAGCAGCCGGCCGGGCAGACGTTGTGGGAGGCCCCGAGCGCGCCGAGGGCGCAGGGCGTGACCTGCTGTCCCCGCTCGACCGCGGCCCGCTCCAGGACCAGGTCGCGGACGGCGGCGGCGAAGCGCGGGTCGTCCCCGACGGTCGCCGAGCGGCGCATCGGCAGGCCGAGCTCCTCGGCCTTGGCCTTGGCCTCGGTGTCGAGGTCGTAGAGGACCTCCATGTGGTCGGACACGAAGCCGATGGGCGCGATCACCACGGCCGGGACGCCGGACGCGTGGCGCTCCTCCAGGTGGTCGCAGATGTCGGGCTCCAGCCACGGGATGTGCGGGGCACCGGACCGTGACTGGTAGACGAGCTGCCAGGGGTGGTCGACGCCGGTGCGCTCACGGACGGCGTCCGCGATCAGCCGGGCGACCTCCAGGTGCTCCGCGACGTACGCGCCGCCCTCGCCGTGGCCCTCGACCGGCCCCGAGGTGTCCGCGGACGCGTTCGGGATCGAGTGGGTCGAGAAGGCGATGTGGGCACCGTCACGCACCTCCTCGGGGAGCTCGGCGAGGGACTGGACGACCCCGTCGATCATGGGCTCCACGAAGCCGGGGTGGTTGAAGTAGTGCCGCAGCTTGTCGATCCTCGGCAGCTCCAGGCCCTCGGCCTCCAGGGCGGCCAGTGAGTCGGCGAGGTTCTCGCGGTACTGGCGGCAGCCCGAGTAGGAGGCGTACGCGCTGGTGGCCAGGACCAGGATGCGGCGGCGGCCGTCGGCGACCATCTCGCGCAGGGTGGCGGTGAGGTAGGGCGCCCAGTTGCGGTTGCCCCAGTAGACCGGCAGGTCCAGGCCGTGGTCCGCGAAGTCCTTGCGCAGGGCATCCAGCAGGGCGCGGTTCTGGTCGTTGATGGGGCTGACCCCGCCGAACAGGAAGTAGTGCTGCCCGACCTCCTTCAGGCGTTCCTTGGGGATGCCGCGCCCGCGCGTCACGTTCTCCAGGAACGGGACCACGTCGTCCGGGCCCTCGGGGCCTCCGAACGAGAGCAGGAGCAGGGCGTCGTAGGGGGTGGCGTCGAGCGCGTCTCGCATGGGTCGATCCTGTCATCCGGTACTGACAGCCACGAAACGGCGGGGTGGCCGGCCGGGTTCCGGGCGCCCGGGCGGGTGCGTCGGCGCCCCTCACCCGTAAGCTGTATGAGGCGCATTCGCGCCTTACCTGCACGAGCCGCTGCTCGTCGGCCGACCGGAGACCCCTGTGCCCAGCCCCTACCGCGCTCTGTTCGCCGCCCCCGGCTCCAAGGGCTTCGCCGCCGCGGGCTTCGTCGGCCGGATGCCGCTGTCGATGATGGGCATCGGCGTGGTCACGATGATCTCCCAGCTCACCGGCCGGTACGGGCTCGCGGGCTCGCTGTCGGCGACCATCGCGCTGGCCGCCGCGGCGATCGGCCCGCAGGTCTCCCGGCTGGTGGACCTGCACGGCCAGCGGCGGGTACTGCGTCCGGCGACGCTCGTGGCGCTGGTGGCGTCCGCCGGGATGCTGCTGGCCGCGCACTTCGGCTGGCCGGACTGGGTGCTGTTCGTGTGCGCCGTGGGCATCGGCTCGGTGCCGAGCCTCGGCGCGATGATCCGCGCGCGGTGGGCGGCCCTGTACCGGGGCACCCCGCAGCTGCACACCGCGTACTCCTTCGAGTCGGTGGTCGACGAGGTCTGCTTCATCTTCGGGCCGATCATCTCCATCGGGCTGTCCACGGCCTGGTTCCCGGAGGCGGGTCCGCTGCTCGCCGCCTGCTTCCTCGCGGTGGGCGTGTTCTGGCTGACCGCGCAGCGGGCCACCGAGCCGGCCCCGCACCCGCGCGAGCACGACGGCGGCCGTACGGCCCTGCGCTCGCCGGGCCTCCAGGTCCTCGTGGCCACCTTCGTGGCGACCGGGGCCATCTTCGGGGCGGTGGACGTGGTCACCGTGGCCTTCGCCGACGAGCAGGGCCACAAGGCGGCCGCGAGCGTCGTGCTCGCCCTCTACGCCGCGGGGTCGTGCGTGGCGGGCCTCGTGTTCGGGCTGCTGCACTTCGCGGGACGTCCCGAACCTCGCTGGCTGCTGGGCATATGCGCGATGGCCGTGAGTATGATCCCCCTCCTACTGGTCGGGAACTTGCCGTTTCTGGCCGTGGCGCTGTTCGTTGCGGGCCTGTCCATCGCTCCCACGATGATCACGACGATGTCCCTGATCGAGCAGCACGTACCACGCGCGCAACTGACCGAGGGCATGACCTGGATCAGTACCGGGCTCGCGGTCGGGGTCGCGCTCGGCTCCTCCGTGGCCGGCTGGGTGATCGACGCGGCCGGGGCACGTGCCGGGTACGGGGTTCCGGCGGTGTCCGGGGCCGTCGCGGTCGCGGTCGGTTTCCTGGGGTACCGCCGGCTCAAGAGGCCGGCTCCACGTCGGGGAGGCAGCGTTGAGCACGGCAGCGAGCGCGAAGAACGGCACGTGGCGTAACTGGGGCGGCAATGTCACCGCGCGTCCCGCGCGGGAGGTCACGCCCGCCTCGGTCGACGAGCTGGCCGCTGCCGTGCGGAAGGCCGCCGAGGACGGCCTCCGGGTGAAGGCGGTCGGCACCGGGCACTCCTTCACGTCGATCGCCGCGACCGACGGCGTGTTGATCCGCCCTCAACTGTTGACCGGCATCCGCAACATCGACCGGGACGCCATGACGGTCACGGTGGAGGCCGGTACCCCGCTCAAGAGGCTCAACGTGGCTCTCGCGCGCGAGGGCCTGTCGCTCACCAACATGGGCGACATCATGGAGCAGACGGTCTCGGGAGCCACCAGCACCGGGACCCACGGCACGGGCCGCGACTCGGGTTCGATAGCCGCCCAGATCAGGGGCCTGGAGCTGGTCACCGCCGACGGCTCGGTGCTCTCCTGCTCCGAGAAGGAGAACCCCGAGGTCTTCGCGGCCGCCCGGATCGGCCTGGGCGCCCTCGGCATCGTCACCGCGATCACGTTCGCCGTCGAGCCGCTCTTCCTGCTCACGGCGCGTGAGGAGCCCATGAGCTTCGACAAGGTCACCAGCACGTTCGACGAACTCTGGGCCGAGAACGAACACTTCGAGTTCTACTGGTTCCCGCACACCGGTTCCACCAACACCAAGCGCAACAACCGCAGCGCGGGCCCGGAGAAGCCGGTGCCGCAGCTCCAGGGCTGGTTCGAGGACGAGTTCCTCTCCAACGGCGTCTTCCAGGTGGCCCAGTGGGTC
Source organism: Streptomyces sp. NRRL B-24085 (assembly GCF_001282115.1). Taxonomy (GTDB): domain Bacteria; phylum Actinomycetota; class Actinomycetes; order Streptomycetales; family Streptomycetaceae; genus Streptomyces. The sequence continues at coordinate 28,399 of NZ_LJBR01000097.1, read as the reverse complement.
GGCCGCGCGGCACCGGGCACGATCCCCTCGATCGCGCGGATCTCCAGCAAGGCGCTGTCGGCGCGGACGTACACCGACATCCCGTACAAGGTCTTCACATCGCCGCGCCGGGTGCGTTTCGTGGAGATGGAGTACGCCGTGCCGCGCGAGGCCGTGGTCGAGACACTGCGCGAACTGAAGACGGTGGTCGACCGCTCCGGGCTGCGGGTCAGCTTCCCGGTCGAGGTGCGCACCGCGCCCGCCGACGACATCACGCTGTCCACCGCGTCGGGCCGCGACAGCGCGTACATCGCCGTCCACATGGTCAAGGGGACGCCGTACCAGGCGTACTTCACGGCCGCTGAGCGGATCTTCACGGCGCACGAGGGGCGCCCGCACTGGGGCAAGGTGCACACGCGCGACGCCGAGTACTTCGCCGGTGTCTACCCTCGCTTCGGCGAGTTCACCGCGCTCCGGGACCGGCTCGATCCCGACCGGCGGTTCCAGAACGACTATGTGCGCAGGGTGTTGGGGGCATAAGCGGACGGTGGCCGGACATAAGTCCTAAGCCAATAGTTCCGTTTCTGGTGATTCCGTGAACTACACCACGTTCAAGATCGCGGAATCCGCTCAACGAAGGGCCGGGCAGCGTTTCTTGAACGAAGTTGAGTGGCGCGCCAATCCACGCACGTGGCCCAAATGGAGTACTGTTGCGAGCCCTGGGTCCGGTCTCCCGCCAGGGCGTCCGTGGCCTTCAAGGGCGGCCGGGAGGGGGCTAGTTGCACAGGGTGACGGAGTTGGTCACTTAGCGTTGCGAATAGGTAACCGTGCCATAACGGCGATCCAGGGCCCGTGCCCGACACGCCGGGCAACTCGGCAAGGTTGTGGCAGGCTGCACCCGGGCAGGCCACACTCGACTAGCGGAAGCAGCGACGCACGTGACGTCGGCAGGCACCACCCGGGAGGTCCCCATGCCCGAACTGCGTGTCGTGGCCGTCTCCAATGACGGCACACGGCTGGTGCTGAAGGCTGCCGACTCAACGGAGTACACGCTTCCGATCGACGAGCGGCTGCGCGCAGCGGTGCGCGGCGACCGTCCGCGCCTCGGTCAGATCGAGATCGAGGTCGAAAGCCATCTCCGTCCCCGCGACATCCAGGCGCGTATACGCGCCGGTGCCACCGCGGAAGAGGTAGCCCAGCTCGCAGGCATCCCCGTCGACCGTGTACGGCGTTTCGAGGGCCCCGTGCTCGCCGAGCGCGCCTTCATGGCCGAACGGGCCCGCAAGACCCCGGTCCGCCGGCCCGGCGAGAACGCCGGACCGCAGCTCGGCGAGGCCGTGCAGGAGCGGCTGTTGCTGCGCGGCGCCGAGAAGGACACCGTCCAGTGGGACTCGTGGCGTCGTGACGACGGCACCTGGGAGGTCCTGCTGGTCTACTGCGTCGCGGGTGAACCGCACTCGGCGAGCTGGACCTACGACCCGCCCCGGCGGCTCGTCCAGGCCGTCGACGAGGAGGCCCGCTCGCTGATCGGTGAGTCCGAGGACCTCGGCGCGCCGGAGCCCAGCTTCCCGTTCGTGCCGCGTATCGCGCGGCTGCCGCGCGACCGTCCGCTGGACCGCGCCCTCGACCGGCCGAGCCTGCCCCCGGCCGAGCCGGCCGAGGAGGTCGTCGGTGAACGGGACTCGCTGACCAGCCTGTTGGAGGCGGTGCCGAGCTTCCGGGGCGACATGGTCGTACCGGAGCGGCCCGCCGAGACGGCGAGCATCGAGGAACCGCCCGCCCTGGAGGAGGAGCCCGAGGTGGAGGAGCCGCCGGCTCCCGCGGCCTCGGCCGGTTCCGCCTACGCGGACGTCCTCATGCCGCGTTCGGTGGCCAGCCACCGCGACCGCCTCATCGGCGCGACCGACCGTCAGGCCGAGGCCGACGGTGTCCGCCCGGGCCGCAGAGCGGCGGTCCCGAGCTGGGACGAGATCGTGTTCGGCACCCGCCGCAAGAAGCAGGAGTAGCCGGTCCTACGGCTGTGAGGGCCCGCCTCTTACCGAGGCGGGCCCTTCCGCTGTCCGCCTACTGGGGATCGGGGCCCACCGCGACCGGCCGATCCGGGTCCGAGGACCACTCCGACCACGAACCGACGTACAGCGCAGCCGGGATGCCCGCGACCGCCAGGGCCAGGACCTCGTGGGCGCCGGAGACCCCGGAACCGCAGTAGACGCCGACCTCGGTGCCGTCGGTGGCGCCGAGCGCCTTGAAGCGGGCGTTCAGTTCCTCCGCGGGCAGGAAGCGGCCGTCCGGGCCGACGTTGTCCGTGGTGGGAGCGGACCGGGCGCCCGGGATGTGGCCGCCGACGCGGTCGATCGGCTCCACCTCGCCGCGGTACCGCTCCCCCGCGCGCGCGTCCAGCAGCACTCCCGAGCGGGCCAGCGCCGCGGCCGCGTCGGCATCGAGCAGGCCGGCCGCCGCGGGCACCGGCACGAAGTCGCCCTCGGCGAGGGCGGGACCCGGCACCGAGGACTGGAGCGGCCCCTGCCAGGACGGCAACCCGCCGTCGAGGACTCGCACGTCCGGGTGACCCGTCCAGCGCAGCAGCCACCACGCGCGGGCGGCCGCCCAGCCCTGTCCGCCGTCGTACACGACCACCGGCTTGTTCGAGGAGACACCCGCCCTTCGCATCGCGGCGCCGAACTCCGCGAGGTCGGGCAGCGGATGCCGCCCACCGCCGCCGGCCGGCCCGGCCAACTCCCGGTCCAGGTCGACGTATGCGGCGCCCGGGATGTGCCCGGCCGCGTACTCGGCCCGGCCGTCGAAGGGCGGTTCGCCGGCCGCCTTGGCCACGCTCAACTGCCAGCGGACGTCGAGCAGGACGGGCGGGTGGGGGCCCGCGAGGTCGCTCGCGAGTTCGGATGCGGAGATGATGGCGTTCATGGCCACCATCCTCGCGCACGGGGTGGCCGCGTCGTCCAGGTCCGGCTACTCTGCTCCGCCGGACAGGCCCGGTCACCATGCGTACGGGAACGGGCACATGCTGTACCGCCGATCGACATCCGTCGGCCTCGCGCGGCAATGGTCAGACAGCCGTGCGACCGGCACCCCGACACGGGAGGCCGCCCGGCGCGCCCGGAGCGCGCGGGACCGCGGGTGGTGCGAGCATCGGCACGGAGGTCCGGACCACGGACACGACACGGCCACCGCGAGGGGCCGAGGAGAGAGTGACGATGACCGAGGCAAGGGGGTCGGCCGCCCCGCCCGCTCGGCACACGCCCGGTACGCCCTGCTGGGTGAGTCTGATGGTGCACGGCATGGCCGCGACCCAGGAGTTCTACGGATCGCTGTTCGGCTGGGAGTTTGTGCCGGGGCCGCAGCAGCTCGGGCCGTACGTCCGGGCCCTGCTGGGCGGCCAGGAGGTCGCCGGGATCGGCCAACTGCCGCCCGACCGCCAGCTCCCGATCGCCTGGACGCCCTACTTCGCCTCCGACGACATCGACCTGACGGCCGAGTCGGTGCGGCTGTGCGGTGGCACGGTGGGCGTGGGCCCGCTGGACGCCGGGGACGCCGGACGGCTCGTGATCGGCTCCGATCCGTCCGGTGCCGTCTTCGGGGTGTGGCAGGCGGCGGCCCACCTGGGCACGTCCGTCGCCGGGGTGCCGGGCACACCGGCGTGGCACGAGCTGCTCACCTTCGAGACGGTGAGCGTCATGAAGTTCTACGAGACGGTGTTCGGCTGCGAGGGGGAGCCGGTGGTGTCCGCCGACTTCGACTACGTCACCCTCCACAGCGGCGGTCGCCCCGTGGCCGGTCTGCACGGCGTCGGCCACGCCCTTCCCCGCGACCGGGGGCCGCACTGGATGACGTACTTCGAGGTGGCCGACGCGACCGCCGCCACGCGTCTCCTCGTCGAGCTGGGCGGTCATGTGCTGCGCCCGCCGCACGACAGCCCGCACGGCAGGGTGGCCACGGTGGCGGATCCGGAGGGGGCGCGTTTCTCGCTGATCGAGAACCCGCGCTGAGGCCCTGACGGCCTCGGGTCAGAAGCCCGTCCCGGCCGACGGGACCGGCAGCACGTCCGGGGAGAGCGCGGCCGCGCGTGCGGTGCCGGCGGTCATACGGCGGCGGTGGTGCCGGCGGCACAGGACCTCGTAGCCGATGTCGTCGGCCTGGTTGACGTCGCCGACGACCACCTGGGCACCCTCGACGACCATCTCACCGTTCACCGTACGGGCGTTGTGCGTGGCCCGGGCCCCGCACCAGCACAGCGCCTCGACCTGGAGGACCTCCACCCGGTCGGCCAGTTCCACCAGGCGCTGGGAGCCGGGGAACAGCTTGGAACGGAAGTCCGTGGTGATGCCGAAGGCGTAGACGTCGAGGTCCAGGTCGTCCACGATCCGGGCGAGCTGGTCGATCTGCTCCGGCACCAGGAACTGCGCCTCGTCCGCGATCACGTAGTCCGCGCGGCCGCCGCGGGAGAGGTGGTCGACGAGGTAGGCGTACAGGTCCTGGCCGTCCTCGACCTCGACCGCGTCGGTGACCAGGCCGAGCCGCGAGGACAGCTTGCCCTCGCCGGCCCGGTCGTCCCGGGTGAAGATCATGCCGGTCAGGCCGCGCGCCGAACGGTTGTGCTCGATCTGGAGAGCCAGCGTGGACTTCCCGCAGTCCATGGTTCCGGAGAAGAACACCAGCTCGGGCATGGGTGGTCGAGCACCTTTCGGTTCTGTGCGGGGCGGGGCGGCCGGGTCGGCCTCAGGAGCGTACTTCGAGCAGCGGTACCAGTTGCTCGGCGGGGGTCATCGAACCGTGGTTGCCGACCATCGCCGACTCCTTCGGTTCCCGCTCGGAGGCGATGAGGAGGACGTCGTCGCGGGCGGCGGCGACCACGTCGCCGATCCGGTCGTACACCCGCTCGTCGACGTGGTCCGGCGGCCCGAACCAGCCCGCCGCGATGGCCTCGTCCCGGGAGGCGACCCAGAACTGCTCGCCTAGGACCTCGCGCCAGCAGGTCAGCACGTCGCCCGCGGCACCGGGCACGGCGTAGACGTGGCGGGCCCGGCCCTCGCCGCCCAGCAGGGCGACCCCGGCGCGCAGTTCCCAGTCCTCGTCGAAGTCGATGCGGTGCTGCTCGTCGAAGGGGATGTCGACCATGCCGTGGTCGGCCGTGACGTACAGCGCGCTGCGGGGCGGCAGTTGCTCGGCGAGGCGCTGCACCAGGCGGTCGACGTACATGAGCTGGCCGCGCCAGGTGTCGGAGTCGACGCCGAAGCGGTGGCCGGCGCCGTCGACCTCCGAGTAGTACGTGTAGACCAACGAGCGGTCACCGCAGGCGAGTTCCGCGGCCGCCAGGTCCATGCGCTCCTCGCCGGACAGCCGTCCGTGGAACGTTCCTCCGCTGAGCGCGACCTTGGTCAGCGGGGTGTTCTGGAAGGTCGGCGAGGAGACCTGGGCGGCGTGCACCCCGGCCTGGTCGGCGAGTTGGAAGACGGTGGGGTACGGCTGCCAGGCCTGCGGCTTGGTCCACGGCTGCCAGCGGAGCTGGTTCATCAGCTCGCCGGTGTCCGGGTTGCGCACGGTGTAGCCCGGCAGGCCGTGGGCGCCGGGCGGCCGGCCGGTACCGACCGAGGCGAGGGAGGTCGCGGTGGTCGCCGGGTAGCCGGTGGTCAGCGGACGGCCGGTGCCGCCGCGCGAGCTGGCCAGCAGGGACGTCATGAAGGGCGCCTCGTCCGGGTGCGCCCTGAGCTGCTCCCAGCCGAGGCCGTCGATCAGGAATACGCAGTTCCGGTCGGCGGGGGTGAGCTCGCGGATCGCGGCGGTGGTGCCCGGTACGGCCATGCCGGCGGCGAGCGTGGGCAGCAGGTCGGCGAGGGAGCCGGTGCCGTACTCGGGGACGGGCGCGGTGTCGAGGGCGAGGGGTTCGGGGTGGTCCCAGGCGTGCTGCACCATCAGCGGGTGACGTCCGCGGTCGCCTCGGAGATGGCCTGGGCGAAGGCGAGCGCCTGGCGCACGGTGTCCGGGCCGTCCCCCGCCTCGCTGACCCGCAGGCTGAGGTCGTCGGCCGTGGAGCTTCCGGTGTAGCCGTGGTCCGCCTCGCAGTTGGGGTCGCCGCAGGCGGCGGGCTCCAGGTCGATGCGGGAGACCGCGCCCCAGCCGATGGTCAGCACGACCTCGCGGGGCAGGGTGCCGGGCTGGTACTGCTCCGGGTTGGCGACGACCCGGCTGACCACGACCGACGAGATCCGGCCGAGCTTCACGGACTCCGTGGAGGTGGTGGCGTACGGCGTCGGGGACGTGGTGTCCGCGTTCTGCTCGTCGGTGTGGCTCACGATGAAGCGGTTGCCGGTGAGGACGAGCACGGTCACGTGCCGCCGCACCTCGTTCTGGTCGAACGTCGTCTCCTGGTGGACCAGGTACGACCGGATGGGCTCGCCGCCCACGGCGGCCTCCACCGCCTCGGCCACGAGGGCCGGGTAGTAGCCGCTGCGTTCGATCGCCGCACGCAGCCCCTGGGTCGTCGTACTGGTCTTGGCCATGACGTCCATCCTACGGGGGCGCGCTGACTGCGAGGCACCGATCGCCCCCGCTCAGTACGCGGGGAGCGTCCGCGGGCCGAGGTCGTCGCGGGCGGGCGGCGGCGCGAGCCGTACGGACGCGCCGAGGACGCTCAGGCCGCGCGGGGCGACCACGACCGGCTCCAGGGTGACCGCGACGACCTCGGGGCGGTCGTCGACCAGCCGGGACACCCGCAGCAGGAGCTCCTCCAGCGCGGGTGTGTCGACCGGGGTGGAACCACGCCAGCCGAAGAGCAGCGGAGCCGTCCGGATGGAGCGGACCAGGCTCGTGGCCTCCCGGTCGGTGACCGGAATCAGCCGGTGCGCGGTGTCGTCGAGCAACTGCGAGGCGGCCCCGGCCAGCCCGAAGGAGAGCACGGCGCCGGCGGCGGGGTCGATGACGGCCCGGATCACGGTGTCCACCCCGCGCGGAGCCATCCCCTGCACCACGGGCCGCAGTTCGTCGGGCGTGCCGAAGAGCTCGGTCAGCTCGGCGTACGCCCGCCGCAGCTGCTCCTCGTCCGCGAGGTCGAGGCGGACGCCGCCGAGGTCGGCGCGGTGGCGCAGGTGCGGGGCGGTGGCCTTGAGGGCGACCGGGTAACCCAGGGCGGCCGCGGCGCCGACGGCGGCGTCGGGACTCGCGGCGGGCAGCGCGCGGTGGACCTGGATGCCGTATCTGGCGAGCAGCTCGCAGGTCTCCTCGGTGCCGAGGGTGAGTCCCTGGCCGCGGGTGAGCAGGCCGTCGATCAGGGCTGCTGCGCCCTTCTCGTCGATGTTCTCGTACTCGGGCACCTTGCCGGGCTCGGCGGCCTCCCGGCGCCACCGGGCGTACTGCACGACGTCGGCCAGTGCCCGCACCGCGCGCTCGGCGGCGGGGTAGGCGGGGATGAGGCGGTCGCTGTTCCCGGCGGCGGGCGGTTCCGCGGGGGCCTGGCCGGCGCGCAGCCGGTCCAGGGCGCGGAACGGGTGGTCGGCACGGATCTTCGGCGGTCCGGCGGCGGCCTGGGGCGCGGTGCTGGTCGCGGCCGACAGGGCCTCCGCGAGGCCGCCGAGCTCGACGTGGACCACGAGGACCGGCTTGCCGGGGACCTGTTCCGCGGCGGACCTGAGCGCCTCGGCGAGGGCGGCGTCGCCGGCGGATCCCCCGCCGACCGCGGGGATGGCCGTCACGATCACCGCGTCGTACGCGTCGTCGGCCAGGGCGCGCGCGAGGGCCGCGTGGAAGTCCTCCGGCGCGGCGGCGGTGGTCAGGTCCAGCGGGGGTGAGGGCGTCAGCCCCTCGGCCACGCAGGCGTCGTAGGTGAGCAGGCCGAGCGACTCGGAGTTGCCGAGGATGGCCACCCTGGGTCCGGTGGGCAGCGGCTGGCGGGCCAGCAGGAGGCCGGTGTCCACGAGTTCGGTGATGGTGTCCACGCGGATCACCCCGGCCTGGCGGAGCAGCGCGGACACGGTGGCGTGCGGCAGGCGCGTGGCGCGGACGGCGTGGCCCTGCGGGGCGGTGCCCGAGCCCTGCACGACGACCAGGGGCTTCGCCGCCGCCGTACGCCGGGCGAGGCGGGTGAACTTGCGGGGGTTGCCGATGGACTCCAGGTACATGAGGACGACGTCGGTGTCGGGGTCGTCGTACCAGTACTGGAGGACGTCGTTGCCGGAGACGTCCGCGCGGTTGCCGGCGGAGACGAAGGTGGAGACGCCGGTCACGCCGGTGACGCCGCCGCCGCGCCGGTGCAGCCGGGAGAGCAGGGCGATGCCGATGGCGCCGGACTGGGCGAACAGGCCGATCCGGCCGGGGCGGGGGGTCTCGGGGGCCAGTGAGGCGTTGAGCCGGACGCCGGGCGAGGTGTTGATGACGCCGAAGGCGTTCGGGCCGATGATCCGCATGCCGTACGCGCGTGCGTGCCGTACGAGTTCACGCTGGCGCTCGCGTCCTTCGGGGCCGCTCTCGGCGTACCCGGCCGAGAGCACGACGAGTCCCTGCACGCCGTGGGCCCCGCAGTCGGCGACGACCTCGGGGACCTGCTCGGCGGGGACGGCGACGACCGCGAGGTCGACGGGGCCGTCGACGTCCCGCACCGAGCGGTGCGCGGGGATGCCGTCGACCTCCTTCGTCTCCTCGGGGAAGGCCTTGTTCACGGCGTACAGGCGGCCGGTGAAGCCGTAGTCCCGGATGTTGCCGAGCACGCTGCGGCCCACGCCGCCGGGGGCGCGTCCGACGCCTATGACGGCGACGGAGCCGGGGGTGAGCAGGCGCTGCACGGACCGCGACTCGGCACGCTGTTCGCGCGCGTACTGCACGGCGAGCGAGCGGTCGGTGGGCTCCAGGTCGAACTCCAGGCGGACGACGCCGTCCTCGAAGCTGCGCTTCTGGGTGTACCCGGCGTCGGTGAACACCTTGATCATCTTGACGTTGGCGGGCAGCACCTCGGCGGCGAAGCGCCGGATGCCGCGCTCGCGGGCGACGGCCCCGATGTGTTCGAGGAGGGCGGAGGCCACCCCGCGCCCCTGGTGGGCGTCCTGCACGAGGAAGGCGACCTCGGCCTCGTCGGCGGGGGCGGACGCGGGCATGCCGTCGGCGCCGATGCGGTCGTAGCGTACGGTGGCGATGAACTCGCCGCCGATCGTGGCGGCGAGTCCCACCCGGTCCACAAAGTCGTGGTGCGTGAAGCGGTGGACGTCCTTGGCGGACAGGCGTGGGTAGGGCGCGAAGAAGCGGTAGTACTTCGACTCGTCCGAGACCTGCTCGTAGAAGCTGACCAGGCGATCGGCGTCGTCGACGGTGATGGGCCTGATGCGCGCGGTGCCGCCGTCGCGCAGCACCACGTCGGCCTCCCAGTGGGCGGGGTACTCGTGCCGGTCCGACGCGCTCTGCATGGGCCCCAGAGTACGGCTCGCGTACGACAACGGCGCGAGGCAGTCTGTGGAGAACGCGCGAGAACGCACAAGGACGGAAGTCGGGCCGAGGCCGCGGTCCGACGTCTCACCGCCGGGAGGACTCCAGGCCCTCCCGGGAGACGCTTCACGTGTGGGAAACTGGTCTAGACAACCCTGAACACCGAAGGGCAGCATCACATGGCTGAGCGCCGCGTCAACGTCGGCTGGGCCGAGGGCCTCCACGCCCGCCCCGCTTCCATCTTCGTCCGGGCCGCCACGGCCGCAGGTATCCCGGTGACGATCGCCAAGGCCGACGGCAACCCCGTCAACGCGGCCTCCATGCTGGCCGTGCTCGGCCTGGGCGCCCAGGGCGGCGAGGAGGTCGTCCTCGCCTCCGACGCCGAGGGCGCGGACGCGGCTCTCGACCGGCTCGCGAAGCTGGTCGCCGAGGGGCTCGAGGAACTTCCCGAGACCGTCTGAGCACGGGTGTCCTGAAAAGCAGGCAGGGGCTCGTCCGAATTATCGGGCGGGCCCTTCGCTTTATCCTTTTGCGGGCAGCGGAAATAGCCCCCGCGAATTACTCCCTCTTTGTATACGGCGTCCGTGTTAATGCCGCACACCCGTCACGTTTACGGGATGTTGCGAACTCCTCACACGGTCCGCGCGGTCCTGCCCGGAGGCGAACCGCAGCCGGTGCGCCGCGCCCGAGCGCTCGGTGTGCAGTGCCGTGATCGCACGCGCCCGTTCGCCGTCCCCGCGGGCCACCGCGTCCACGATCGCGCCGTGCTCCGCCCAGGACTCCACGGGGTCGGCCGGCGCGTCCACGACGTACATCCAGGCGATCTTGTGCCGCAACTGGGTCAGCAGCGAGGTCAGCGCCGGGCTGCCGGTGGCCTGCGCGAGCGTCTCGTGGAACCAGCCCCCCAAGGAGCGCAGATCGTCGCTGTTGCCCCGCCTGGCCCGCTCCTGGCCCAGCCTGACCAGGCCGCGCAGCACCTTCAGATGGGCCTCGGTGCGCCGCTGGGCGGCCCGGGAGGCGCCCAGCGGTTCGAGGAGCATGCGCATCTCCAGGAGGTCGGCGCCCTCCTGCTCGGTGGGTTCGGCGACGCACGCGCCCGCGTGCCGCCGTGTCACCACGAAGCCCTCGGCCTCCAGGGTGCGCAGGGCCTCACGGACGGGGACCCGTGAGACGCCGTAGCGGCGGGCGAGCAGTTCCTCGGTGAGCCGGCTCCCGCGCGCGTGGACACCGGCGACGATGTCGTCCCGGATCGCCGTGCATACCGAGTGCGCCGGAATACGCATGTCCGACCTCCGTCTTAATCCCCGCGAAACGTCGCCGATTGACGTGTGTTCAGTGACTCTATTGCAATGAGCGGGAATTTCCGACGGCGGACCGGAATCCAGGGATATTTTTTGGACAACGGGGTGCCGGAAACGACGAAACCCCGGCTCCGGGAGCCGGGGTTTCGCGGAGGTCGCGGGGCGATCGTCAGACGTTGACGCCGTGCGAGCGCAGGTAGGCGACGGGGTCGATGTCCGAGCCGTACTCGGGGCTGGTGCGCGCCTCGAAGTGCAGGTGCGGGCCGGTGACGTTGCCGGTCGCACCGGAGAGGCCGATCTGCTGGCCGGGGGTGACGGACTGGCCGACCGAGACGCCGATGGACGACAGGTGACCGTACTGGGTGTACGTGCCGTCGGCCATCCTGATCACGACGTTGTTTCCGTACGACCCGCCCCACCCGGCCTCGACGACGGTGCCGCGGCCGACCGCGTGCACGGAGGTGCCGCTGGCGGCGTGGAAGTCGACACCGGTGTGGCTGCCGGAGGACCAGATGGAGCCGCCGCTCTTGTAGCCGGTGGAGACGTAGGAGCCGGAGATCGGGGCGACGAAGGCGTTGAGGCGCTTGCGCTCGGCCTCGCGGGCGGCGCGCTCCTTGGCCTCGCGGATCTCCTTGGCGCGCGCCTCGGCCTTGCGCTTGGCCTCCGCCGCCGCCTTCTTCTGCGCGGCGGCCTGCGCCTGGGCCTCGGCCTGGGCGTCGAGCTGGGCGGCGAGGGAGTCGCCGACGGAGACGACGGGCATGAGGCCGGTCTGCTCGACGGAGTTCTCGGCGGCGAGCGCCGGGGCGGCGATGGTGCCGATGACGCCGGTGGTGGCGAGGGCGGCGACGCCCGCGGCGCGGGCGGTGGTGCGCTTCATGCGGCTGGGACGGCGGTGCTTCCCGGTGGCGCAGGTGAACGCCATGTGGTGGCTGGTCCTTTCCTTCCTTCTCGCCTACCGGGTTAGCTGACGGGTTCGGAGCAGGAAGGTCTCCTACGGACCCCCTCGCGGTTGCGCGGGCGTCCGATTCACCCCAGGGACGTGGTGTGGGTCCCCGGCTCCCCTGGCTCGCGCCGTACGGGGACTCGGCGATGACTGTCCGGTGCCGCGGGCGCGGCGCAGTGCCTGACGGACAGCCCGGAAGACGCTAAGCGGGGCGGCTTTCAAGACCCAAACGGATCAGGGTGTTTGTAGCGCATCCCACAGGGCAGACAGGCAACCTCCCACCCAATTCGGACATCAAAGGGCCCTGGTGACGCGGTCGTCACCAGGGCCCCTCCACGCGCGTGCCGTTGCCCGACTACTCGGCGCTGACGACCTTGACCTCGCCGATACCGAGGGCCTCGACGGGCTCCTTGATGGCCGCCGCGTCGCCGACCAGGACCGTCACCAGCCGGTCCACCGGGAAGGCGTTCACGACGGCCGCGGTGGCCTCCACGGTGCCGGTCGCGGCGAGCTGCTGGTACAGGGTCGCCTGGTAGTCGTCGGGCAGGTGCTGCTCGACCTGGTCGGCCAGCGTGCTCGCGACGGCCGCTGCCGTCTCGTACTTGAGCGGCGCCACACCGACGAGGTTCTGCACGGCGACGTCGCGCTCGGCGTCGGTGAGGCCGCCCTCGGCGAGCGTGCGCAGCACCTTCCACAGGTCGTCCAGCGCGGGACCGGTGTTCGGGGTGTCGACGGAGCCGCTGATGGCGAGCATCGCGGCGCCCGAGCCGTCCGGCGCGGACCTGAGGACCTGGCCGAACGACCGTACGCCGTAGGTGTAGCCCTTCTCCTCGCGCAGGACGCGGTCCAGGCGGGAGGTGAGGGTGCCGCCGAGGCAGTACGTGCCGAGCACCTGCGCGGGCCACACTCGTGCGTGCCGGTCGGCGCCGATACGGCCGATCAGGAGCTGGGTCTGGACGGCTCCGGGGCGGTCCACGATGACCACCCGGCCGGTGTCGTCGGCGGTCACCGGCGGCACCGGGCGCGGCTGGGCCGGGGAACCGGTCCAGGCACCGAGCGTGTCGGCGAGCAGCGCGTCCAGGTCGATGCCGGTGAGGTCGCCGACGACCACGGCGGTCGCGGTGGCGGGCCGCACGTGCTTCTCGTAGAAGGCGCGTACGGCCGCGGAGTCGATGTTCTCGACGGTCTCCTCGGTGCCCTGGCGCGGGCGCGACATGCGCGAGTCCGCCGGGAACAGCTCCTTGGAGAGCTCCTTGGCGGCGCGGCGGGACGGGTTGGCCAGCTCGTGCGGGATCTCGTCGAGGCGGTTGCGGACGAGCCGCTCGACCTCGCCGTCCGCGAACGCGGGCGCCCTGAGCGCGTCGGCCAGCAGACCGAGCGCCTTGGCGAGGCGGGAGGCCGGCACTTCGAGGCTGAGGCGGACGCCCGGGTGGTCGGCGTGCGCGTCGAGGGTGGCTCCGCAGCGCTCCAGCTCGGCGGCGAACTCTTCGGCCGAGTGCTTGTCGGTGCCCTCGGAGAAGGCGCGCGCCATGATTGTGGCGACGCCGTCCAGTCCTGCCGGTTCGGCGTCCAGGGGTGCGTCCAGGAGCACCTCCACGGCGACGACCTGCTGGCCGGGGCGGTGGCAGCGCAGCAGGGTCAGGCCGTTGTCGAGCGTCCCGCGCTCGGGGGCGGGGAAGGCCCACACCTTGGGCTCGCCCGCCTGCGGCTGCGGGTGGAACTCCATCGCGGCGAGCTCGCTCACTTGGCCGCCTCCTCGTTGTCGTCGCTGGCTTCTACGGTTGCCGCGGCCTCGGGGTCCTCGGCGGCGTCCTCGGCGCTGTCGGCGATCTCGGCCGGGGTGAGCGGCTCGTAGACCAGCACCGCGCGGTTGTCGGGGCGCAGCCTGGCCTTGGCGACCGCCTGGACCTCCTCGGCGCTCACGTCCAGGACGCGCTGCACGGCGGTCAGGGCGAGCTGCGGGTCGCCGAACAGGACGGCGTAGCGGCACAGTTCGTCGGCGCGGCCCGCGACGGTGCCGAGCCGGTCCAGCCACTCGCGCTCCAACTGGGCCTGGGCGCGCTCCATTTCCTCGGCCGTGGGCCCCTCCGCGGCGAACCGCGCGAGCTCCTCGTCGATGGCGGCCTCGATGACCGGCACCTCGACGTCGCCGGAGGTCTTCACGTCGAGCCAGCCCAGGGAGGGCGCACCGGCCAGGCGCAGCAGTCCGAAGCCGGCCGCGACGGCCGTGCGGTCACGCCGTACGAGCCGGTTGTAGAGGCGGGAGGACTCACCGCCGCCGAGGACGGTGAGGGCGAGGTCGGCCGCGTCCGCCTCGCGGGTGCCGTCGTGGGGCAGCCGGTAGGCGGCCATCAACGCGCGCGCGGGGACCTCCTCCTCGACGACCTCGCGCAACTGCTCGCCGATGATCTCGGGCAGCGAGCCGTCGCGGGGCGCGGGCTTGCCGTCGTGCGAGGGGATGGAGCCGAAGTACTTCTCGACCCACGCGAGCGTCTGCTCGGGGTCGATGTCGCCGACGACCGACAGGACGGCGTTGTTGGGCGCGTAGTAGGTGCGGAAGAACGCGCGCGCGTCCTCCAGGGTGGCCGCGTCCAGATCGGCCATGGAACCGATCGGGGTGTGGTGGTAGGGGTGGCCCTCCGGGTAGGCGAGCGCGGTCAGCTTCTCGAACGCGGTGCCGTAGGGGACGTTGTCGTAGCGCTGCCTGCGCTCGTTCTTGACGACGTCGCGCTGGTTCTCCATCGACTCCTCGTCGAGGGCGGCCAGCAGCGAGCCCATGCGGTCGGCCTCCAGCCACAGCGCGAGTTCGAGCTGGTGGGTCGGCATGGTCTCGAAGTAGTTGGTGCGCTCGAAGCTGGTGGTGCCGTTCAGCGAGCCGCCCGCGCCCTGGACGAGTTCGAAGTGACCGTTGCCGTGCACCTGCTTCGAGCCCTGGAACATCAAGTGCTCGAAAAGGTGAGCCAGGCCGGTACGCCCCTTGACCTCGTGGCGCGAGCCGACGTCGTACCAGAGGCACACCGCCGCGACCGGGGTCAGGTGGTCCTCGGAGAGCACCACGCGCAGCCCGTTGGCCAGGCGGTGCTCGGTCGCTGTCAGGCCCCCGGTGCCTGCCTGGTCTGTGGCCGTGTGACCCATGGGCATGTACGTCCCTTCGATCGCCGTCGCGGTCGTGGAAACCGCGGTTTGTGGAGCTGTTTTCCTGCCGGTCCTGCCACTGTATGCAAGCGTGCCGACCCTCGGTGAAGTTCCCGGGGCGCGTACGCCCACAGCGGATCGCGTAGCCTGCGGGCAACCGTGAGGGAGGCGCTGCGCGGCCCCCGGGCCCGGGCGGCACCGCCGGGCCCTGCCCGGACTGTCAGTGCCGCGGTCCACAATGGTCCGCGTCAGATCCCGTTCACGCTTCAGCAAGAGTGAGCCAAAGGGCCGACGTGAGCGACCCGTAGGCGAGCGACCAGAAAAGAGGAGCCGGCAGCGATGGCCCGCCGCAGCACGAAGACCCCGCCGCCCGACGACTCGTACGAGGAGCGGATCCTCGACATCGACGTCGTGGACGAGATGAAGGGCTCGTACCTCGAGTACGCGTACTCGGTCATCTACTCCCGCGCGCTCCCCGACGCCCGCGACGGCCTCAAGCCGGTGCACCGGCGCATCGTCTACCAGATGAACGAGATGGGCCTGCGCCCCGACCGCGGCTATGTGAAGTGCGCCCGTGTGGTCGGCGAGGTCATGGGCAAGCTGCACCCGCACGGCGACGCGTCGATCTACGACGCCCTCGTGCGCATGGCCCAGCCCTTCTCGATGAGCGTGCCGCTGATCGACGGCCACGGGAACTTCGGCTCGCTGGGCAACGACGACCCGCCGGCCGCCATGCGGTACACCGAGTGCCGCGCGGCCGAGGCCGCGAGCCTGATGACGGAGTCCATCGACGAGGACACGGTCGACTTCGCCCCCAACTACGACGGCCAGGAGCAGGAGCCGGGCGCCCTGCCGGCCGCCTTCCCCAACCTCCTGGTGAACGGCGCCTCGGGCATCGCGGTCGGCATGGCCACCAACATGCCGCCGCACAACCTCACCGAGGTCATCGCGGCCGCCCGCCACCTGATCCGCTACCCGAACGCGGATCTGGACGCCCTGATGAAGCACATCCCGGGCCCCGACCTGCCCACCGGCGGCCGGATCGTCGGTCTCACGGGCATCCGGGACGCCTACGAGACGGGCCGCGGCACCTTCAAGATCCGTGCCACGGTCTCGGTGGAGACGGTGACCGCCCGCCGCAAGGGCCTGGTCGTCACCGAGCTGCCCTTCACGGTCGGCCCGGAGAAGGTGATCGCCAAGATCAAGGACCTGGTCGGTGCGAAGAAGCTCCAGGGCATCGCCGACGTCAAGGACCTCACCGACCGCGCCCACGGCCTGCGCCTGGTCATCGAGATCAAGAACGGCTTCGTGCCGGAGGCGGTCCTGGAGCAGCTCTACAAGCTGACGCCGATGGAGGAGTCCTTCGGCGTCAACAACGTGGCGCTGGTCGACGGGCAGCCCCTCACGCTCGGCCTCAAGGAGCTCCTGGAGGTCTACCTCGACCACCGCTTCGAAGTGGTGCGCCGGCGCAGCGAGTTCCGGCGCACCAAGCGGCGCGACCGGCTGCACCTGGTCGAGGGCCTGCTCACCGCCCTGGTCGACATCGACGAGGTCATCCGCATCATCCGCTCCAGCGACAACTCGGCGCAGGCGAAGGAGCGCCTGATCGAGCGCTTCTCGCTGAGCGAGATCCAGACGCAGTACATCCTGGACACGCCCCTGCGGCGCCTGACCCGGTTCGACCGCATCGAGCTGGAGTCCGAGAAGGACCGGCTCAACGCGGAGATCGCGGAGCTGACCCGGATCCTGGAGTCGGACGCGGAGCTGCGCAAGCTGGTCTCCGCCGAACTGGCCGCGGTCGCCAAGAAGTACGGCACCGAGCGGCGCACGGTGCTGCTGGAGGCCGGAGCGACGGCCCCGGTGGCCGCCGTGCCGCTCCAGGTGGCGGACGACCCGTGCCGGGTGCTGCTGTCCTCGACGGGGCTGCTGGCCCGTACGGCGAACGGCGATCCGTTCCCGGAGGAGGCCGGCGGCAAGCGCGCCAAGCACGACGTGATCGTCTCGGCGGTGCCGGCCACCGCGCGGGGCGAGGTCGGCGCGGTGACGTCGTCGGGCCGCCTGCTGCGGATCAACGTCATCGACCTGCCGCAGCTCCCGGAGTCGGCCGCGAACCTCTCGGGCGGTGCCCCGCTGGCGGAGTTCGTCTCCCTGGAGGACGGCGAGACGCTGGTCTGCCTCACCACGCTGGACGAGTCCTCGCCCGGCCTGGCGCTCGGCACCGAGCAGGGCGTCGTCAAGCGCGTGGTCCCCGACTACCCGTCCAACAAGGACGAGTTGGAGGTCATCACGCTCAAGGAGGGCGACCGGATCGTCGGCGCGGTGGAACTGCGCACCGGCGAGGAAGACCTGGTCTTCATCACCGACGACGCCCAGCTCCTGCGCTACCAGGCGTCCCAGGTCCGTCCGCAGGGCCGTCCGGCGGGCGGTATGACAGGTATCAAGCTCGCCGAGGGCGCGAAGGTCATCTCGTTCACCGCGGTGGACCCGGCGGCGGACGCGGTCGTCTTCACGGTCGCGGGCTCGCGCGGCACGCTCGACGACTCGGTGCAGACGACGGCCAAGCTGACCCCGTTCGACCAGTACCCGCGCAAGGGCCGCGCCACGGGCGGTGTGCGCTGCCAGCGGTTCCTGAAGGGCGAGGACTGCCTGTCCCTGGCCTGGGCGGGCGCCGTCCCGGCCCGCGCCGCGCAGAAGAACGGCACCCCGGCCGACCTCCCGGAGATCGACCCGCGCCGCGACGGCTCGGGCGTGTCGCTGGCGAAGACGGTCTCGGTGGTGGCGGGCCCGGTCTAGGCCGGTTCCCCCGCTGCCCCCTCTTCCCCGGGTTCCTCCTCGGTGCCCTGCACGTAACGCAGAACGCCCCACATGCCGGCCTCGTCGGTGTGCGGGGCGTCCTGCTGTGTCCCCTTGCACGCCTCCAGCTCCTTGCCGAGGGCGGACGTGTCGATGCCGGAGCCGATGAGGACGAGCTGGGTGAGACGGGTGTCGCCGGGCGGCCAGGGTTCCGGGTAGAACCGCAGAAACCGCCCTACGGCGTGTACGGCGTAGCGGTTGCGGACGTCGTACGGCCCGAAGTCGACGTACCCCTTGATCCGGTAGAGCCCTTCGGGCCGGCTGTCGAGGAAGCCCATGAGCCGACGCGGGTCGAGGGGCGTTTCCGCGGTGAAGGACAGGCTGTCGTAGGCGGAGTGCAGGTGCCCCGCGTGGGCGTGACCGTCGTGGTCGCGGTCCTCGTGGTCGTGCAGGTCGTCGAAGGAGAGCTGTCCGACGCGTTCCTCGCTGGGCCGGCAGTCGAAGAGGAACTCGGGGTCGACACGGCCGTAGGTGGCCGGGACGACGGCGGCGCGGTCGACGAGGGACCGGACGACCGCGAGAACGCGCTCGGCGTTCTCGGGAGCCGTCCGGTCGAGCTTGTTGACCACGACGAGGTCGGCGAGACCGAGGTGGCGGTCGAGCTCGGGGTGCCTGGCGCGGGTGTCGTCGAACTCGGCGGCGTCGACGACCTCGACGAGACCGCCGTAGACGATGTCGGGCTCCTCGCTGGCGAGCACCATGCGGACGAGTTCCTGCGGCTCGGCGAGCCCGCTGGCCTCGATGACGATGACGTCGATGCCGGTGTCGGGGTGGGCGAGCCTGGCGAGGTATCCGTCGAGTTCGCTGACGTCGACGGCGCAGCACAGGCAGCCGTTGCCGAGGGAGACGGTGGAGTCGCCGAGCGCGCCGGCGACGGCCATGGCGTCGATCTCGATGGCACCGAAGTCGTTGACGACGGCTCCGATCCGGCTGCCGCCGCTGCGGTGGAGGAGATGATTGAGGAGCGTGGTCTTGCCGGAACCCAGGAATCCGGCGAGCACGACGACCGGGATCTGCCGGGGGCTCCCGCTCGGCTGACTCAACGTACGACCTCTTTCGCGCTGCTGCGTGCACCGGATCGCGGTCCCGGCGCACGTCCGTGGGGGGAATGCCGGACCAGGATACGAGCCGGAACAATCCCCTCGAAGTGAACGATTGTTAGCAGCACTTGCGGGGCAGACGTTGGGGAAGGCGCCGGTTCGTGCGACCCTCACTTCCCTCCGTGCGCCTCCTCTCCGCCTCCCCCGCCGATCAGAGCCGCTCGGCACCCTGGGAGACGGCAAGCGCCGCCCACCGCTCGCCGGTCCCCATCAGTCGACCCGCACCCCGACGACCGGCGGACGGCCGTTTGGATCGGGGATGACATGGCCACACAGAAGCGTGGAGTACGAGGGTTCGTCGCTCCTCTGGCAGCCGGTCTCGGCCTGGTGACAGGAGCGCTCGTCGCTCTGACCGCACAACAGCGCGCGCTCCACACACTGCACCTGCGCCTCGACCACCTGGAAGAGCGGGTCGCGGATGGTCAGCGCCACGCCAACCTGGCCAGCCAACAGCGCCTGCACTGGGAACTGCTGAGCAAGGCCATCGACAGCCCTGAGCTGGCCGAGGTCCTGGACATCTTCGAAGTGCCGGCGGCACCGCAGAAACGCCGCCAATACCTCTTCGCCAACGCGCTGTACACGAACCTGCTGCTCTCCTACCGCCTGGGCAACATCAGCCGTGACGAATTCTTCGGGTTCATCCGCGGTCTCATACAGAATCCCGTCGTCAGGGAGTACTGGCACGCTACTCGTGGGCAGCGGGCAACCCTGCCCGAGGGGTCGGACGAGGCCGAGCTCGGCCGGATGGTTGACGAGTTGCTTCGGCAACTGGATGAAGCCGACGGGGACGAATGGTGGGTTGTTGGAGACTCACCAGGCGGCTGAGGGATCGACTCTCGGGAATCACACCCTCGGGCCATAACGAACGGATGAAGTCCCCAGTTGTCCCAGACGTCGCTGGGGTTGACTCACGCTCGATCGCGTAGAGCGACTCCACAAGTCGTCGCTCACGCCGCCGGTTGGCGAACGCACCCCACAGGGCCGCCTCCACCCCGCAGTCGTTGTGCGCAAGCTCTTCAGACGTGAGACCAGAGGAATCAACAGTGAGTCAGATCATCCGTCGGATCGGTGTACCCCCCAGCGCTCGGGGGAGCCAGGGCGGGGGCAACTGCCCTGACATCTTCGAATTGGCCGACGGAAGCTTCGCCGTGATCGGCAAGGACGTCACGGAACAACTCGACGGCGAACTCCCCGCCGACGCGTCGCGAGCGGACTACGAGCGAATCGTCGTCATCACCCGGGACACGCTCATCAGGGCCAAGGGCGACATCCCGGAGGCATGAGGAGCCGGGGCTCCCTTCGTCACCGACGCCGCGTTTCACGGACGGTCCGTCCCAGACCGGCCACCCGACGCCCCGAACCGGATTCCCCCTCACCGTGTCAAACCCCGAAGGATCAGGATGACCATCCATCTGGGCCGGAAAGCCGCCTGCCGGCTGTCCGCCTCACGCCTCCACATAAAGCGACGCATCGGTCTCCCCCCTCAGTCGAGGGGCAGCACCTGCGGCGCCACCTGTCCAGACGTCTTCGAACTCCGTGACGGTCGATTCGTGGTGATCGGCTCAGAGCGGACTGCGGAGATCCGGAAGGACTACCCGGGGATGCGGACGCTGGCCACTTCCGAGATTGTCGTGGTCGTGGACCGCGAGACACTCGCCTGCGCCAAGGCATTCATTCCCGACATCTGACCGGGAGTAGCCCGCACCGGAAAGTCCGGTGCGGGTATCCGCCCCACATAGGCCCCGGCGACGCCGTTTCTCCGTTCTGAGTCGCGGGAAGGATGTCGCAGGCTCTCGGGGGAGGCACGGATGGCGGCGCACCGCATATGGCGTTCGGCTCTTGTCGCATCCGCGTGGGGTTCCGTAGCAGTCGCTGTCACTGGTGCCGTCGGTGCCGCCTCAGTGGTGGTCAGCGGCTGGCTCGTCCGAGGTGTCGAGGAAGCCAACGGAGACAGGCACACGGCACTGGAGCGCAGCTCACTCGGGGAATACTTCGGCGGGGCCAGCGCAGTCTTCTCTGGTCTGGCACTGCTCCTGCTCGTGGCCACGCTTCTGCTCCAACAGCGAGAGCTGCGGATGCAGCGTCACGAACTCGCCATGCAGCGCGAGGAACTCGTCTCTTCCCGCAACGAGTTGCACCGGAGCGCCGAAGCCGACTTACGGGCCCTCCATGTCCAGCTCACTCAGATGGCGATGGACGATCCCGCGCTGGCCGAGGTCTGGAACGACTTTCCGGGTGCGTCCCCACAGGTCCTCCGGCAGAACCTCTTCGCCAACCTGACCTTCAGTCATTACCTGTTGGTCTACAAGTGGGGCGGCATCACCGAAGCCGAGTTGGTCGCACGAGCGGGAACCCTGGTGCAGAGCCCTGCCTTCAATCGGTATTGGGCGGCTTCCCATGGCGCGAAGGAGGTCCTGCCGCCCGACACTGACGAAGGGCGGTTGTTCAGGATCTTCGAGAGCGCGATTCGGGCCGCGCAACAGCCCGACCCGCCGCCTCGGCCCCCCGCCTGACAAGGTCTCGTCACCTCACCGGCACCGCCACCGGCGCCTCCGCCCCCACATACCGCGCCATCGGACGGATGATCTTCGAGTCCGCCGCCTGTTCGAGGATGTTGGCGCTCCAGCCCACCACCCGCGCCGCCGCGAACGTGGGCGTGAACATCTCCCGTGGCAGCCCGCACAGCTCCATGACCACGCCCGCGTAGAACTCGACGTTGGTGTGGAGTTCCCGCCCCGGCTTCAGCTCGGCCAGGATCGCCTCCACCTGGCGTTCCACCTCGACGGCGAAGTCCACCCGGGGCCCGCCGAACCGCTGGGCGACCTCCCGGAGCATCCGGGAACGCGGATCCTCCGTGCGGTAGATCGCGTGACCGAAGCCCATGATCCGTTCACCGGCGAGCACCCGCTCACGGATCCAGGGGTCTATCCGGTCGGGCGTGCCGATCGCGTCCAGGGTGTCCAGAGCCCGACTCGGCGCACCCCCGTGCAGCGGCCCGGACAAGGCCCCTACGGCCCCCACGAGGCACGCCACCACATCCGCGCCCGTCGACGCGATGACCCGTGCCGTAAAGGTTGATGCATTGAAGCCGTGATCAATGGTTGAGATCAAGTACTGCTCGACCGCCCGGGCCCGCAGGGGATCCGGCTCCGAACCCGTCAACATGTAGAGGTAGTTCGACGCGTACGAGAGATCCGCCCGCGGCTCCACCGGCTCGAGTCCCTTGCCCAGCCGGTGGAGCGCGGTGAGCAGCGTCGGCACCGCGGCGGCCGCCACGAGCGTGTCCCGGCGCCGCTCCTCGGGGTCGATGTCGTACACCGGCCGGAATCCCTTCGCCGACCCGAGGAGCGACAACGCGGTGCGCATGCCGGCCAGCGGCCCCGACCTCCGGCTCGCCGCCGCGATGGCCGGCAGAGCGGCGCGGACCTCCTCCGGGAGCCGCCGCAGCCGCGCGGTCGCGGCCCGGAACGCCGCGGCCTGTCCGGCGTCCGGCAGTTCACCGTGGACCAGGAGATGCCAGACGTCCTCGAAGCCACGGGTCTGCGCGAGCTCGACGGCCGAGTACTGGCGGTAGTGATAGAACCCCTCGCGCCCCCGCACGTCCCCGACCTCGGTGTCGGTGACGAGGACGCCGGCGAGTCCCCGCGGTACCTCGACGAGTGTGGTTGCGGACCTGTTGACCGACATGATTCCTCCCTGGACTTGATTCGACTGTCCATGGTTGACTCATTTCCTGTCAATATTGATTAAATCAATGTGCACTCAATATCGCCCATCAACCCCTCCGGCTGCGGATACGGTGACCTCTTATGCGCGATCAAGACCCGCTCCCGGGCCCCGCCGACCACCGGCTCAGCACCAAGGAAGCCGCCGAACTGCTCGGGGTGAAACCCGAGACCGTCTACGCCTATGTGAGCCGCGGCCAGCTCAGCAGCCGGCGCGTCCCTGGCGGCCGGGGCAGCACCTTCGACGCCAAGGAGGTGGAGACCCTCGCCCGGCGCAACCGCCGGGAGGGCAGCGGGAGTCCGGGCTCCGGCGGCGATCTCTCCGTACGGACCCGCATCACGTTCATCGACCGGGACCGCTACTACTTCAGGGGCGTCGACGCGACCGAACTCGCCGCACGCCACTCCTACGAAGAGATCGCCGAGTGGCTGTGGACCGGCCGCATGCAGCCCGGGGTCACCTTCACCGCACCTGAGGCCACGGTCGACACGGCACGTCGCGCGGTGGACGCGCTGCCCGAACACACCGGGCCCACCGACCGGTTGCGGGTCGCCGCCATCGCCGCCGCGGCGGCCGACCCGCTGCGTTTCGACCTGTCCGAGGAGGCCGTGCTCGGCACCGCGCGGACCCTCATCCCCACCCTTGTCGCCGCCCTGCCACCCGTACTGCACGACCACCGCCGCGACGACGGCCGGCTGGCCCCCCGATTGTGGTCGCGACTCAGCGGACGCAAGCCCGATGAGGCCTCCCTGCGGGTCCTGGACACCGCACTCGGACTTCTCGTCGACCACGACCTCGCCGCCTCGACGCTCGCGGTCCGCGTCGCCGCGTCGGCTCGCGCGCACGCGTACGCGGCCGTGTCCGCCGGACTCGGCGTCCTGGAGGGCCCCTTGCACGGCGCGGCCAGCGGGCTCGCCCACAAACTGCTGCTCGACGTGCTCGAGCTCGGCGACGCGGCCCCTGTGATCGCGGAGGAACTGCGGGCCGGCCGCCGCATCCCCGGCCTCGGTCACCGGCTCTATCCGGGCGAGGACCCACGCGCGCGTGCCCTGTTCGCTCTCCTGGAGGAGATCCCCCGGGCCGAGCCCGCCCTCCTCGCGGCCCGCGACATCGTGGCCACCGCAGCCCGCCACGCCCCCCTGCACGCCAACGTGGACCTGGCCCTCGCCGTGTTCACCGCCTCCTCCGGGATGCCCGCCACGGCCGGCGAGACGGTCTTCGCCGTCGCCCGGACGGCGGGCTGGATCGCCCACGCGCTGGAGGAGTACGGCGAACGTCCGCTGCGCATGCGTCCGAGCGGCACTTATGTGGGCCCGAAGCCACCGCAGCCACTGCCGGAGCACTGAAACGGCCCGGCCGGAAGTCGCCGCGCGCCAAGTCAGGTTAGGCTCACCTCTGTGAGTACCTGCTCAACGGTCTCGCACGACCTCGACGAGCCCGTTTCCGGAACCGCGGCCACCGCGCGGACCTGGCTGCTGCTCGAGCAGCCCGGCCCCTGGGGGGCCAAGGCGCTCACTTCGAGCCACCTGGACCCCGCACTGGGCCGCGCCCTGGAGGCCGCGGCGAAGGACACGGGCGTGCGTGTCGCGCTCATCCGCCGCCCCGGACGGCACGCCGACAGTGGGACGCCCACCACCCGGCAGGTGTACGCCGCGCACACCGCCCCCGGAAACGTGTGGCTGCGCAGTGCGACGACCCGCGATCCGGGAGACCTGCTCGACCTGGATCTCGCCGCGCTCGGCAGGGGCGACCACGGCAGCTTCGACGCGGCGCTCGGCGGACGTCCGCACACCGGCGATCCGCTCGCGCTCGTCTGCACCAACGGCAAGCGGGACCGCTGTTGCGCGCTCCTCGGTCGTCCGCTCGCCGCGGAACTGGCCGCCTCGGGCGTCGAGGGCGCTTGGGAGGTCACCCATCTGGGTGGTCACCGGTTCTCCCCGACGGTGCTGGTCCTGCCGTACGGCTACGCCTACGGCCGCGCCGAGGCCCATGCCGTCAAGCAAGTCCTCCACAGCGCCCAGGAGGGCCGGATCGTGGTCGAGGGGTGTCGCGGCAACTCCGCCTGGGAGCGCCCCGGCCAGGCGGCCGAGCTGGCCGTCCGCACGACGGTGGGCGAATACGCGGCCGAGGCCCTGACCGTCGTACGCACGGACGGCGCTGCCCCGCACTGGGAGGTGACCGTCGCCCACGTCGACGGCCGCCACTGGCGCGTCCTCGTGGCGCAGACCGCCTCTCTGCCGCCCCGTCCGGAAAGCTGTGGGGCGTCGGTGCTCGGCTCGCCCGCGCGGATGGACGTGGTGGCGGTGCGCGAGCTGAGCACCTCGACGGCCCTGGCGAGCTGACCGTCCCCTCGCGCGGGTGCGTCCACAGCACCTCTCCGGCACATCCGGCCCGTCAACGTGTTGATCAAGAGATCCATGCCACACCCCCTACGGCGGATACGGCGCCTCCCCGTACCGTCATGGGTATGAGCCGCACTCCCCCCGCCCGCCGCCTGCGCCTCGGACTGCCCCGCCGGGTGTTCTCGCAGGTGCTTCTGATGCAGCTGGCGATCGCCGCGGGAGTGGCGGTGCTCGCGACCGGTCTGTTCCTCGCACCGCTGAGCAACCAGCTCGACGACCAGGCGATGCGCCGCGCGCTGGCCATCGCCCAGACCACCGCCGCCGAGTCGCAGATCGCCGAGCAGGTCAAGGACACACCCCCGCTGCCCGAGGGCCCCGTCCAGCGGGAGGCCGAGAGGATCCGCAGGGCGACCGGGGCCGAGTACGTCGTGGTGATGGACTGGCGGGGCGTCCGCTGGTCGCACCCCACCCGCAGCGAGGTGGGCAGGATCGTCTCCACGGACCCCGGCCAGGCCCTGGCCGGCAAGGAGATCATGCAGATCGACAGCGGCACCCTGGGCCGTACCGCCCGCGGCAAGGTGCCCCTGTACGACAGCGGACACAAGATCGTCGGGGCGGTCTCCGTCGGCATCGCCTACGACAGCGTGCGCGCCCGGCTGATCCACGCGATCCCTGGGCTGTTCGCCTACGCGGGCGGGGCCCTCGCCGTCGGCGCGCTGGCCGCCTGGCTGATCTCCAGGAGAGTCCAGCGGCAGACTCGTGACCTGGCCTTCTCCGACATCTCGGCTCTGCTCGCCGAGCGCGAGGCCATGCTGCACGGCATCCGGGAGGGTGTCGTCGCGCTGGACCGGGCCGGACGCATCCGCCTGCTCAACGACGAGGCCGGACGTCTGCTGGGCATCGGCGACGAGGCCGTCGGGCGCTCCCCCGACGAGGCGCTCGGGGTCGGCCGTACGGCCGACGTCCTGGCCGGACGTGTGACGGGCACCGATCTGGTCACCGTGCGGGGCCAGCGGGTGCTCGTCGCCAACCGCATGCCCACCGACGACGGCGGAGCCGTGGCCACCCTGCGCGACCGCACCGAGCTGGAGCAGCTCGGCCGGGAGCTCGACTCGACCCACGGCCTCATCGACGCCCTGCGCGCCCAGGACCACGAGCACGCCAACCGGATGCACACGCTCCTGGGGCTGCTGGAGCTGGAGATGTACGACGACGCCGTGGAGTTCGTCGGGGAGGTCGTCGGTGACCACCGGGCCACCGCGGAGCAGGTCACCGAGAAGATCGAGGACCCGCTGCTCGCCGCGTTGCTGGTGGGCAAGGCGACCGTCGCCGCCGAGCGCGGGGTCGCCCTGTGGGTCTCGGACGGGACCCGGCTGCCGGACCGGCTGGTCGATCCGAGCGGCCTGGTCACGATCGTCGGCAACCTCGTGGACAACGCCCTGGACGCCGTCGCCGGCACACCGCACGCACGCGTGGAGGTCGAGTTGCGCACAGAGGGCCGTACCGCGGTCCTCAGGGTGCGGGACACCGGGCCCGGCATCCCGGTGGAACAGCGCGAACTGGTCTTCACCGAGGGCTGGTCGACCAAGGAACCGCCCGCGCACCGGGGGCGCGGGCTCGGGCTCTCCCTCGTGCGCAAGCTCGCCGAACGTCAGGGGGGCAGCGCGACCGTCGGTGAGGCCGGCGGCGGAGGCGCGGAGTTCACCGTCGTGCTGCCCGACGCGCTGGCCGAGCCGCAGCCGGCGCTCACCGCCCCGCCCACCGGGCGGGCCGCCACCGAGGAGGAGTCGTGATGATCGAGGTCCTGGTCGTGGACGACGACACCCGCGTGGCGCGCGTCAACGCCGCCTATGTCGAGAAGGTGCCCGGCTTCCACGTGGCGGGCGAGGCGCACAGCGCCGCGGAAGCGCTGCGCCAGATGGAGAGCCTCCCCCATGTCGACCTGGTCCTCATGGACCACTACCTGCCCGACGAGACGGGTCTGGAAGTCGTCCAGGAGATGCGCCGGCGGGGCCACCAGACCGACGTGATCATGGTGACGGCGGCGCGGGACGTGACGACCGTGCAGGCGGCGATGCGCCACGGGGCGCTGCAGTACCTGGTGAAACCGTTCGCCTTCGCCGGTCTGAGGGCCAGGCTGGAGGCGTACGCCGAGCTGCGGCGCACCCTGGACGGCGGCGGGGAGGCCGAACAGGCGGAGGTCGACCGCATCTTCGGTGCGCTCTCCTCGCCCGCGGAGCCGGATCTGCCCAAGGGGCACTCCCCGACCACGGTGGAACTCGTCCGCAGGTCTCTCATGAACGCCGAAGGGCCGCTGTCGGCGCAGGAGATCGCCGAGCGGACCGGGGTGAGCCGGCAGACCGCCCAGCGCTATCTGAAGCTCCTGGAGCGCACGGGGCGGGCCAGGCTCACCCTCAAGTACGGCGACGCGGGCCGCCCGGAACACCGTTACGTGTGGGCGACCCGCGCGTGAGGAGGCTCAGCCCGCGTTCTGCGCTGCCTTCTCGACGAACTCGGTGGTGTACGTCTTGTCGAGGTCGACGTCGGCGTTCTGGATGTTGGGGTTGAACGCCTTGAGGACCTTCTCGACGGTCTCGGGACCGTTCTCGGGCATCACGCCGTCCTTGGTGAACATCGGCAGCGTGTTCTTGATGGCCACCGCGTACAGCAGCTTGTTGCCCTGCGAGTAGTCGGCGGGCATCTTGTCGGCGATCTGGGTGGCGCTGTGGGTGGACATCCACTTGAGCGTCTTGACGAATGCATTGGCCAACTTCTGGACGGTGTCCTTGTGACCGTTGACCCAGTCCGTCTGCATGTACAGGCTTGACGAGGGATACGGTCCGCCGAGCGCCTCGTCCGAGCCCTGGGGCGTCCGCATGTCCAGGAGGATCTTGCCGGCCTTCTTGTCCAGGATCGTCGCGACGGTCGGGTCGGTCGTCATGCCGCCGTCGATGGAGCCCTGCTGGAGCGCCGAGATGAAGGTCGGTCCCGCGCCGAC
Organism: Streptomyces sp. NRRL B-24085; assembly: GCF_001282115.1. Taxonomy (GTDB): domain Bacteria; phylum Actinomycetota; class Actinomycetes; order Streptomycetales; family Streptomycetaceae; genus Streptomyces. Next base: position 599 of record NZ_LJBR01000097.1, on the reverse strand, counting down.
GGCGACCGGGGTGAAGTCGCTGACCTTCACGCCGTTCTTGACGGCGAGGTACTTGGTGAGGAAGTCGGTCGAGGAGCCGAGGCCCGTGACGCCGAGCTTCCTGCCCTTGAAGTCCTTCGGTGAGGTGATGTCGCCCGCGGCCTTGTTCGAGACGATCTCCACCTCGCCGGGCGCGTGCGAGAACTGCACGACCGACTCCACGTCCTTGCCCTTCACCTGCAGGTCGAGGGTGTGGTCGTAGAAGCCGACGGCTCCCTGGACCTGGCCGGAGACGAGCGCGGTCTCGGCCTGGACGCCGGCGGGCTCGCTCAGCAGCTCCACGTCGAGTCCTTCGGCGTCGAAGTAGCCGAGCCGCTGGGTCAGCATCGCGGGCAGGTAGATGACCTTGTCGAGGCCACCGACCATGATCTTGACCTTGGTGCCCTTGCCGTCACCCTTGCTACCGGAGCCGGTGGACGCCGTGCTGGCGGCGTCGTTGGCGCAGGCGGTGAGCGAGGAGAGGGCGAGCAGGCCGGCGGCGGCCAGGGAGGTGTACCGGGCGGTCTTGCGCATGGGTTTCACGTCCTTGTGAGGGGCGGTGCGAGGGGGCAGGAGCCGGG
>NZ_LJBR01000096.1 GCF_001282115.1 Streptomyces sp. NRRL B-24085 | reverse complement strand
CCCCCTTCACCGGGGGGGTGGGGGCGGGGACGGTAGCTGACGCTGCGTCAGATTGCCATGGGGTGGCACGCGGGGGGGGGCAGAGGAGTTGCGGGTCGGGGGCCGCCCGTGTGCTCGGGCACCGACCGGTCCGGCATATCGGACGAAAGGGAAATGAAGCGGCTCGCTCCTCCGAGTGCGGCGGCGCGGTCGCTCCCGGCAGGGCGGGATGGATACTGGACGGGTTATGGAAACCGTCATCCTTGCTGTAGTCATCGCCGTGGTCGTGCTCGGTGTGCTCGGCGGGCTCGTCGTCGGAAGCCGGCGCAAGAAGCCGCTGCCCCCGCCGCCTCCCGCCGCGCCCGACATCACCGCCCCTCCGGCCGAGCCGCACGTCGGCGACGAGGCCGAGACGCCGCGCGACGAAGCGCGCCGGACCATTGAGGAGGTGGATCTCCCGGACGGCTCCGCGCCGCCCGTCACCGAAGAGCTCCCGGCGGCGGCCGGGATCGAGATCCCGGAACCCACCGCCGGACGCCTGGTCCGGCTGCGCGCCCGGCTCTCCCGCTCGCAGAACGCGCTCGGCAAGGGGCTGCTCACGCTCCTGTCGCGCGAGCACCTCGACGACGACACCTGGGAGGAGATCGAGGACATCCTCCTCACCGCCGACGTCGGCGTGGCCCCCACCCAGGAGCTGGTCGACGGGCTGCGCGAGCGGGTGAAGGTGCTCGGCACCCGGACCCCCGACGAACTGCGCGGACTGCTGCGCGAGGAGCTGCTCAAACTGGTCGGCACCGAGGTCGACCGCACGGTGCGGACCGAGCCGGAGGGCCGCAGGCCCGGCATCGTGATGGTCGTCGGGGTCAACGGCACCGGCAAGACCACCACCACCGGCAAGCTCGCCCGTGTGCTCGTGGCCGACGGGCGGACCGTCGTGCTCGGCGCCGCCGACACCTTCCGGGCCGCCGCCGCCGACCAGCTCCAGACCTGGGGCGAGCGGGTGGGCGCCCACACTGTGCGCGGGCCGGAGGCCGGCGACCCCGCCTCCGTCGCCTTCGACGCGGTGAAGGAGGGCAAGGAGATGGGGGTCGACGTGGTCCTCATCGACACCGCGGGGCGCCTGCACACCAAGACCGGCCTCATGGACGAGCTCGGCAAGGTCAAGCGGGTCGTCGAGAAGCACGCCCCGCTCGACGAGGTGCTGCTCGTGCTGGACGCCACGACGGGACAGAACGGCCTGGTGCAGGCCCGCGTCTTCGCCGAGGTCGTCGACATCACCGGCATCGTCCTGACCAAGCTGGACGGCACGGCCAAGGGCGGCATCGTGGTCGCCGTCCAGCGTGAACTGGGCGTACCGGTCAAGCTGATCGGCCTCGGCGAGGGCGCCGACGACCTGGCGCCGTTCGAGCCGGAGGCGTTCGTGGACGCGCTGATCGGGGAGTAGTACCGCCCGTCCCAGCCGTCGGCGCACGCGAAGAAGCGCCCGCCCCCGAGGTGCAGTCGGGAGCGGGCGCTTCGCTGTGTACGGCTACGCGCGCGACCGGTGCGCCACGTACGCCAGCGTCCCCAGCAGCAGGCGGGCCGCCGGCGGTTTCGTCACCGCGTCCAGGGAAGGCGGCCGCAGCCACCGCACCGGCCCCAGGCCGCCCCGGTCCGACGGCGGAGCCGTGATGTACGCGCCCGGGCCCATGCCGCGCAGATCGAGGGAGGCGGCGTCGTCCCAGCCCATGCGGTAGAGGAGTTCGGCCAGGTCCGCCGCGGCGCCGGGGGCGACGAAGAACTGGGCGCGGCCCTCCGGGGTCGCGGTCACCGGGCCGAGCGGCAGGCCCATGCGCTCCAGGCGGACCAGGGCGCGGCGCCCGGCCGGCTCGGCGACCTCGATGACGTCGAAGGCGCGGCCGACGGGCAGCATCACCGCGGCACCGGGGAACTCGGACCACGCCTTGGTCACGTCGTCGAGGGTGGCCCCGGCCGGGACCGGGGGCGCGAAGTCGAGGGGGTGGGCGCCGGGTCGGAGGCAGTCCGCGCGGCCGCAGGAGCAGGCGCCGGCCGAGGCCCGCGCGCCCGGGACGACGTCCCAGCCCCAGAGTCCGGTGAACTCGGCGACGGCGGTGCACTCCGAGGAGCGGCCGCGCCTGCGTGTACCGGAACGGATCTCCCGAATGCCGCCGATCGTGAAGCCCATACCCCCTCCAACGGGTCCAGCACGCCGGTGGTTACGCGGCGGACGCGCTCGGTCACTCTCCGTTTCCCCTTCCGGGCGATGGTGGCGCCCGGAAGTGTCCAGGGTCGTGTGTCGAGGATCGTGCGCCCCCGAGTGCACCGCTCCGCCCACCCCGCTCGGTCTATGTCAAGTGAATCGTGTGGAGGCGACCGTGAGTTCATTCGAAGGGGTGGCGAATGGTGGCGTTTCCGGGATCGCCATGGCTGGACGCGTGATCGTAGGATTACTTTGAGTGCACGAGTCCTGGGGGCACATGCACTTGTGGGTATGCCGGAGGCAAGTCGGTTCCCCGTTCGAAGGCTGACAACCGCCGGACGGACGGCCGTATTTACCGGCATTCTGATAGGGCTTGGCGCACTCGGCGACAAGTGGTCTCAGGGATGGGGGCGTTCCAGTGGGCGGCAACAGCGGAAGCGGGACGGGCGCCGGGAGCGCTGCGCAGGCCGAGAAGCGCCCGAACGAACTGCTCACCTCCTGGTTCGTGCGCAGCGGCTGGTCGAAGGGCGAGCTCGCCCGCCAGGTCAACCGCAGGGCCCGGCAGTTGGGGGCCAACCACATCTCCACCGACACCTCGCGGGTGCGCCGCTGGCTGGACGGCGAGAACCCCCGCGAACCCATCCCCAGGATCCTGTCCGAGCTGTTCTCCGAGCGGTTCGGCTGCGTCGTCTCCGTCGAGGACCTGGGACTGCGCGCCGCTCGCCAGTCGCCGTCCACGACCGGGGTCGACCTGCCCTGGACGGGCCCGCAGACCGTGGCCCTGCTCAGCGAGTTCTCGCGCAGCGACCTCATGCTGGCGCGGCGCGGCTTCCTCGGGACCTCGCTGGCCCTGTCCGCGGGCCCGTCCCTCATCGAGCCCATGCAGCGCTGGCTGGTCCCCGGCCCCGCCGCCGCCCCGCAGCGGGAGCCCGACCCGGCCGCGTCCCGCCGCGTCGGCCGGCTCTCCAAGCCCGAGCTGGACCTCCTCGAGTCGACGACCGTGATGTTCCGCCAGTGGGACGCCCAGTGCGGGGGCGGACTGCGCCGCAAGGCGGTCGTGGGACAGCTGCACGAGGTGACGGACCTCCTCCAGGAGCCCCAGCCCGAGGCCACCACCCGCAAGTTGTTCAAGGTCGCCGCCGAACTGGCCGAGCTCGCGGGCTGGATGTCGTACGACGTGGGGCTCCAGCCCACCGCCCAGAAGTACTTCGTGCTCGCCCTGCACGCCGCCAAGGAGGCCGGCGACAAGCCGCTCGGCTCGTACGTCCTGTCCAGCATGAGCCGCCAGATGATCCACCTCGGCCGGCCCGAGGACGCCCTGGAGCTGATCCACCTCGCGCAGTACGGCAGCCGGGACTGCGCGAGCCCGCGCACCCAGTCGATGCTGTATGCGATGGAGGCCCGCGCGTACGCCAACATGGGCCAGCCCGGCAAGTGCAAGCGGGCCGTCCGGATGGCCGAGGACACCTTCGCGGAGGCCGACGAGTGGGACGAGCCGGACCCCGACTGGATCCGCTTCTTCTCCGAGGCCGAGCTGTACGGCGAGAACTCCCACTCCTACCGCGACCTCGCCTACGTCGCCGGCCGCAGCCCGGCCTACGCCTCCCTGGCCGAGCCCCTCATGCAGCGGGCGGTGGAGCTGTTCTCCGACGACGGCGAGCACCAGCGGTCGTACGCGCTCAATCTCGTCGGCATGGCCACCGTGCACCTGCTGCGGCGCGAGCCCGAGCAGAGCACCGTCCTGGTGGAACAGGCCATGCACATCGCCAAGAAGGTGCGCTCCGAACGCGTGAACACTCGTATTCGAAAGACGGTCGACACGGCCGTACGCGATTTCGGTGATCTCGCCGAGGTCGTGGATCTCACCGACAAGCTCGCCGTGGAACTCCCGGAGACCGCGGAAGCCGTCTGAATCCCCTGAACCCCGGCCGCGGCCGGCCCTCCCGAACTGCCCGACTCGGCTCCCCCATGCCAGGTCGTCGGAAGGCCGACCGCGGCCGGTTTCTTTCCTTCTCCGAAGGTTGCGCCACGATAACGATCGACGCGGCCGGAATCTGCCAGTTCATCGACGCGTAACACACCAGGTGTCTTCGTCACGGCGGCGAAACAACGAGGGGCTTCCACCGAAACCGCGCTGCGCCAATCTCATGGCGCATAACCGGCCCACCCCTCAATCCGCTCTGGCTTCGCCCGCACGGGGCCGTACCTACGACGAGGAGACGCCGATGGCACCAGCCATCACGCTCGCCGCAGACAAACTGTCTGTGGCGAACACAGGCTTCATGTTGATCTGTTCCGCCCTGGTGCTGATCATGACCCCGGGTCTTGCCTTCTTCTACGGAGGCATGGTCCGCGTCAAGAGCACCCTCAACATGCTGATGATGAGCTTCATCAGCATGGGTATCGTCACCATCCTGTGGGTGCTGTACGGCTTCTCCATGGCGTTCGGTACGGACCACGGCTCGCTCATCGGCTGGGAATCCGACTTCTTCGGATGGACCGGCATCGACAAGGGCGACATCTGGTCCGGGTACACGATCCCGGTCCTCGCCTTCGCCGTCTTCCAGATGATGTTCGCGATCATCACGCCCGCACTGATAAGCGGTGCGATCGCCGACCGCGTGAAGTTCTCCGCCTGGGCGCTCTTCGTCGTGCTGTGGGCGACGGTCGTCTACTTCCCGGTCGCGCACTGGGTCTGGGGCACCGGCGGCTGGGCCTTCGAGCTCGGTGTGATCGACTTCGCCGGTGGTACCGCGGTCCACATCAACGCGGGTGCCGCGGCGCTCGGCGTGATCCTGGTCATCGGCAAGCGCGTCGGCTTCAAGCGGGACCCGATGCGCCCGCACAGCCTCCCGCTGGTCATGCTCGGCGCCGGTCTGCTGTGGTTCGGCTGGTTCGGCTTCAACGCCGGCTCGTGGCTCGGCAACGACGACGGCGTCGGCTCCCTGATGTTCGTCAACACCCAGATCGCCACCGCGGCCGCCATGCTCGGCTGGCTCCTCTACGAGAAGATCCGCCACGGCGCGTTCACCACCCTCGGTGCCGCCTCCGGCGCGGTCGCCGGTCTGGTCGCCATCACCCCCTCCGGTGGTGCGGTCACCCCGATCGGCGCGATCTGCGTGGGCGTCATCGCCGGTGTCCTGTGCGCCATGGCGGTCGGCCTGAAGTACAAGTTCGGCTACGACGACTCCCTGGACGTCGTCGGCGTCCACATGGTCGGCGGTGTCATCGGCTCCCTGCTGATCGGCTTCTTCGCCAGCGGCAAGGGCCAGTCGGACGTCAAGGGCCTCTTCTACGGCGGCAACGCGGACCAGCTCTGGAAGCAGTGCGCCGGTGTCTTCGCGGTCCTCGCCTACTCCCTCATCGCCTCCGCGATCCTCGCCTTCCTCCTCGACAAGACCATCGGCATGCGGGTCAGCGAGGACGAGGAGGTCTCGGGCATCGACCAGGCCGAGCACGCGGAGACCGCATACGACTTCAGCGGTGCCGGTGGCGGCGCCGCCCGGACCTCCGTCCCGGCCCCGGCCGCCGACGCGGGCAAGAAGGTGGACGCATGAAGCTCATCACCGCCGTCGTCAAGCCGCACCGGCTCGACGAGATCAAGGAAGCCCTCCAGGCCTTCGGGGTGCACGGTCTGACGGTCACCGAGGCGAGCGGCTACGGTCGTCAGCGGGGCCACACCGAGGTCTACCGCGGTGCCGAGTACACCGTGGACCTGGTCCCGAAGATCCGCATCGAGGTCCTCGCCGAGGACGACGACGCCGAGCAGCTGATCGACGTCATCGTCAAGGCGGCCCGTACCGGCAAGATCGGTGACGGCAAGGTCTGGTCCCTGCCGGTCGAGACCGCCGTACGGGTCCGGACAGGCGAGCGCGGCCCGGACGCGCTCTGACCGGAGAACAGAACAGGAGCTGCTGGGTGACGAGCACGAACGTGCGCAAGGATGCAGAGGACTCGGGACCCAGCGGCTACGCGGCGGCCCGGCTGCGCCTCCTCCAGGAGGGGGCGCGGTCCGGGCCGCCGCGCCGTTCCGCCCTCGCCGAACTGACCGACGACTGGCTCGCGGGGCTGTTCACCGCGGGCGCCGGGCACCTGCGCGGGGTCTCCCTGATCGCCGTCGGCGGCTACGGCCGCGGCGAGCTGTCGCCCCGCAGCGACCTGGACCTGGTCCTGCTGCACGACGGCGGCGACCCGGGCGCGGTGGCCGCCCTCGCCGACCGCATCTGGTACCCGGTGTGGGACCTGGGCCTCGCCCTCGACCACTCCGTGCGCACGCCCGCGGAGGCCCGCAAGACGGCCGCGGAGGACCTGAAGGTCCAGCTCGGCCTCCTGGACGCCCGTCACATCGCCGGTGACCTGGGACTGACGGCGGGCCTGCGGACAGCGGTCCTCGCCGACTGGCGCAACCAGGCGCCCAAGCGCCTCCCCGAGCTCCAGGAACTGTGCGCCGAGCGCGCCGAACGCCAGGGCGAGCTCCAGTACCTCCTCGAACCCGACCTCAAGGAGGCCCGCGGCGGACTCCGGGACGCCACCGCCCTGCGTGCCGTCGCCGCCTCCTGGCTGGCCGACGCCCCGCGCGAGGGCCTCGACGACGCCCGGCGCCGGCTGCTCGACGTCCGGGACGCCCTGCACCTGACCACGGGCCGCGCCACCGACCGGCTCGCCCTCCAGGAACAGGACCAGGTCGCCGCCGAACTCGGACTCCTGGACGCCGACACCCTGCTGCGCCAGGTCTACGAGGCCGCCCGGGTCATCTCGTACGCCAGTGACGTCACCTGGCGCGAGGTGGGGCGCGTGCTCAAGTCGCGTGCCGTGCGGCCCCGTCTGCGCGCCATGCTCGGCGGCGGCAAGCAGGTCGCCGAGAGGTCCCCCCTGGCGGAGGGCGTCGTGGAACAGGACGGCGAGGTGGTGCTCGCCCGTGCCGCGCGCCCCGACCGGGACCCCGTGCTCCCGCTGCGGGCCGCGGCCGCTGCCGCACAGGCCGGACTGCCGCTCTCCCTGCACGCCGTGCGGCGCATGGCGGCCGGAGTGCGCCCGCTGCCCACGCCCTGGCCCGCCGAGGCCCGCGAACAGCTGGTCACCCTGCTCGGTTCCGGCCGTCCCACCGTCGACGTGTGGGAGGCGCTGGAGGCCGAGGGGCTGATCACCCGGATGCTGCCCGACTGGGAGCGCGTGCGCTGCCGCCCCCAGCGCAACGCCGTGCACATCTGGACCGTCGACCGGCACCTGATCGAGACGGCCGTGCGCGCCTCGGAGTTCACCCGGCGCGTCCACCGCCCCGACCTCCTCCTGGTCGCCGCGCTGCTGCACGACATCGGCAAGGGCTGGCCCGGCGACCACTCGGTGGCCGGCGAGATCATCGCGAAGGACGTCGCCGCACGCATCGGCTTCGACCGTGACGACGTCGCCGTCCTCTCCACGCTCGTACGGCACCATCTGCTGCTCGTGGACACCGCGACCCGGCGTGACCTGGAGGACCCGGCCACCGTGCGGTCGGTCGCCGAGGCGGTCGGGTCGCAGGGCACGCTGGAGCTGCTGCACGCGCTGACCGAGGCCGACGCCCTGGCCACCGGGCCGGCCGCCTGGTCGTCCTGGCGGGGCTCGCTCGTCGCCGACCTGGTCAAACGGGTGGCCGCGGTGCTCGCCGGGGACGACCTCGACCGGCCCGAGGCGGCCGCGCCCACCGCCGAGCAGGAGCGGCTCGCCATCGAGGCGGTCGCCACCGGCGGCCCGGTGCTGTCCCTGCGCGCCCAGACCGAGCCGCCCGTGGACGCCCAGCCCTCGGACGACCCGGAACCGCTCGGCGTGGAGCTCGTGATCGCCGTACCGGACCAGCCGGGCGTGCTGCCCGCGGTCGCCGGGGTGCTCGCCGTGCACCGGCTCACCGTCCGCACCGCCGAGCTGAGCGCCCAGGACCTGCCCGACGGGGTCGAGGGTTCCGTGCTCCTGCTGAACTGGCGGGTCGCCGCCCAGTACGGCTCGCTGCCCCAGGCGGCCCGGCTGCGCGCCGATCTCGTACGGGCCCTGGACGGCTCGCTGGACGTCGCCGGGCGCCTCGCCGAGCGGGACGCCGCCTATCCGCGGCGCCGGGGTGTCCTCGCGCCCCCCGCGCGCGTGACGGTCGCCCCGGCCGCCTCCCGGCACGCCACGGTGATCGAGGTACGCGCCCAGGACGCCCCCGGACTGCTCTTCCGGATCGGACGCGCGCTGGAGGACGCCGGGGTGCGGATGCGCAGCGCCCATGTGTCGACGCTGGGCGCCAACGCCGTGGACGCCTTCTACGTCACCGACGGCAAGGGCGCCCCGCTCGGGGCCGGAGAGGCGGCTTCCGTGGCCCGGAAGCTGGAGGAGACCCTGCGGGGCTGACCGGGGGATCCCGGCTACGCGTGCCGCCGGGATACCCTGGAGGGCGATTCCCAGCTGCCACCGACCCCGAGGACCGCGAGCGCCGTGTTCGATACTCTTTCCGATCGCCTCTCAGCGACTTTCAAGAACCTGCGCGGCAAGGGACGGCTCTCCGAGGCGGACATCGACGCCACCGCGCGCGAGATCCGCATCGCGCTCCTCGAGGCGGACGTGGCCCTGCCTGTCGTCCGGTCGTTCATCAAGAACGTCAAGGAGCGCGCCCTCGGTGCCGACGTCTCCCGGGCGCTTAACCCCGCCCAGCAGGTCCTGAAGATCGTCAACGAGGAACTCGTCACGATCCTCGGCGGCGAGACCCGGCGCCTCAGGTTCGCCAAGAACCCGCCCACCGTGATCATGCTGGCGGGTCTCCAGGGTGCCGGCAAGACCACCCTCGCGGGCAAGCTCGGCCGGTGGCTGAAGGAGCAGGGCCACTCGCCGCTGCTCGTCGCCGCCGACCTCCAGCGCCCCAACGCCGTCAACCAGCTCAGCGTCGTCGCCGAGCGCGCCGGAGTCGCCGTCTACGCCCCCGAGCCGGGCAACGGCGTCGGTGACCCGGTCAAGGTCGCCAAGGACTCCATCGAGCACGCCAAGGCGAAGGTCCACGACATCGTGATCGTGGACACCGCCGGCCGACTCGGTATCGACGCCGAACTGATGCAGCAGGCCGCGGACATCCGCGACGCCGTCAGCCCCGACGAGATCCTCTTCGTCGTCGACGCGATGATCGGCCAGGACGCGGTCAACACCGCGGAGGCCTTCCGCGACGGCGTCGGCTTCGACGGCGTGGTGCTCTCCAAGCTCGACGGCGACGCCCGCGGTGGCGCGGCCCTGTCGATCCGGCAGATCACCGGCAAGCCGATCATGTTCGCCTCCAACGGCGAGAAGCTGGAGGACTTCGACGCCTTCCACCCCGACCGGATGGCCTCCCGCATCCTCGACATGGGTGACCTGCTCACCCTGATCGAGCAGGCGGAGAAGACGTTCAGTCAGGAAGAGGCCGAGAAGATGGCCTCCAAGCTGGCGTCCAAGAAGGGCCAGGACTTCACCCTGGACGACTTCCTGGCCCAGATGGAGCAGGTCCGGAAGATGGGCAGCATCTCCAAGCTGCTCGGCATGCTCCCGGGCATGGGCCAGATCAAGGACCAGATCAACAACCTGGACGAGCGGGACGTCGACCGCACCGCCGCGATCATCAAGTCGATGACCCCGGCCGAGCGCCAGGAGCCGACCATCATCAACGGCTCGCGCCGTGCCCGTATCGCCAAGGGTTCCGGTGTCGAGGTCAGCGCGGTCAAGAACCTCGTCGAGCGGTTCTTCGAGGCCCGCAAGATGATGTCCCGCATGGCTCAGGGCGGCGGGATGCCGGGCATGCCGGGGATCCCGGGCATGGGCGGCGGTCCCGGCCGCGCCAAGAAGCAGCCGAAGAAGGCCAAGGGCAAGCAGCGCTCCGGCAACCCGATGAAGCGCAAGCAGCAGGAGGCCGAGGAGGCCGCGCGCAGGGCCGCGGGCGCCCAGGGCGGCGGCGCCTTCGGGGTGCCCGGCCAGCAGGCCCCGCAGGACTTCGAACTGCCCGACGAGTTCAAGAAGTTCATGGGCTGAGTCGTCGGCCCTGTCGCCGGGGGCGCTCCTCTGCGGAGGGGCGCCCCCGCGCCGTGCACGGAGGGCGACGGCTACGGCGTGCGCGCGATCAGGTAGCGGAACACGTTCGGCATCCACACCGTGCCGTCCGGGCGCTGATGCGGATGGAGCGCCTCCGTCACCTCCTCGTCCACCTGGGCCTGGTCGGTCGCCGCGATCGCCGCGTCGAACAGTCCGGTCGACAGCAGCCCCTTGAGCGCGCTGTCGAGGTCGGCGTACCCGAAGGGACAGGCCACCCGGCCCGAGCCGTCGGGCCTGAGCCCGGCCCCCTCGGCGACCTCCTCCAAGTCGTCGCGCAGCGCCGGGCGCCAACGGGCCGTGCCCCGCAGTGGATCCGCCAGCTTGGTGGCCACCCGCAGCACGGACGACGTGGCACACCGCTCCGGCGGGCCCCAGCCGACGAGCACCACGGCCGCTCCCTGCGCGGCGAGCGGGGTCGCCGCGGCGAGAAGATCGCCCAGCCCCTCGGCGTCGCCCGCGAGGCACCCGATCGGCTCGAAGGCGGTCACGAGGGTGTACGGGGTGCTCCCGGCCCCGGAGGTCTCCCCGGGCACCTGGTCGACCAGGCTGGTGCCGGCACGCGCACGCGTGCCCGACGCCTCCGGCTGGAGCCGCTCCCGCGCGAGCGCCAGCCGCTCGGGCGAGGAGGGCTCGACGCCGGCGACCGCGGCGCCTCTGGAGGCGGCCATCAGCAGGGCGAGCCCGCTGCCGCAGCCGAGGCCCAACAGCCGTGTCGCCGGCCCCACTTCCAGGCGCTCGTAGACGGCCTCGTACAGCGGAACCAGCATCCGCTCCTGGATCTCGGACCAGTCACGCGCGCGTGCACCGAGGTCCGCGCGGGACGCCTCTCTCGTCGAAGACAGGTGTTGCCGCACGAGCGTGGGTGTCATGGATAAGCGCCCCAATCCGCCGAGATTGACTCTGTGCCCGTTTCCGTAGCCCCCGTGACGTGCGCTCGCAGTTCCCCCGTATGCCAGGTAACTCCGCACTCGACCGCTCGTCCAGAGGCAGAAGGGCCCCGCTTGCCGGTTGGCATGTGCCGGGGAAAAGAATTCACATCCCGGCAATGTGCGCCCGTAACATCGCGCCATGGCAAAGGCACCTGTTCTCACACCCCGGGCGGACGACTTCCCGCGCTGGTACCAGGATCTGATCACGAAGGCCGAACTGGCCGACAACGGTCCGGTGCGCGGCACCATGGTCATCCGACCGTACGGGTACGGGCTGTGGGAGCGGATGCAGGCCGAGATGGACGCCCGGATCAAGGCGACGGGCACGCAGAACGCGTACTTCCCGCTGCTGATCCCGCAGTCCTACCTCACCCGCGAGGCCGACCACGTCGAGGGCTTCGCGCCCGAGCTCGCGGTGGTCACCCACGGCGGCGGCAAGGAGCTGGAGGAGCCCGCGGTCGTCCGCCCCACCTCCGAGATGATCGTCAACGACTACTTCTCCAAGTGGGTGCAGAGCTACCGTGACCTGCCCCTGCTGATCAACCAGTGGGCCAACGTGGTGCGTTGGGAGCTGCGGCCCCGCCTCTTCCTGCGCACGACGGAGTTCCTGTGGCAGGAGGGCCACACCGCGCACGCGACCCAGGAGGACGCGCGCGTGTTCGCCTCGCACATCCACCGGCAGGTCTACGAGGACTTCATGACGAACGTCCTCGCCATGGACGTCGTACCCGGCCGCAAGACCGTCAGGGAGCGCTTCGCCGGCGCGATCAACACCCTCACGCTGGAAGGCATGATGGGTGACGGCAAGGCCCTCCAGATGGCCACCAGCCACGAGCTGGGCCAGAACTTCGCGAAGGCCTTCAACACCTCGTACCTGTCGAAGGACGGCACCCAGGAACTCGTCTGGCAGACCTCCTGGGGCTCCACCACCCGCATGATCGGCGCCCTGGTGATGATGCACGGCGACGACAACGGCCTGCGCGTCCCGCCCCGGCTCGCGCAGACCCAGGTCGTCGTGCTCGCCATCAAGGGGGACGAACCGGTTCTGGCCAAGGTCCGCGAGCTCGGCGACCGGCTGAGGGCGGCGGGGCTGCGCGTCCACGTCGACGACCGCACCGACACCCCCTTCGGCCGCCGCGCGGTCGACTGGGAGCTCAAGGGCGTGCCGGTCCGCGTCGAGATCGGGCCCCGTGACCTGGAGGGCGGCACGGCGATGGTGGCCCGCCGGATCCCGGGCGGCAAGGAAGCCGTACCGCTGGATTCCCTGGCGGCGCTGCTCCCCGGGTTCCTCGAGGAGGACCAGGCGCTGCTGCTGGCCCAGTCCCGCGAGCGCCGGGAGGCCCGTACCGCCGAGGTGTCCACGTTCGACGAGGCCGTCGAGGCCGCCGTCTCCGGTGGCTGGGCGCGCATTCCGTGGGCCGTCCTCGGCGAGGAGGGCGAGGCCAGGCTGGCCGAGCACGCGGTGACCGTACGCTGTCTGGTCGCGGAGGACGGGTCGGTGCCGGGAACCGACGACGCCCCCGGTAACGTCGCAGTCGTCGCGCGCGCTTACTGAGACGGCGCCCTTCCGGTGCGAGAGCGACCGAAACGCCCCTTGCGCACCTGCGGATCCCATTCGCCCCGGCGCGTGGACACGATCTACGCGCCGGGGCGTACCTCACACTACGTACCGGCTTGTTACGAGCTGTGAGGCTTCTCCGCAGATCAGCGCACCCGCCCTCGTCTCCACGCATCAGCGGCAACTGACGGGTACGTGCAAATTATTTGGGATGCCCCGGAATAGGAACACAGCGGCACCCTGGCTCGTTGTCATTACGTGAGCACGACACAGACACCACCTGTTCTCGCCGCAGAGCTGGCAGAGGCGTGGGCCGACATTCAGCGGTACCACCCCGAGCTGCCGGATCTTGCCGCGCCAGAGTCCCTGATCGGGGAGTCGTCGTCCGCTTGCGGTCACGAGCTCTCCTTCGAGCGACTGCTTCACGAGGCAGTCCACGGCATCGCCGCCGCGCGAGGCATCCGAGACACCTCCCGCGCCGGCCGCTACCACAACCGCAGATTCCTCGCGATCGCCGAGGAGATGGGCTTGGACCACCCCGAGGAGCCGCACCCGAGCAGCGGCTTCTCCCTGGTCACGCTCACCCCCGAGGCGAAGCGCCGCTACCGCCCGACCATCGAGCGGCTCCAGCGCGCCCTCAAGGCCCACACGGCGGCGACCTCCGCCGACACCGCCCGCTCCTTCCGGGGTCCGGCGGCGCGACACGGCTCCTCCGGAGGCGGGGTCCGGGTCAAGGCGGTCTGCGACTGCGGCCGCAACGTGAGGGTCGTCCCCTCCGTCCTGGCCCAGGCGCCGATCGTCTGCGGGGGCTGCGGGAAGCCGTTCCGCATCCCCGAGATCGTGGGGGCCGCGGCGAGCTGAGGACCGCGACTGCTCGTGGCAGCCGCGATCCTGCCCGGGGGCACCCGGAGTGCCGGGTGCCCCTCAGGCATGCTCGTGCGCGGCCCCGGTCCGAGGGGAGGTCCGGGGTGTGGCACAATGGCTAGCTGTACTCGACAGCCGCACAGGAACCCTCTCGCCTCCGGCTGACGCGTCCATCGGGCACTCGGGTACCGCAACCCCACGCGGCATTCTCGCCGTGCCCAACCACGTCAAATCCAGGAGAACCCACTCCCGTGGCAGTCAAGATCAAGCTGAAGCGTCTGGGCAAGATCCGTTCGCCTCACTACCGCATCGTCGTCGCCGACTCCCGTACCCGTCGTGACGGTCGTGCGATCGAGGAGATCGGTCTGTACCACCCGGTGCAGAACCCCTCGCGCATCGAGGTCGACTCGGAGCGCGCGCAGTACTGGCTGGGTGTCGGCGCGCAGCCGACCGAGCCCGTGCTCGCCATCCTGAAGAAGACCGGCGACTGGCAGAAGTTCAAGGGCGAGCCCGCCCCGGCTCCGCTGCTCCAGCCGGCCGAGAAGGCCGCGCGCCCCTCGTTCGAGGCCCTCGGTGGCGACGACGAGGGCAAGGGTGAGGCCATCACCCAGAAGAAGAAGGCTGAGAAGAAGGACGAGGCCTCGGCCGAGTCGTCTTCGTCTGAGTCGACCGAGGCCTGAGCATGCTCGAGGAGGCTCTCGAGCACCTCGTGAAGGGCATCGTCGACAACCCTGACGATGTGCAGGTCGCCTCGCGCAACCTGCGCCGCGGGCGCGTGCTGGAGGTCCGGGTCCACCCCGACGACCTCGGCAAGGTGATCGGCCGCAACGGCCGCACCGCGCGTGCCCTGCGTACCGTCGTGGGCGCCATCGGCGGCCGCGGTGTCCGCGTCGACCTCGTCGACGTGGACCACGTCCGCTGACGTCAAACGCAGTACCGGCTCGGGCCGGGGAGGGCCATCGGGCCGTCCCCGGCCCGTAGTCGTCCCGGGCCCTACGACAGGAGATCTTCGGAAGTGCAGCTCGTAGTCGCACGGATCGGCCGCGCCCACGGCATCAAGGGCGAGGTCACCGTCGAGGTCCGTACCGACGAGCCGGAACTCCGGCTCGCGCCCGGCGCCGTACTGGCGACCGACCCGGCCGCCACCGGCCCGCTCACCATCGAGACGGGCCGCGTCCACAGCGGCCGCCTCCTGCTGCGTTTCGAGGGCGTCCGTGACCGGACCGCCGCCGAGGCGCTGCGCAACACCCTCCTGATCGCCGAGGTCGATCCCGACGAGCTGCCCGAGGAGGAGGACGAGTACTACGACCACCAGCTCATGGACCTCGACGTCGTGACCAAGGACGGCGTGGAGGTGGGCCGGATCACCGAGATCTCGCACCTGCCCTCCCAGGACCTCTTCATCGTGGAGCGGCCCGACGGCAGCGAGGTGATGATCCCGTTCGTCGAGGAGATCGTCACCGAGATCGACCTCGCCGAGCAGAAGGCCGTCATCGACCCGCCCCCCGGGCTCATCGACGACCGCGCCGAGATCGCGTCCTCGCGGGAAGAGTCGTAGAAGATGCGCCTCGACGTCGTCACGATCTTCCCCGAGTACCTCGACCCCCTGAACGTCTCCCTGGTCGGCAAGGCACGCGCGCGCGGGCAGCTCGACGTGCACGTCCACGACCTGCGCGAGTGGACGTACGACCGCCACAACACCGTCGACGACACCCCGTACGGCGGCGGCCCGGGCATGGTCATGAAGACCGATCCCTGGGGGGACGCGCTGGACTCCGTGCTGGCGGACGGCTACGAGACGGGCTCGCACACGCCCGCCCTCGTCGTCCCCACCCCGAGCGGCCGCTCCTTCACCCAGGAACTCGCCGTGGAGCTCTCCGAGAACCCCTGGCTGATCTTCACGCCCGCGCGCTACGAGGGCATCGACCGCCGGGTGATCGACGAGTACGCCACGAGGCTGCCGGTGCACGAGGTGTCCATCGGCGACTACGTCCTCGCCGGCGGCGAAGCGGCCGTGCTGGTGATCACCGAGGCGGTTGCCCGGCTGCTGCCCGGCGTCCTCGGCAACGCCGAGTCGCACCGCGACGACTCCTTCGCGCCCGGCGCCATGGCGAACCTGCTCGAGGGCCCCGTCTACACCAAGCCGCCCGAGTGGCGCGGCCGCGGCATCCCGGACGTCCTGCTCAGCGGGCACCACGGCAAGATCGCCCGCTGGCGCCGCGACGAGGCACTCCGGCGTACGGCGGCCAACCGGCCCGACCTCATCGAGCGCTGCGAGCCGGGCGCCTTCGACAAGAAGGACCGCGAGATGCTCTCCATCCTGGGCTGGGCGCCGGACCCGGCGGGGGAGCCGTACGGCCGATTTTGGCGCAGGCCGGAAGGCGTGGAAGAATAGGCCGCTGTTGTGCGTCGTCCGGCGTGCGCCCCTGCCACAGGGGGACACGACGCCCGCCCCGACACGGACAGCCTCCTCACGAAACCTAGCTACCGCCGATGACCTGTGGCATGGGCGAAGAAAGCAGACGAAATGTCTCACCTGCTCGACTCCGTCGACTCCGCGTCGCTGCGCAGCGACATCCCGGCCTTCCGCCCGGGTGACACCGTCAACGTCCACGTGCGCGTCATCGAGGGCAACCGCTCCCGTGTGCAGCAGTTCAAGGGCGTCGTCATCCGCCGCCAGGGCGCCGGTGTCCGCGAGACCTTCACGGTCCGCAAGGTCTCGTTCTCCGTCGGCGTCGAGCGCACCTTCCCGGTGCACACCCCGATCGTCGAGAAGATCGAGCTGGTCACCCGCGGTGACGTGCGTCGCGCCAAGCTGTACTACCTGCGCGAGCTGCGCGGCAAGGCCGCGAAGATCAAGGAGAAGCGCGAGAACTGAGCGCTTTTCGGACGTCACAGCGCGGCCGGATAGCATCTGGCCCCGATGGACACCGAAGCACAGCCGACGGAGCGCGACCGCTCCTCCCGCCCCGGACCAGGGGCCGCGGAGGGACGGTCGCGTTTCGCGTTGGTGTCGAGAATCACCCAGTGGCTGCCGGGCGGCCGGATCTCCCTGGTCCTGCTGCTCTGCCTGGTCCTTCTCCTGCTGATCAGTACGTTCGTGGTCAGACCTTTCCAGATCCCCAGCGGATCCATGGAGAACGGATTGAGGATCGGGGACCGCGTTCTCGTAAATAGGTTGGCGTACCGTTTCGGTGCCGAGCCGCGGCGGGGAGATGTAGTCGTGTTCGACGGAACCGGGTATTTCGGGGACGGGGACTACATCAAGCGCGTTGTGGGCGTGGGGGGAGACCACGTGGTCTGCTGCGACAAGAAGGGGAGGGTCGAGGTGAACGGCCGGTCGGTCGACGAGTCGGGCTTCCTGTACCCCGGCGACAGCCCGTCCTCGGTGCCCTTCGACGTCCGGGTGCCCGGGGGCACCCTGTTCGTCCTCGGCGACCACCGCAGCGTCTCCAGCGACTCCCGGGACCACCTCGGCTCACCGGGCGGCGGCATGATCCCCGTCGACGACGTCCTCGGCCGGGCCGACTGGATCATCTGGCCCGCCGGCCACGCCACCCGTCTGCACCGTTCCGCCGCCTACGCGCGCGTGCCCGCAGCGGAGGGCGCGCATGGGTAACCGCGGCAGACCACGCGGTGTGGCGAGCACCGCCGCCGAAAACCTGCTGCCCACCGGCGTCCGGCGGTCCGCGAGCCCCGCGGGCGGCCGCTCACGCGCGGAGCGGCGCAAGCTCCAGCGCAGGGTGAAGCGGCGCAGGAGGCGCGGAGCGGTCAAGGAGATACCGCTCCTGGTCGGAGTGGCCGTCCTGATAGCACTCGTCCTGAAGACCTTCCTCGTCCAGGCGTTCGTGATCCCGTCCGGCTCGATGGAGCAGACGATCCGGATCGGCGACCGGGTCCTGGTCGACAAGTTCACCCCGTGGTTCGGCTCCAAGCCCGAGCGCGGGGACGTCGTCGTCTTCAAGGACCCCGGCGGCTGGCTCCAGGACGAGCAGACCACGACGAAGAAGGACGACCCCGTCGTCGTCAAGCAGGTCAAGGAAGGCCTCACCTTCATCGGCCTGCTGCCGTCCGACAACGAGAAGGACCTGATCAAGCGGGTCGTCGGAGTCGGCGGCGACCGCGTCAAGTGCTGCGACACGCAGGGCCGGGTCACCGTCAACGGCGTCCCCCTGAGCGAGACCGACTACCTGTATCCCGGGAACGCCCCGTCCACCCAGCAGTTCGACATCACCGTCCCGCAGGGGCGGCTGTGGGTGATGGGCGACCACCGCGCCAACTCCGCGGACTCCCGCTCGCACCAGGACACCGACTACGGCGGCACTGTCTCCGAGGACTCGGTGGTGGGACGGGCCATGGTCATCGCCTGGCCCTTCGGGCACTGGACCACGCTGAAAGAACCGAAAACTTACTCTTCCATTGCCGACTCGGCGTCCGTCGCGACCTCAGCCTCCCGGGCGTCGCTTAGGGTTGCTCCCGACGATCCGAACGAAGCGATCCAACTCCCGAGCCCTGCGGAACTCCCGCTCGTTATGGGAGTGGTGGGCCTGCGCCGTACTTGGGGCAGGCGGCGGCACAGAGTAAGGAGTTGGCGTGGGGGATGTGGCGGTTGGCGCACGATCCGGGCACGACGGCGAGGAGCACCGCGGACGCCCCGTGGAAGCAGCCGACCCGGCCGCGGACAGCGCCGTGACCTCCGGGAGTGACTCCGGGGCGACCGAGGACGGGACGACGACGCAGGTCCGGGGAGGCGGGCCCGGCGATTCGGCCCCCACGGCGAAGAAGCAGCGCTCCTTCTGGAAGGAACTGCCCATCCTGATCGGCATCGCGCTGGTGCTGGCGCTGCTGATCAAGACGTTCCTGGTGCAGGCCTTCTCGATCCCGTCCGACTCGATGCAGAACACCCTCCAGCAGGGCGACCGGGTGCTGGTCGACAAGCTCACCCCGTGGTTCGGCTCCGAGCCCGAGCGCGGCGAGGTCGTCGTCTTCCACGACCCCGACAACTGGCTGGCGGGCGAGCCCACGGCGGACCCGAACGCCCTGCAGACGTTCCTGTCCTGGATCGGCCTGATGCCCTCGGCCGAGGAGAAGGACCTCATCAAGCGTGTCGTCGGCGTGGGCGGTGACACCGTCTCCTGCAAGGGCACCGGCCCGCTCAAGGTCAACGGCAAGGCGCTGGACGAGGCGTCGTACGTCTACCCCGGCAACACCCCGTGCAGCCAGGACGACCAGGGCGGACAGTTCACCGTGAAGGTCCCCAAGGGCTACATCTGGGTGATGGGCGACCACCGCCAGAACTCCCGTGACTCGCGCTACAACCAGTCGGACAAGCACCACGGCATGGTCCCCGTCGACGACGTCGTGGGCCGCGCCATCGTGAAGGCCTGGCCGATCAGCCGCTGGGGCACGCTGCCCAAGCCGGACACCTTCAGCCAGGCCGGCATCAACGACAAGGCGTCGGCCTCGGCCGCCCTCACGGTCGCGCCGCAGGGGATCGCCCTCCTCGGCGCGGTGCCGGTGGCGCTGTGGCGACGCAGGAAGGCCACCGCCGAGCGGACCCGCTGAGACGGGGCCCCGGCCGACCGGCCGCCACCGGCCCGCGACGACCTGGTGAAAGCTTTGCGGAGCCAGCCGCTCCGGCCGGGCGGGAGGGGCTGACCCGCTCAGGTACCGCCGGGTAGGGTGCGGGTCCATGGGTGGCGAGAGCACTACGCGTACGGCCCCGCACAGGGGTGGCACCGACACGGGCCCGGCGGGCAGCCGGACCGGACAGCGACTGTCCGGCCTGGCCGTCGCGCTGGGCCTCGTGCTGTTCCTCGGGGGGTTCGCCTGGGGAGCGGTGATCTACCGCCCGTACACCGTCCCCACCAGTTCCATGACCCCCACCATCGACGCCGGCGACCGGGTGCTGGCGCAGCGCGTCGACGGCGACGAGATACGCCGGGGTGACGTCGTCGTCTTCACCGACAAGACCTGGGTGACCAACGCGCCGGTGGTCAAGCGGGTCGTCGCGGTCGGCGGTGACACGGTCTCCTGCTGCACCGACGGGAAGCTGACCGTCAACGGCAAGCAGATCGACGAGACCTACCTCAAGGGCGGCCCGGTCGAGGTCAAGTCCATCCCGACCGTGAAGGTGCCCAAGGGCCGCCTGTTCCTGCTCGGTGACGAGCGTCAGGGTTCGCTGGACTCCTCCGCCCACCTCACGGACGCGGCCCAGGGCACCGTCGCCCTCTCGGCCGTGACCGCGCGCGTGGACGCCGTCGCTTGGCCCATGAAGGGCATGCTGGAGCGCCCCGCCTCCTTCGAGACGCTCGGCGCGCTCTCCTCGCCCGGCCCGCTGCGCACGATCGCCGTCCTGATCGTCGCCGGCGCGGTGCTGGTCCTGGGCGGCGGGGCGTACGGGCCCGTGGCCAAGCTGTTCGGCCGGCGCTCCCGGGTCCGGACGGAGCCCGTCGGTGCCCGCTGACGAGCCGGCCGTGGACGGGGCCCCCGCCGAGGGCGGGCTGCGCAAGGTGTCCCGGGTGGTGCTGCTGGATCCCGAGGACCGCATTCTGCTGCTGCACGGGCACGAGCCGGACGATCCGGCCGACGACTGGTGGTTCACGCCCGGCGGCGGACTGGAGGGCGACGAGACCCGTGAGGAGGCCGCTCTGCGGGAACTCGCCGAGGAGACCGGCATCACCGAGGTGGAGCTCGGGCCGGTGCTCTGGCGGCGGATGTGCTCGTTCCCGTTCGCGGGCCGCCGCTGGGACCAGGACGAGTGGTACTACCTGGCCCGTACGACGGTGACGGCCACCCGGGCCACGGCCCTCACCGAGCTGGAGCGGCGCAGCGTCGCCGGAGCGCGCTGGTGGACGTGTCAGGAACTTGCCCGGGCACATGAGACGGTGTATCCGACCAGACTCGCCGAGCTGCTGCGCAGGCTGCTCGACGAAGGTCCCCCGGCCGGGCCCGTGACCCTCGACACCGAAATCGTCTAGGTGCTGACGGGACTGGCGCACAATGGTGGGATCGCACGGCTGAAGGGGAACATGCCATGAGCGCCGAGGACCTCGAGAAGTACGAGACCGAGATGGAGCTGAAGCTCTACCGGGAGTACCGCGATGTCGTCGGTCTGTTCAAATACGTGATCGAGACCGAGCGGCGCTTCTACCTGACCAACGACTACGAGATGCAGGTGCACTCGGTCCAGGGTGAGGTGTTCTTCGAGGTGTCCATGGCGGATGCGTGGGTGTGGGACATGTATCGGCCGGCTCGCTTCGTGAAGCAGGTGCGGGTGTTGACGTTCAAGGACGTGAACATCGAGGAGCTGAACAAGAGCGATCTGGAGCTGCCGGGCGGGTGAGGAGCTGCCGGGCGGGTGAGGAGCTGCCCCAGGCGGGTGACGGGTGGGTTCATCCGTGTGAGTGATGGGGTTTTCCACAACCGCTGAGTAGTCCACCAAGATCCACTCGGTGGACGGGGTTGCGTGATCGTCGGTGCCGGAGGTGGTGCCGACATGAACGCACGCAGTGCACTCGGCAGGTACGGCGAGAGTCTGGCCGCGCGGCGGCTGACCGAGGCCGGGATGACGGTCCTGGAGCGCAACTGGCGCTGTGGCAGGACCGGCGAGATCGACATCGTGGCGCGGGACGGCGAGGTCCTCGTCGTCTGCGAGGTCAAGACACGCCGGGCCGGTGCCTTCGAGCACCCGATGGCCGCGGTGACCCCCGAGAAGGCGGAGCGCCTGCGGGGCCTCGCCGCCGCCTGGATCCACGCCCACGGAGGGGCGCCACCGGGAGGCGTCCGCATCGACCTGGTCGGCGTCGTGCTGCCACAGCGCGGCGCGCCCGTGGTCGAGCACGCGCGGGGGGTGGCCTGAGATGGGGTTCGCTCGAACGTGCTCGGTGGCGCTGGTCGGCGTCGAGGGGGTCGTGGTCGAGGTCCAGGCCGACCTGGAACCCGGGGTGGCGGCCTTCACGCTGGTGGGGCTGCCGGACAAGAGCCTGACGGAGAGCCGGGACCGGGTGCGGGCGGCCGTCGTGAACTCGGGCGGTGAGTGGCCCCAGAAGAAGCTGACGGTGGGGCTCAGCCCGGCGTCGGTGCCGAAGGCGGGCTCGGGCTTCGACCTCGCCGTCGCGTGCGCGGTGCTGGGCGCCTCCGAGCGGATCGACCCGCGCGTCCTCGCCGACATCGTGATGATCGGCGAGCTGGGGCTGGACGGCCGGGTGCGTCCGGTCCGGGGCATCCTGCCGGCCGTGCTGGCCGCCGCGGACGCCGGGTACGAACAGGTCGTCGTGCCGGAGTGTGCCGCGGCCGAGGCCTCGCTGGTGCCCGGGGTCTCCGTGCTGGGCGTCCGCAGTCTCCGGCAACTGATCGCGGTCCTCGCGGACGAACCCGTGCCCGACGAGGAACCGCACGAGCCCGGCCGCCCCGATCCGCTGTTGGCCGGCCTGCGGGTGCCGGGCACGGGCGCCGCCACCGGCATGCACAGCACCGGAGCCGCCCAGCAGGACCACGGCCACGACCTGGCCGACGTCGTCGGCCAGACCTCGGCGCGCACGGCAGTGGAGGTGGCGGCCGCCGGGGGCCACCACCTGTTCCTGGAGGGGCCGCCCGGCGCGGGCAAGACCATGCTCGCCGAACGGCTGCCCGCGGTGCTGCCGCGCCTCGCCCGGGAGGAGTCGCTCGAGGTGACCGCGGTGCACTCGGTCGCCGGTCTGCTGCCGCCGGGCAAGCCGCTGATCGACCTCGCCCCCTACTGCGCCCCGCACCACTCGGCCACCATGCAGGCCCTGGTCGGCGGCGGACCCGGCATCGCCCGTCCCGGGGCGGTGTCCCTGTCCCACCGGGGCGTCCTCTTCCTGGACGAGACACCCGAGTTCAGCACACAGGCCCTCGACGCGCTGCGGCAGCCGCTGGAGGCCGGGCACGTGGTGATCGCGCGCAGTGCGGGGGTGGTGCGGTTCCCGGCGAAGTTCCTGATGGTGCTCGCGGCCAACCCGTGCCCCTGCGGCCGCTTCTCGCAGACCGACGACTTCTGCGAGTGCCCGCCCTCGGCCGTCCGGCGCTACCAGGCGAGGCTCTCCGGCCCGCTGCTCGACCGGGTCGACCTGCGGGTGCAGGTGGACCGTGTCACGCGGGACCAGTTGGCCGGACGGGGATCCCGGGGCGAGCCGACCGCCGTGGTCGCGGACCGGGTGAGGGCCGCCAGGGAGCGCGCGGCCGTGCGCTTCGCCGGCACCCCGTGGCGGACCAACAGCGAGGTGCCCGGACGCGAGCTGCGCAGCCGCTGGCACGCCGTGTCCGGGGCGATGGACGAGGCCGAGCGCAATCTGGAGCGGGGCGTGCTGACCGCCCGGGGGCTCGACCGGGTCCTGCGCGTCGCCTGGACCGTCGCGGACCTCGTCGGACACGACCGCCCGGACGCGACGGACGTCGCCCTGGCGCTGCAACTGCGCACCGGAGTGCCCCGGGGCGTACCCATGGCCATCGGGGCGCTGACATGACCGGCGACGAACCCGACGGCGAACTGCTCGACCGCGTCCTCCTCGCCCGGGTCGTCGAGCCCGGCGACGAGGCCGCGGGGCGATGGGTCCGGGAACGGGGCGTGCGAGAAGTGGCCCGGCGGCTGCGCGGGTGCGGGGAGCCGCTGCCCGGAGTGAGCGAGAAACGGTGGAGCGGAATGCGGGCGAGGGCCCAGGTCGCCGAGCCGCGCCGGGACCTCGACGTCGCGTACGAGGCCGGCGCGCGGTTCGTCGTCCCCGGCGCCGCCGAGTGGCCGGGGCAGCTCGACGACCTCGGGGACGCCCGCCCGCTCGGACTGTGGGTACGGGGGCGGCCCAGCCTGCGGATGTGGGCGCTCAGATCCGTCGCCCTCGTCGGCGCCCGGGCCTGCACCGAGTACGGGGCCCACATGGCGGCCACACTCGCCACCGGGCTCGCCGAGCTGGGGTGGGTCGTCGTGTCCGGCGGGGCCTACGGGGTCGACGGCGCCGCCCACCGCGGTGCCCTCGGCGCGGGTGGTGCCACCGTCGCCGTCCTGGCCTGCGGGGTCGACCGGCCCTACCCGCGCGGACACACCCAGTTGATCCGCAGGATCGCGGAACAGGGCCTGGTGATCGGGGAGTTGCCGCCCGGCGATCATCCGACGCCCAGCAGATTCGTGCTGCGCAACAGGGTGATCGCCGCCCTCACCCGAGGCACCGTGGTCGTCGAGGCCGCCCACCGCAGCGGCTCCCTGGTCACCGCCCGGGCGGCACAGCGCCTGGGCCGGCACACGATGGGGGTGCCCGGGCCGGCCACCAGCAGTCTGTCCGCCGGGGTGCACGAGCTGCTGCGCGGGGACGCCACGCTGGTCACGGACGCCGCGGAAGTCGTGGAGCTGGTGGGCGACATGGGGGAGCTGGCGCCCGACCGGCGTGGACCCGTGCTGCCGCGCGACCTGCTGGACCCGGCGGCACGCAGGGTCCTGTCCGCGCTGCCCGGGCGGCGGGAGGCCGGCGCGGACGAGATCGCACGCGGTGCGCAGACGACGCGGGACGACGCCGTCGCGAGACTGTACGAACTCCGTTCACTTGGTTACGTCGAACGACACGGCGACGGCTGGAAGTTGACACGCCAGGCGATGATCTCCGTCCGGGGCGGTCGCGGCCCGTGCTGACCGAGCGTGTTCGGCCGTCCGGGCTAACCCCGACACCCTTGGGAATTCTCGCAGTTGGGGTGTTCCGTTGATCACACAGGGCGACGACAGCGCCTCGCGGATGCGGTCCGCGGAACGCGTCCGCGCGTGGACCCGGGCACACTGTTTGCGCACTGCGACTCTTCAGTCACGCTACGCTCACGGGGATTCCGACGCACTCCACGTACAACGCGTACTTCACGGCAGAACGGCACAAGGCGACGAATGCCCCAGCACACTTCCGGGTCCGACCGGGCGGCGATCCCCGCGGCCGCCCGTGACGGTGGCAGCGTGCGGCCGCCCGCTCCCTCCACGCTCGAAGAGCTGTGGCGGTCGTACAAGGCCACGGGAGACGAGCGGCTGCGAGAGCAGCTCATCCTGCACTACTCACCGCTCGTGAAGTACGTGGCCGGGCGGGTGAGCGTGGGCCTGCCGCCCAATGTCGAGCAGGCGGACTTCGTCTCCTCGGGGGTCTTCGGGCTCATCGACGCGATCGAGAAGTTCGACGTCGACCGGGAGATCAAGTTCGAGACGTACGCGATCACCCGGATCCGGGGCGCGATGATCGACGAACTGCGGGCGCTCGACTGGATCCCGCGGTCCGTGCGGCAGAAGGCCCGCAACGTCGAGCGGGCGTACGCGACCCTTGAGGCGCGCCTGCGGCGGACGCCGACGGAGGGGGAGGTCGCCGGCGAGCTGGGCATCGCGGTCGACGATCTCCACGCGGTCTTCAGCCAGTTGTCGCTGGCCAACGTGGTGGCGCTGGAGGAGCTGCTGCACGTCGGCGGCGAGGGCGGCGACCGGCTCAGCCTCATGGACACGCTGGAGGACACCGCCGCGGACAACCCCGTGGAGGTCGCCGAGGACCGCGAGCTCAGACGGTTCCTGGCGCGGGCCATCAACACGCTGCCCGAGCGGGAGAAGACGGTCGTGACCCTCTACTACTACGAGGGCCTCACGCTCGCCGAGATCGGCAACGTGCTGGGGGTGACCGAGAGCAGGGTCAGCCAGATCCACACCAAGTCGGTGCTCCAGTTGCGGGCGAAGCTGGCCAGTTTCGGCCGCTGACCTGGCCTGACGGGCTTCCGGCCGGCGCTGGTCGGAGGGAGTGACTCCCGTCGGCACCGGTCCGTCCGTACAGTGGTTGACGTGCCAAGGATTCGAGCGGCCTCCGTGGCCGAGCACCGGTCGATGCAGCGAGCCGCCCTGCTGGACGCGGCTCGCTCTCTGCTGTCCGAGGGCGGTACGGAGGCGCTGACCTTCCCGGCCCTCGCCGAGCGGACGGGGCTCGCGCGGTCGTCCGTGTACGAGTATTTCCGGTCGCGGGCCGCCGTGGTCGAGGAGCTGTGCGAGGTCGACTTCCCGGTGTGGGCCGCGGAGGTGTCGGCCGCGATGGAGCGGGAGCCCTCGCCCGAGGGCAAGGTCGAGGCGTATGTGCGGCAGCAGCTGGCGCTGGTCGGAGACCGGCGGCACCGGGCCGTCGTCGCCATCTCCGCGAGCGAGCTGGACGCGGGGGCGCGGGAGAAGATCCGGGCGGCGCACGGGGGGCTGGTGGCGATGATCGTCTCGGCGCTCGACGAGATGGGGCACGCGCAGCCCCGGCTCGCGGCGATGCTGGTGCAGGGGGTCGTGGACGCGGCGGTGCGGAGGATCGAGCTGGGGGCGGCGGAGGAGCCCTCGGTGATCACCGAGGCCGCGGTCTCCATGGCGCTGCGGGGCGTGCGGGGCTGAGCGCGGGGCGGGCTCGCCCGCCGGCGCTCGCCTGGTGCCGTTGCGCCCACCCGTGCCGCCCCGGCGGCACCGCTGCCCGCAGCTGAGGCAGCGGAACGCCCAGGACGGGGAGCAGTCTCGACGGCCCCCTGCGCAGGAGCCAGGGCGGTAGCAGAGACAGGGGGTCCAGGTAGGTCTCGCCCCTTCTCAAGCCCCAGTGGACGCAGGCAGTCATGCAGTGGGAGCCCGTCGGGTCCACCGTGCCGATCACCTCGCCCGCCTCCACCTCGGCGCCCTTGTCCACCGACGCCGTCACCGGTTCGTAGGTCGTGCGGAGGTCCGTCCCCGTCAGTTCCACGGACACCGCTCCCTTTCCCGCCACCCGGCCCGCGAAGGAGACCCGGCCCGCCGCCACCGCCCGTACCGGGGTGCCCGCGGGTGCCGCCAGGTCCACGCCCCGGTGGCCGCGGCCGTACACCGTCGCCGGCGGTTCCCAGCCGCGCAGGACCGCAGGACGGGAGCCCACCGGCCAGGTGCGCCCCACCACCGGCACCGAGGTGTCCGTGCCCGCCGGCTCCAGCGGGGTCGCCGGGGGCGGCGGGCGCAGCGGCAGCGCCGCCAGGAACAGCAGCAACCCCAGCACCAGCAACCCCAGCGCCGCCAGGACCGGCAGCAAGCCCAGCCCGTACCCCGCACATCGTTTCGCTCGCATCCCCGAACCGTGCCGCAACCGGCCGTAGAACGGCGGGGACCTGTGGAGTACTCCCGGGTTGTGGACAGCGGCGTCACCCGGTGCCCCGCCGGTCCCGTACACTTCTTCTGGCGATCCGGGTCACCGGGTCGACTTCGCACGCCCCGACATCAGGCCGTCACGCGGTCGGTGTCAGCGCCTCTCGGTCCTTTGCGGCAAGGCGCGTCGCGGGCGTCAGGCGCGGGAGCCCTCCGGTTCCCGCGGTACAACCGAGAAAACCAAGGAGAACGGCCATGGCCGTCGTCACGATGCGGGAGCTGCTGGAGAGCGGCGTCCACTTCGGTCACCA
The DNA here is from genome assembly GCF_001282115.1 of Streptomyces sp. NRRL B-24085. Lineage (GTDB taxonomy): Bacteria > Actinomycetota > Actinomycetes > Streptomycetales > Streptomycetaceae > Streptomyces. The sequence goes on along the minus strand of NZ_LJBR01000096.1, from coordinate 13,965 downwards.
GACCCGTCGTTGGAACCCGAAGATGAAGCGCTTCATCTTCACGGAGCGCAACGGCATCTACATCATCGACCTGCTCCAGTCGCTGTCGTACATCGACCGCGCCTACGAGTTCGTCAAGGAGACCGTCGCCCACGGCGGCACGGTCATGTTCGTCGGCACGAAGAAGCAGGCGCAGGAGGCCATCGCCGAGCAGGCCACCCGCGTCGGCATGCCCTACGTCAACCAGCGCTGGCTGGGCGGCATGCTCACCAACTTCTCGACCGTCTACAAGCGTCTGCAGCGCCTCAAGGAGCTCGAGCAGATCGACTTCGAGGACGTCGCCGCCTCGGGTCTGACCAAGAAGGAGCTCCTGGTCCTCTCGCGTGAGAAGGCCAAGCTCGAGAAGACCCTCGGTGGTATCCGCGAGATGCAGAAGGTGCCCAGCGCCGTCTGGATCGTGGACACCAAGAAGGAGCACATCGCGGTCGGCGAGGCCCGGAAGCTCAACATCCCGGTCGTCGCCATCCTCGACACCAACTGCGACCCCGACGAGGTCGACTACAAGATCCCGGGCAACGACGACGCGATCCGCTCCGTCACCCTGCTCACCCGCGTGATCGCCGACGCCGTCGCCGAGGGCCTCATCAGCCGCTCGCGCGTCGCCACCGGTGACAAGGGCGAGAAGGCCGCGGGCGAGCCGCTCGCCGAGTGGGAGCGCGACCTGCTCGAGGGCGGCGAGAAGAAGGCCGAGGAGGCTCCCGCCGCCGAGGCGCCCGCCGCTGCCGAGGCCCCGGCCGCCGAGGCTCCGGCGGAGGCCGCTGCCGAGGCCCCCGCTGCCGAGGCTCCCGCCGCCGAGGCCGAGCAGGCCTGATCAGTCAGCGTTGACGGCGGGAGCGGCCGACATCCGGTTCGCTCCCGCCGTTCACCCATAGGTTCGCGATCCACATCTTCCCGTGGATCGTGGACCGGGCAGATCTCCCGACTTCGAGAAAGATTCACAGACTCATGGCGAACTACACCGCCGCCGACGTCAAGAAGCTCCGTGAGCTCACCGGCGCCGGCATGATGGACTGCAAGAAGGCGCTGGACGAGGCCGAGGGCGACGTCGAGAAGGCCGTCGAGGCGCTCCGGATCAAGGGCCAGAAGGGCGTCGCCAAGCGCGAGGGCCGCTCCGCCGAGAACGGCGCCGTGGTCTCCATCATCGCCGACGACAACTCCTCCGGCGTCCTCGTCGAGCTCAAGTGCGAGACCGACTTCGTCGCCAAGGGCGAGAAGTTCCAGGCCGTCGCCGACAAGATCGCGCAGCACGTCGCCGCGACCTCCCCGGCCGACCTGGAGGCCCTGCTCGCCTCCGAGATCGAGGCCGGCAAGACCGTCCAGGCGTACGTGGACGAGGCCAACGCCAACCTCGGCGAGAAGATCGTCCTGGACCGCTTCGCGCAGTTCGCCGACGGTTACGTGACCGCGTACATGCACCGCACGATGCCCGACCTGCCCCCGCAGATCGGTGTCCTCGTCGAGCTGGACAAGCCGGACGCGGAGACCGCGCGCGGTGTCGCCCAGCACATCGCCGCCTTCGCGCCGAAGTACCTCTCCAAGGAGGACGTGCCGGCCGAGGTCGTCGAGTCCGAGCGCCGCATCGCCGAGGAGACCACCCGCGCCGAGGGCAAGCCCGAGGCCGCGATCGCCAAGATCGTCGAGGGTCGCGTCAACGGCTTCTTCAAGGACGCCACGCTGCTCGGTCAGCCGTACGCGCTCGACCCCAAGAAGTCGGTCCAGAAGGTCCTGGACGAGGCCGGTGTCACCCTGAAGCGCTTCACGCGTATCAAGGTCGGCATCTGAGTCCGTACCGCGAGCGACGCGCGGGCCCTATAGGGTCGTCAGCAGTCGTCCGGTACGCCGCCACGCACGCGCGTGGCGGACGACAGCAGATCTGACGAGGAGGCCATTGCCGCGCATGGGATGCGAACCAGTTCCCACCGGCAGTGGCCTTCTTCGTATGTGCAACAGGTGAAAGAGGCGGGATCCCCATGACCACCAAGGCCCAGAAGAGCGACGACGGCAAAGTACGCGGCCGGTTTCTGCTGAAGCTGTCCGGAGAGGCGTTCGCCGGTGGCGGGGGCCTGGGTGTGGACCCCGACGTGGTGCACAAGATCGCCCGCGAGATCGCCGCCGTCGTCCGGGACGGCGCCGAGATCGCCGTCGTCATCGGCGGCGGCAACTTCTTCCGGGGTGCCGAACTCCAGCAGCGCGGCATGGACCGGGCCCGCTCGGACTACATGGGCATGCTCGGCACCGTGATGAACTGCCTCGCCCTCCAGGACTTCCTGGAGAAGGAGGGCATCGACAGCCGGGTGCAGACCGCCATCACCATGGGCCAGGTCGCCGAGCCGTACATCCCGCTGCGGGCCGTGCGCCACCTGGAGAAGGGCCGCGTGGTCATCTTCGGCGCCGGTATGGGCATGCCGTACTTCTCCACCGACACCACCGCCGCGCAGCGCGCCCTGGAGATCGACGCCGAGGCGCTGCTCATGGGCAAGAACGGCGTGGACGGGGTCTACGACTCCGACCCGAAGACCAACCCCGACGCCGTCAAGTTCGACGCCCTCGGCTACGGCGAGGTCATCACCCGTGACCTCAAGGTCGCCGACGCCACCGCCATCACGCTGTGCCGGGACAACAAGCTCCCGATCCTGGTGTTCGAGCTCCTGGCGGAGGGAAATATCGCGCGAGCCGTCAAGGGTGAGAAGATCGGCACGCTTGTGGGTGAGCAGGGCAGCCGGGACTGACCCGGGGATGTCCCCGGTCCCTGACCGGGGGATGGACAATGTCCTGCCGGTCGGGAACCGTGCAGGAAGAAGACGCGACGCAGCCGGCCGCCGCCCCCACGCACATGGAACAGCAGCCGGGCCTACTCAAGACACGCAGGAGCAAGTGGTGATCGAAGAGACCCTCCTCGAGGCCGAGGAGAAGATGGAGAAGGCCGTCGTGGTCGCCAAGGAGGACTTCGCCGCGATCCGTACCGGGCGTGCGCACCCGGCGATGTTCAACAAGATCGTGGCCGACTACTACGGCGCGCCGACGCCGATCAACCAGTTGGCCTCGTTCTCCGTGCCGGAGCCGCGCATGGCCGTGGTGACCCCGTTCGACAAGTCCGCGCTGCGCAACATCGAGCAGGCGATCCGCGACTCCGACCTGGGCGTCAACCCGAGCAACGACGGCAACATCATCCGAGTGGTGTTCCCCGAGCTCACCGAGGAGCGCCGCCGCGACTACATCAAGGTGGCCCGGGGCAAGGCCGAGGACTCGCGCGTGTCCATCCGCTCGGTCCGCCGCAAGGCCAAGGACGCGATCGACAAGCTCGTCAAGGACGGCGAGGTCGGCGAGGACGAGGGCCGCCGTGCGGAGAAGGAGCTCGACGACGCGACGCACAAGTACGTCGCTCAGGTGGACGAGCTCCTCAAGCACAAGGAAGCGGAGCTTCTCGAGGTCTGATGAACGACTCTTCCTGGGCGACGCCGCCCCACGCCGGGTACTGGGGGCCGTCCGACCAGGGGCCTGTCCAGGGGGCTGCCCCGGCGGGTCCCGCGTACGATGCGCATGACGCGCAGCACACTCGGCCCATGCCCATCGTGCCCGACGGACCCGCCGTACCCCCGTACGGCGACGCCCAGGATGACGACCGGGGGGCCGCTCGGCTGAGTGGTCCCTTGTTCCGCGACGAGGCGTCCCGCCACGGGACGTTCCGTGAAGACACCGCATCGGCGCAGCCCTACGCGGCGGCACCGCAGACGCAGAATCCGGAGCCCATGCCCGACTCCTCGCAGCCGGCGCCCGCGCCGCAGAAGAAGAGCGCGGGGCGGGACCTGGGTGCGGCCATAGGGGTCGGTGTCGGACTCGGCGTCGTGATCATCGCGTCGCTGTTCTTCGTCAAGGCCGCGTTCGTCGGCGTGATAGCGGTCGCCGTCGTGGTCGGGCTGTGGGAGCTGACGAAGCGGCTGGAGGAACGCAAGGGCATCAAGGCGCCGCTCGTGCCGCTGGCGCTCGGCGGGGCCGCGATGGTCGTCTCGGGGTACGTCCGGGGCGCGGAGGGTGCCTGGGTGGCCATGGCGCTCACGGCACTCGCGGTCCTCGTCTGGCGGATGACGGAACCGCCGGAGGGCTACCTCAAGGACGTCACGGCGGGTGTCTTCGCGGCGTTCTACGTCCCGTTCCTGGCCACGTTCGTCGCGATGATGCTGACGGCCGAGGACGGGGCCGCACGTGTCCTGACCTTCCTGCTCCTGACCGTCGTCAGCGACACCGGCGCCTACGCGGTCGGCTGGCGCTTCGGCACCCACAAGCTCGCGCCGCGCATCAGCCCCGGCAAGACCCGGGAGGGCCTGGTCGGAGCGGTGGCGTTCGCGATGGCCGCGGGTGCGCTGTGCATGGAGTTCCTGATCGACGACGGCGCGTGGTGGCAGGGCCTGCTGCTCGGGCTGGCGGTCGCGGCCAGCGCGACGCTGGGTGACCTCGGCGAGTCGATGATCAAGCGGGACCTCGGCATCAAGGACATGGGCACGCTGCTGCCGGGCCATGGCGGCATCATGGACCGCCTGGACTCCCTGCTGCCGACGGCACCGGTGGTGTGGCTGCTGCTGGTGCTGTTCGTGGGTTCGGGCTGACTTCTCCTGTACGGCCTCGCGGCCCCCGTCCTGATCTCAGGGCGGGGGCCGCGTCGTCAGGGCCGCCTTCCCTGGGGAGGGCGCCCAGGCTTCGGCGGCACCGGGCGTAGCCCTACGCGAACGGGGACAGCCCCTTGCTCTCCAGGTGGGCGAGCAACGCATCCAGGCATGCGTCGGGCCTCGCCAGATCGGCACGGAAGAACGAGTCCTCGCCGAGTGCCCCACCGCTGACGATGACCATCCACGCCGCCCGTCGCTCGACCATGCGGTCACCGTCGACCTTGAACACGGTCGTGACGCCGCGCTCGGCCAGCCACTCCATCAGTTCAAGCATGTCCACTTGCACCCCTCCGAAGTGATCATCGCACCAGGTGACCACCCCCACCCCGCTCCGGCCCGGGCTCCCCGCATTGATCTGCCACACTGGAAGGGTTATGCCTGCACCCGGAGAACTCACTTTCGTCGCCCCCCGCGGGGCCAAGAAGCCGCCGCGGCACCTCGCTGATCTCACTCCTGCCGAGCGCAAGGAGGTCGTGGCGGGGATCGGGGAGAAGCCGTTCCGCGCCAAGCAGCTCTCGCAGCACTACTTCGCGCGGTACGCGCACGACCCGGCGGAGTGGACGGACATCCCGGCCGGTGCGCGCGGCAAGCTCCAGGAGGCGCTGCTTCCCGAGCTCATGACCGTCGTACGGCATCTGTCGACCGACCAGGGGACCACGCGCAAGACGTTGTGGCGGCTGTTCGACGGGACGCTCGTGGAGTCGGTGCTCATGCGGTACCCGGACCGGGTGACCATGTGCATCAGCTCGCAGGCCGGCTGCGGGATGAACTGCCCCTTCTGTGCCACCGGACAGGCGGGACTGGACCGGAATCTGTCCACCGCCGAGATCGTCCACCAGATCGTGGACGGGATGCGGGCGCTGCGGGACGGCGAGGTTCCGGGCGGGCCCGCGCGACTGTCCAACATCGTCTTCATGGGCATGGGCGAGCCGCTCGCCAACTACAAGCGGGTCGTCGGAGCCATCCGCGCGCTCACCGATCCCGCCCCCGACGGGCTCGGGCTCTCCCAGCGCGGCATCACCGTGTCGACGGTAGGGCTCGTGCCCGCCATCCAGCGGTTCTCCGACGAGGGCTTCAAGTGCCGGCTCGCGATCTCTCTGCACGCCCCCGACGACGAGCTGCGCGACACCCTCGTCCCGGTGAACACGCGGTGGAAGGTGCGCGAGGTCCTCGACGCCGGGTTCGAGTACGTCGAGAAGTCCGGGCGGCGGCTCAGCATCGAGTACGCGCTCATCCGGGACATCAACGACCAGGCGTGGCGCGGGGACCGGCTCGGGCGGCTGCTCAGGGGCAAGCCCGTGCACGTCAACCTCATCCCGCTGAACCCCACTCCGGGGTCGAAGTGGACGGCCTCCCGGCCCGAGGACGAGAAGGCGTTCGTCGAGGCCATCGCCGCCCACGGGGTGCCGGTGACCATCAGGGACACCCGTGGGCAGGAGATCGACGGGGCCTGTGGTCAGCTCGCCGCCACCGAGCGGTAGTCTGACGTTCGTACGTACATCTACATATCCGACAGGGGAGCGCGACAGCGCTGAGAGTGCGGCGATCGGGCCGCAGACCCTCTGAACCTCGCCCAGGTCATTCTGGGTAGGAAGTTCGGTCATCACCGTGAACAACAAGAAGTTCTTCGCTGCCGTCGTCGGCCTCGGCCTGGTCACGCTGTCCGCGTGCGGGTCCTCGTCCGACGACAGCACCGGCTCCGGCTCCGAGTCCAAGACCGTCACCCTGGTCAGCCACGACTCCTGGGCCGTCTCCAAGAACGTCCTCGCCGACTTCGAGAAGAAGTCCGGCTACGAGGTCAAGGTCCTGGAGGACGGCGACGCCGGGCAGGCAGTCAACAAGGCCATCCTCACCAAGGACAACCCGCAGGGCGACGTCTTCTTCGGCGTCGACAACACCCTGCTCTCCCGCGCGCTCGACAACGGTCTCTTCCAGCCGTACGAGGCCAAGGGCGCCGACACGGTCAAGGCGGGGTACCGCGTCGACGGCGACAAGGTCACGCCCGTCGACACCGGCGACATCTGCGTCAACTACGACAAGGCGTACTTCGCCGAGCACAAGCTCGCGCCGCCGACGTCGTACGACGATCTGGTCAAGCCCGCCTACAAGAACCTCCTCGTCACCGAGAACGCCTCCACCTCCTCGCCGGGGCTCGGCTTCCTGCTCGGGACCGCCGCGAAGTACGGGGACGACGGCTGGGAGGGCTACTGGAAGAAGCTCAAGGCCAACGGCGTCAAGGTCGTCGACGGCTGGGAGCAGGCCTACAACGAGGAGTTCTCCGGGTCGGCCGGAGGCAAGAAGGCCAAGGCCGACCGGCCGCTCGTGGTCTCGTACGCCTCCTCGCCGCCCGCCGAGGTGATCTACGCCGATCCCAGGCCGAAGACCGCGCCCACCGGGGTCGCCGACGGCACCTGCTTCCGGCAGACCGAGTACGCCGGACTGCTGAGCAACGCCAAGAACAGCAAGGGCGGCAAGGCGTTCCTGGACTTCCTGCTCACCAAGGAGTTCCAGCAGGACATGCCGCTCAACATGTTCGTGTACCCGGTCGTCGAGGGCGCCCAGGTGCCCGCCGAGTTCACGCAGTACGGTCCGCAGGCCGAGGATCCCGAGACCATGGACCCGGCGAAGATCGCCGACCACCGTGACGACTGGGTCAAGTCGTGGACCTCGCTGGTTCTGAAGTAAGGCCCCGCAAGCCCCTCCACAGCGCGGCGGCGCGGCTCGGACTCGTGGCCGTGCCCGTCGCGTTCTTCGCCGTCTTCTTCGCCTATCCCGTCGCCGCGATCGTCACGCGCGGGCTCAAGACCGGCGGGACCTGGCAGTTCGGCAGGATCACCGAGGTCCTCGCGCAGCCGGACATCCGGCACGTGCTGTGGTTCACCACCTGGCAGGCGCTCGCCTCCACCGCGCTCACGCTCCTGATCGCGCTCCCCGGCGCGTACGTCTTCGCGCGCTTCGACTTCCCGGGCAAGCAGGTGCTGCGGGCCGTGGTCACCGTCCCCTTCGTGCTGCCGACGGTCGTCGTCGGTACGGCCTTCCTGGCGCTCGTCGGCCGGGGCGGACTGCTCGACGAGTGGTGGGGCGTACGGCTGGACACCACCGTGTGGGCGATCCTGCTCGCGCACGTCTTCTTCAACTACGCGGTCGTCGTACGGACCGTCGGCGGACTGTGGGCCCAGCTGGACCCGCGCCAGGAGGAGGCCGCGCGGATGCTGGGCGCGTCCCGGCTCAAAGCCTGGCGGACGGTCACCTTGCCCGCCCTCGCGCCCGCCGTGGCCGCCGCCGCGCTGATGGTCTTCCTGTTCACCTTCACCTCCTTCGGTGTCGTGCAGATCCTCGGCGGGCCGACCTTCTCGACCCTGGAAGTGGAGATCTACCGGCAGACCTCCGAGATCTTCGACCTGTCCACGGCCGCCGTGCTGACGCTCATCCAGTTCGTCGCGGTGGGCGCGGTCCTCGCCGTGCACGCGTGGACCGTGCGGCGCCGGGAGACCGCGCTGCGGCTCGTGGACGCGTCCGTGACCGCCCGGCGGCCGCGCGGCGCGGGGGAGCGGGGTCTGCTGGCCGCCGTCGTGGGCTGTGTCGCCGTACTCCTCGTGCTGCCGCTCGCGGTGCTGGTGCAGCGCTCGCTCGACGCCTCTGACTTCGGCTACTACCGGGCGCTGACCCACGGCGACGGCGGGGTCTTCCTCGTCGCGCCGATCGAGGCGGTCGGGAACTCCCTGGAGTACGCCCTCGCCGCGACCGGCATCGCGGTGGCGGTCGGGGGACTCGCCGCGGCGGCGCTGACGCGGCGGGACGCGGGGCGGTTCGTACGGGGTTTCGACGCGCTGCTGATGCTCCCGCTCGGGGTGTCCGCGGTGACCGTGGGCTTCGGGTTCCTGATCTCCCTCGACGAGCCGCCGCTGGACCTCAGGCAGTCGTGGATCCTGGTGCCGCTCGCGCAGGCGCTGGTCGGGGTGCCGTTCGTGGTGCGGACCATGCTGCCCGTGCTGCGGGCCGTGGACCACCGGCTGCGGGAGGCCGCGGCCGTGCTCGGCGCCTCGCCGTGGCGGGTGTGGCGGGAGGTCGATCTGCCCATGGTGCGGCGGGCGTTGCTGATCGCGGCGGGCTTCGCCTTCGCCGTGTCGCTGGGCGAGTTCGGGGCGACCGTGTTCATCGCACGGCCCGACAACCCGACCCTGCCGGTCGCCGTGGCCCGGCTGCTCGGGCGGGCCGGGGACCTCAACTACGGCCAGGCGATGGCTCTTTCGACGATCCTGATGGTGGTGTGCGCGGTGGCGCTCCTGGTGCTCGAACGGCTGCGGACCGACCGGACCGGGGAGTTCTGATGCTGCTGAGCCTTGCGGACGCGACGGTCCGGTTCGGCGGGCGGGCCGTCCTCGACGGGGCCGGTCTCGACGTCGCCGAGCACGAGATCGTGTGTGTGCTCGGGCCGAGCGGGAGCGGGAAGTCGACCCTGCTGCGGGCCGTGGCCGGGCTCCAGCCGCTGGACTCCGGGCGGGTGTTGCTCGACGGGCGCGACCAGGGCGGGGTGCCCGCGCACAAGCGCGGGGTGGGACTGATGTTCCAGGACCACCAGCTGTTCCCGCAGCGGGACGTCGGCGCCAACGTGGCCTTCGGACTGCGGATGCACGGCGTGTCCAGGGCGCAGCAGGACGAGCGGGTACGGGAGTTGCTCGCCCTCGTCGGTCTTCCGGGCGCTCCCCGGCGGGCCGTCGCCTCGCTCTCCGGCGGTGAGCAGCAGCGGGTCGCGCTGGCCCGGGCGCTCGCCCCCCGGCCCCGGCTGCTGATGCTCGACGAGCCGCTCGGGCAGTTGGACCGGTCGCTGCGGGAACGGCTGGTCGTGGAACTGCGGGAGCTGTTCGGGCGGTTGGGCACCACTGTGCTCGCGGTCACCCACGACCAGGGGGAGGCCTTCGCGCTCGCCGACCGGGTCGTGGTGATGCGCGACGGCCGGATCGCCCAGTCCGGCACGCCTCTGGAGGTGTGGCAGCGGCCGGCGGACGAGTTCGTGGCCCGCTTCCTCGGCTTCGAGAACGTGGTGGAGGGGACGGTGACGGGCGAGGCGGCGGACACGCCGTGGGGCAAGGTGCCGGTGCCCTCCGGAGCCGCCCAGGGGGTCCGGAGCCTGCTGGTGCGGCCCGCGGGGGTACGGCTCGTGGCCGCCGACGAGGGACTGCGCTGCACGGTCGCCGCGCGCACCTTCAAGGGCACGCACGTCGCCGTTCACCTGCACCCCGCGCAGGGCGACGGGCCGCGGCTGGAGGCCGCGTGTGCGCTCCGCGAGGCGCCGGAGGTCGGGGATACGGTCGGGGTGGAGTTCGACCCGGCGGAAATCGTGGTGCTGGACTGACGGGGGCGGGCCTAGGGTGCGGGCATGACGCCGCTCCCGCACGACCGCTACTGCGACGAGATCGCCCACCAGGTGGGTCTGCTGCGGGCCTTGGTGACCTCCGGGGCCGATCTGTCCGCGACCGTCCCGACCTGCCCGGACTGGTCGCTGGAGCAACTGGTGCGGCACACCGGCGGCGCCCTGCGCTGGGTGGAGCTGATGGTGCGGACCCGGGCGCGGGCGGAAGTGCCCGAGGACCGGGTGCCCTCGGGAGAGGGGCCCGAGGACGCCGGCGCTCTCGACGCGTGGCTCGCCGAAACCGGCGAGATGCTCGTCGCCGCGCTCAGGGAGGCCGGGCCGGACGCCCCCGTGTGGTCCTGGTCCGGCCTTCCCACGTCGGGATTCTGGGCCCGTCGGATGACCCACGAGCTGACCGTTCACCGCGCCGACGCCGCACTCGCCGCCGGGCAGCCCTACGAGGTCGCCGCGGACATCGCCGCCGACGCCGTCGACGAGTGGCTCCAGATCGTGGAGTTCGCGCAGCGGACCATGCCGGACGACGCGGCGGGGGAGCTGCGCGGCCCCGGACGCAGTATCCACCTGCACGCCACCGACGGAACGTGGGGAACGGTGGTCGAGCTCACCGAGGACGTCATCGTCTGGCGGCGCGGGCACGAGAAGGCGACCGTCGCCCTGCGCGGGCCGCTGACCGCCGTCCTGCTCGCCTTCTACCGCCGACTGCCGCTGGACAGCCCGGAGTTGGAGGTCGTGGGGGACCGGAAGCTGCTGGAGTTCTGGCTGGAGCGCGCCACCTTCGGGTGACAGCGCGGCTGTGGCCCGCCCCCGGACCGGGGACGGGCCACAGCTGTTGTTCAGGTACGGCGTCAGCGGCTGCCGGCGCCACGGCGGCGCAGGCCGAAGAACACCGCGCCGCCGCCGAGGGCGACCAGGGCGATGGCGATGCCCGCGATCAGGCCGGTGTTGGAGTTCGCACCGGTCTCGGCGAGGTTGGAGTCGCCGGCCGCGGGCGACGGGGCGTTGCTCTCGGCGGGCGCCGGGGCGGTGGTGCCCTCGGAGGCCGACGGGGTCGGGGTCGGGGACTCCTCGGCCGGGGTGCTGGCGGAGTCCGACGGCGTGGGCGTGGGCGTCGGGGTCGGCGTGTCCTCGGTCTTGCAGGCGGTCGCCGGGGTGGTCAGGTTGGGCTTGATGTCCTCGCCCTTGATGTAGGGCAGGGCCTCGACGTGGATGCGGTACTCGGCGTTGGGCGCCCAGTCCTCCTCGAAGGTGATGGTGGTGCCCTCCTTGGAGCCCTTCACCTTCTGCTCGCCGACCTTCTTGGCGTCGGCGCCGTTGTTCTGCAGGTACACGGAGACGGTGGCCTCGACACCGGCCTTGTCCACGTCGGTGACGGTGATGACACCCTTCTCGCCGTCACACTTGGCCTCGGCGGAGAACTCCTTGATGTTGCAGGCAAGGGCGTTGCTGGAGGCGCTGAGCACGATCGCGGTCGAGGCGGCGGCGACGCCGAGGAAGCGCGCGGCGCGGGAGGTGCGGCGGGATATGGGCGTGAATGCCACGTTCATCCTTCACGGGGTGCGCAAATGCGGGGGGTTGACGAGGTGGTGATGCGACATCACCATCCCCAGGAGTCTCACAGGTCTATAAGCGCTGCATAAGAAGTGTCAACGTGTAGGCGCCTTACAGTCGTTGGCTTTGCCTTCTTATTACCCGGCGAGACGTTTCAGCGCCGCCGGAGCGTCCTCGATCCGGTCAACAAGGGCGATTCGGGCCTCCATCGACCGCTCCCGCGCGAGCGCCTGGAGCAGCGGCCAGGTGGGCAGCTTCTCCGTCCAGTGCGCGCGGTTCACGAGCACCATCGGAGTCGGTTCGCCGCGCGACTCGTAGTAGTTGGGCGTCGCGTTGTCGAAGATCTCCTGCACGGTGCCGGCGGCGCCCGGCAGGAAGACCACCCCCGCGTTCGAGCGGGCGAGCAGACCGTCCTCGCGGGTGGCGTTGGCGAAGTACTTGGCGATGTGCGAGGCGAAGGCGTTCGGCGGCTCGTGCCCGTAGAACCAGGTCGGGATGCCGACGGAGAGGCCGCCCCGGGGCCGGCGGGCGCGGACCTCGAAGGCGGCGCGCGCCCAGTCGGTGATCGAGGGCGTGAACGAGGGTGCCGCGGCCAGGAGTCGGCACGCCTCGTCGAGCGCGGCGTCCTCGAAGGGGGCCGTGTAGGCGCCGAGGTTGGCCGCCTCCATCGCGCCCGGTCCGCCACCGGTGGCCACGGTGAGCCCGGCGCGGGTCAGTTCGCGGCCGAGGCGGGCGGCACCGGCGTACTCCTCGGTGCCGCGGGCCATCGCGTGCCCGCCCATCACCCCCACGACCCTCGCGCCGCGCAGGAGTTCGTCGAGGGCGTCGGAGACGGCGTCGTCGTGGATGGAGCGGAGCATCGACGCGTATATGTCGCCGTCGGACTTGGTCCGCTGGAACCAGGCGTAGGCGAGGGCGTCGGGAGTCTGCTCGTAGCCCTTTTCCAGCCCGTCGAACAACTCGTCCGGGGAGTAGAGCAGTCCGCGGTACGGGTCGAAGGGCAGGTGCGGGACGGGCGGGAAGACCAGGGCGCCGTCTGTGCGGAGCTTCTCCGCCGCGCTCTCCCGCATCGGGCAGCCGAGGAAGACGGCGCCCGCAGTGTCGGTGGCCAGCAACTCCCTTGTCCGGTCCGTCAGATCGACGGACTGGACCCGGAAACCGGCCAGCGTGCCGCGGGCCGGTACGACCGCGTCGAACTCCTCGAGCGTCTCGATCTCACGGTCGTCGTGGTGTGCCGCGTGGGCGGGGCTCGTCTGCACCCGCCCATGCTCGCACGCCGCATCCCGGCCCCGGGGATCAGCCCTGGATCACCGCCGGGTCCATCCACACGACCTCCCAGCCGTGGCCGTCGAGGTCGTTGAAGGAACGGCCGTACATGAAGCCCTGGTCCTGCACGTCGTCGTTGGCCGTACCCCCGGCGGCGACGGCCTTCTCGACCAGCTCGTCCACCTTCGCGCGGCTCTCGGCGCTCAGACAGAGCAGCACCTGGCTGGTCTTCGTCGCGTCCGCGATCTCCTTCTTGGTGAACGTCGCGTAGAACGGCTTCGTGAGCAGCATCGCGACGATCGTCTCGCTGATCACGACGGAGGCCGCCTTGTCGTCGCTGAACTGTTCGTTGAGCGTGTAGCCGAGCCCCGTGTAGAACTTCTTGGAGGCGTCGAGGTCGTTCACGGGCAGGTTGATGAAGATCATCTGCTGGTAGGCCGGCGTGGTCATCGGAGTCTCTCCCATCGGGTGCGTGCGGTACGCGGGGGTAGACGGACGAGGGCGGCACAACTCATCGCTGCCGCGGGATTTTTCTTCAGCCGGTCAGCGGCAGGGCCGCCAGCTCGGCCACGACCAGGGTGAGCGGGCCGAACAGGGCGAGCAGGGCGCCGGCGCGCAGGGCCGCCGCGCTGCGGAGCATGGTCGCGGGGGCGCCGAGCCGGACGAGCGCGGCCGTGGTGTCCGACCTGGCCTGCTTCGCCTCCACGGCGGCGGTGAGCAGCGTGGCGAGCGTGCAGCTCGTCACGAGCAGCAGGCCGAGCGTGGTGAGGGGCCCCACCTCGGGGCCCGTCGGGTCGTACAGCGTCGTCATGGCGTAGGCGCCGGAGGCCACCGCGCAGACGATGCCCAAGGGGCGGCCGATACGGGTGGCCTCGGCCATGAGGACGCGTCCGGCGAGGAGGCGGAGGGCGCCGGGCCGGGTGGACTGGAGGAGACGGCCGCAGAGGTGGGTGAGCCCGGGGCCGGCGAGGGCCAGGCCCACGGCGGTGAGCAGCCAGCCGACGAGGACGGAGGGCGTGCCCGCGAGGCCGCCGGGGAGGGGGGTGGCGGGGGTGCCGCCCTGACGGTTGGCGT
>NZ_LJBR01000095.1 GCF_001282115.1 Streptomyces sp. NRRL B-24085 | reverse complement strand
CGCCCGCCGCGACCGCCCCTTCGAGCACCCCGGCGCCCGGCGCCAGCACCAGCCGTGCCACCGCCCACCACCACAGTGCTCCGAGCCCGAGAGCCACACCCCGGCCCACTGTCGGCCCCGCCATGCAGCCACCTCCAGCCCGGACGCCAGACAGCCGCCCGATCCGCGGGGAGGGCGCACCAAGGGCACACGGACGCACCGGCGCGGCCGTCGCTCCAAGATGCACGAAAACCCCGACCGGCGCCTCTCCAGACCAACTGGAGAAGCCCGTCCGGGGCCTCGCAGACTTCCTCTCGGCGAGCCATCGGCACACCGAGCGCGAGCGTCACGCCGCTACGACGTCCACCGCTTCGCTCGGCGCCTTGATGGTCACTCGTTCCGGTGGCACACCCTTCACCGACACGGAACCCAGCATCGGGCGCACGGGCGCCGGTACGGGCTCGCTCGGGGTGGCCGCAGCAGACTGGGCCAGCTCGGCGAGGGCGAGTTCGTCGCTCACTTCCCGCATGAGCTCGGACATCCGTACGTCCAGCGCGTCGCAGATCGCGGAGAGCAGTTCGGAGGAAGCCTCCTTCTGCCCCCGCTCCACCTCGGAAAGATAGCCGAGTGAGACTCGGGCGGAGGAGGAGACTTCGCGCAGAGTACGGCCCTGGCGTTGGCGCTGCCGACGCAGCACGTCACCCAGCAGGCGACGGAGCAGAATCATCGGTGGCTCCCTCCTCGGACCGCGTAGCCGCATCCTTCACGCCCCACCGTACCGCCTTGCGCCGCGGCCGTGCGGGGAGCGATGTCGTGTTCACTCAGGGCTGCAAACATCAAAACCCCCCGTTCCGTTCCGTATCCTGTGCCCGCTCATTTCCGGTCTGTTCGCTCGCGAGCTCCTCCAGGAGGAGTGCGAGTACGCTCCGTACACTCTCCATACGAATTTCCGCGCGGTCGCCGTTCAACCGCAGCGCGGTCACTTTCCCGCCACCCGCTGCCTCGGAAGCGCCTGCGGAGGGTCCGTCGACAGCCACGAAAACCGTGCCGACGGGCTTGCCGTCCTGGGGTTCGGGGCCCGCGACTCCGGTGGTCGCGATGCCCCAGTCGGCTCCGAGCGCCTTGCGCACTCCGGCCGCCATCTGGGCCGCGACCTGCGGATCCACCGCACCCCGCTGGTCCAGCAGGGTGGCGTCGACACCCAGCAGCTCACGCTTCAGCTCGGTGGCGTAGGCCGTCACCGAACCCCGGAACGCCCGGGACGCGCCGGGGGTCGCTGTGATTTCCGCCGCAACCAGTCCGCCGGTGAGCGACTCGGCGACCGCGAGCGTCTGACCCTTCACGGTGAGTAGTCGCACCACTTGGGCGGCTGAGGAATTCACGCTTCCGTCTCCTCCAACGCCGCCTTGCGCTCGGCGATTCCCTGCCGGCGCAGCACAATGGCCTGTCTCACATAGTCCAGCCCGGTCGCGACGGTCAGCACGACCGCCACAGCCATCACCCAGAACCTCGCGGTGGCCAGCCACCCCGTGAGCGCCAGGATGTACATCCCCACGGCGATCCCCTGGCTGAGGGTCTTGAGCTTGCCGCCCCGGCTCGCCGGGATCACGCCGTACCGGATGACGAGGAAACGCAGGAGGGTGATCCCGAGTTCCCTGCCGAGGATGACGATCGTCACCCACCAGGGCAGGTCGCCGAGCCCGGACAGACAGATCAGCGCGGCCCCCATGATCGCCTTGTCGGCGATGGGGTCGGCGATCTTCCCGAAGTCGGTGACGAGGTTGTAGGTGCGTGCCAGATGCCCGTCGAACAGGTCGGTGATCATGGCGATCGAGAAGGCCGCCCAGGCGAACGACCGCCACGCGGGGTCGTGCCCGCCGTCGGCCAGCATCAGGGCGACGAAGCCGGGCACGAGGACCAGCCGGAGCATGGTCAGCAGATTGGCGATGTTCCAGACGCTGGCCTGGTCGACGGCGGCGGCCGCGATCTTCGCCCGCGCGTGCTTCGCCCCGGAGTCGGCGTCGGCCTCCGAAGCCGCTCCGGCCACGACCCCGACGCCGGGGACGACGGCAGCCGTACCGGAGACCACGTCCGAGGGGACGCTCGGGGCTGCGCCGGACGCGGCACCCGGGACCCCGGCCGCCGGTCCGCCCTTCGCAGCGGAGGGGCCACCCGCGGCGGACGCCGGAACTCCGGTCATCTGCCCGCCTCCTCACTACACCCGAGCGAGCCGTCGAGCGGCTCGGCCACCAGGTCGACACCTTCCGTCCCGACCACCTTCGCCTCGACCATACGGCCGACACTCAGGCCTTCGCCGCTCGTGAGCAGCACCTGGCCGTCGGTCTCGGGCGCCTGGTGCGCGCCGCGGCCGTACACGCCCTCCTCGTCGACGGACTCGACCAGGACGTGCACGGTCTCGCCGACACGCTCCTCGGCGCGCTGCGAGACGAGCTCCTCGGCGAGCCGGGAGACCCGCGCGAGCCGCTCGGCGACGACCTCCTCGTCCAGCTTGTTCTCGTACGTCGCGGCTTCGGTGCCCTCCTCGTCGGAGTACCCGAAGACACCGATGGCGTCCAGTCGCGCGCCGTTCAGGAAGCGCTCCAGCTCGGCCAGGTCCGCCTCGGTCTCGCCGGGGAAACCCACGATGAAGTTGGAGCGCACGCCGGCCTCGGGAGCCTTGCCGCGGATGGTGTCGAGGAGCTCCAGGAAGCGGTCGGTGTCGCCGAAGCGGCGCATCGCGCGCAGCACGTCGGGGGCGGAGTGCTGGAAGGACAGGTCGAAGTAGGGCACGACCTTGGGGGTGGAGGTGAGCACGTCGATCAGGCCGGGCCGCATCTCGGCGGGCTGGAGGTAGCTGACGCGCACCCGCTCGAGGCCGTCCACCTCGGCGAGCTCGGGCAGCAGGGACTCCAGCAGCCGGATGTCGCCGAGGTCCTTGCCGTACGACGTGTTGTTCTCGGAGACCAGCATGATCTCCTTGACGCCCTGCTCGGCCAGCCAGCGCGTCTCGTTGAGGACGTCCGAGGGGCGGCGGGAGATGAAGGAGCCGCGGAAGGACGGGATGGCGCAGAAGGAGCAGCGCCGGTCGCAGCCGGAGGCGAGCTTCACCGAGGCGACCGGGGAGCCGTCCAGACGGCGCCGCAGGGGCGCGCGGGGGCCCGAGGCCGGGGCGAGGCCCTCCGGCAGGTCCGCGGGGGCGGGAACGGCCTCCTCGGCCGGACCGTGGCCCGGCAGCGCGACGGACGCCGCCGATTGCTGTCGCTCGGCCGGGCTGATCGGCAGCAGCTTGCGCCGGTCGCGCGGGGTGTGGGCGGCGTGGATGCCCCCGCTGAGGATGGTCTGGAGCCGGTCGGAGATGTCGGCGTAGTCGTCGAAGCCGAGCACCCCGTCCGCTTCCGGCAGCGCCTCGGCGAGGTCCTTGCCGTAGCGCTCGGCCATGCAGCCCACCGCCACGACGGCCTGGGTTCTGCCGTGCCCCTTGAGGTCGTTGGCCTCCAGGAGGGCGTCGACGGAGTCCTTCTTGGCGGCCTCGACGAAGCCACAGGTGTTGACGACGGCGACGTCCGCGTCCGCGGCGTCCTCCACGAGATCCCAGCCGTCCGCCTCCAAACGGCCTGCGAGCTCCTCCGAGTCCACCTCGTTGCGGGCGCAGCCAAGAGTGACAAGTGCGACGGTACGGCGTTCAGGCATGGGCTCAAGACTACTTCGTCCCGCTGACACCCCACGTCGAAGGGGTTGGCCGATCCCGGCCAACCCCTTCGAAACGGAAACCGAACAGCTGCCTAGCCGACCTGCGGGTCGCCCTTCGTGTAGGTCAGGCGCTCCACGGCTCCCGGCTGCCAGTCGTCGTCGATCTTCTTGCCGTTCACGTACAGCTGGATCGCGCCGGCGTCACCGAGGACGAGGTTGATCTTGTCGCTGTCCTGGAAGGTCTTGGTGTCGCCCTGCTTGAGCAGTCCGTCGAAGAGGGTCCGGCCGTTGTGGTCCTTGGCGAGGATCCAGCTCTTGCCGTCGTCGGCGCTGACCTGCACGGTCACCTTGTCCTGCGGTGCTGCCGCGATGGCGCTGTCGGACGGCGTGGGCTTCGGGTCCTTGGTGGTCCTGTCGGCCTTGGGCGTCGGGGACTTGCTGGTGGAGGGCGTGGTGCCGTCGGCGACCTGTGTGGTCCCGCCGTCGTCGCCGCCCTTGAAGGCGGTGAATCCGACGAAGCCGACCACCGCGACGATCGCGGCGACCATGGCCGCGGTCCAGTTGGGTCCGCGCCGCTCGGGACGGATGCGCTCCGCCTCGAACAGCGGGGCGGCCGGGGTGGGGGCCGGACGGCCGCCGCCGTGATCGGCGGCGTACTGGTCGAGAAGGGGTGCCGGATCCAGATGGACGGCCTTGGCCAGGGTCCGGATGTGGCCCCGGGCGTAGACGTCGCCACCGCAGGGGGCGAAGTCGTCCGCCTCGATGGCGTGCACGATGGCGATGCGGACCCTGGTGGCGTTGCTGACGTCGTCGACGGTCAGCCCGGCCGCGATCCGCGCCTGTTTCAGGGCGTGGCCGACGGAGAGGTGGGCTTCCTGCCGGTCGTCTTCGAACGGACGCTCGTCTTCAGGGGAGTTGCCGATGGACACGGGGGCGCCTTTCGAGCGTTTAAGCCACCTGTGCTGGAGGTTCAGTCTAGGGGGGGTGCGAAAGGGTGGGGCAACCGGGCGGTGGGACTTTGTACGCCATCGGAATGGCCGAACACGCCGATGGCGGGGCAGCGACTTTTTGCTTCCCTCAACTTGACGTGCGTCGAAGGGAAACGGTTGCTCGATGATCCCTTACGGGTGAGTCACGATCGAACATCGGTGGCCGCACCCGCTCGGGGCTCCCTCTAAGCCTCCCCGCGGATCACCGCGAGCACTCCGTCCAACTCGTCAGCCTTCACAAGAACGTCACGAGCCTTGGATCCCTCGCTGGGTCCGACGATGCCCCGGGACTCCATCAGGTCCATCAGCCGGCCCGCCTTCGCGAACCCGACCCGCAGCTTGCGCTGGAGCATGGAGGTCGACCCGAACTGCGTGGAGACGACCAGCTCGGCCGCCTGGCACAGCAGGTCGAGGTCGTCGCCGATCTCCTCGTCGATCTCCTTCTTCTGCTTGGTGCCCACGACGACGTCGTCCCGGAAGACCGGCGCCATCTGGTCCTTGCAGTGCTGGACGATCGCCGCGACCTCTTCCTCGGTCACGAAGGCGCCCTGCATACGGGTGGGCTTGTTGGCGCCCATCGGCAGGAACAGCCCGTCGCCCTTGCCGATCAGCTTCTCGGCACCCGGCTGGTCGAGGATGACCCGGGAGTCGGCGAGCGAGGAGGTGGCGAAGGCGAGCCGCGAGGGCACGTTCGCCTTGATCAGACCGGTGACGACGTCCACCGACGGCCGCTGGGTGGCGAGCACCAGGTGGATGCCGGCCGCGCGCGCGAGCTGTGTGATCCGCACGATCGCGTCCTCGACGTCCCGCGGGGCGACCATCATCAGGTCGGCGAGCTCGTCGACGATCACCAGCAGGTACGGGTACGGCTGGAGCTCGCGCTCGCTGCCCTCGGGCAGCTTGACCTTGCCGTTCCTTATGGCCTCGTTGAAGTCGTCGATGTGCCGGAACCCGTACGCCGCCAGGTCGTCGTAGCGGAGGTCCATCTCCCGTACGACCCACTGGAGCGCCTCGGCGGCCCGCTTCGGGTTGGTGATGATCGGCGTGATCAGGTGCGGGATGCCCTCGTAGGCCGTCAGCTCCACGCGCTTGGGGTCGACGAGGACCATGCGCACGTCCTCGGGGGTCGCGCGGACCATGATGGAAGTGATCAAGCAGTTAATGCACGACGACTTACCGGAACCGGTGGCTCCGGCGACGAGCACGTGCGGCATCTTCGCCAGGTTGGCCATCACGTAGCCGCCCTCGACGTCCTTGCCGAGCGCGACCAGCATGGGGTGCTCGTCCTCGGCGGCCGCCGCGAGCCGCAGCACGTCACCGAGGTTGACCATCTCGCGGTCGGTGTTGGGGATCTCGATGCCGACCGCGGACTTGCCGGGGATGGGGCTGATGATCCGCACGTCCGGGCTGGCGACGGCGTACGCGATGTTCTTGGCCAGCGCGGTGATCCGCTCGACCTTCACGGCGGGGCCGAGCTCGACCTCGTAGCGCGTGACCGTCGGTCCGCGCGTGAAGCCGGTGACGGCGGCGTCGACCTTGAACTCCGTGAAGACGGTCGTCAGCGAGGCGACCACCGCGTCGTTGGCCGCGCTGCGCGCCTTGCCGGGCCCGCCGCGCTCCAGGAGGTCGAGGGAGGGCAGCGCGTAGGTGATGTCGCCGGACAGCTGGAGCTGCTCCGCGCGTGCGGGCATCTCGCTCGGAGCCTCGGGGGCGGGCTTGGTGAGGTCGGCGACCTCGACCTTGAGCTTGTCCTGCTTGGGCCGCGCCTCCTGTTTGGGCCGCGCGGCCGGGACCGGAGTGGGTACGGGGGTCGTCTCCACCCGGTCGCCCACGCTGACGCCGTGGGTGAGGTCGGCGACCAGCGGCGAGGGCGGCAGGCCGTGCATGACGACGCCGTCCAGGTCCGCCGCGGCGGCCGCGGCGATGTCCACGGCGTCCATCTGCCGGTCCATCGCGGGCTGCGGGACCGCGGACCGCCGGGGGCGTCCACGACGCTGCGAGAGGGCCTCCTGCTCCGCCCCGTCGGGGTCGTACGCCTCGGGCGCGGGCGCCGGCCCCCGTTTGCGTCCCCGCGCGGGCAGCGCCTCACGCCACTGCTCGTCGTAACGCTCGTCGTCCTCCCCGAACTCGTCCACCGGGTCGGGCAGGATCCCGAGCCGCACACCGAGCTCCCGCAACCGTCGCGGAATGGCGTTGACCGGGGTAGCCGTGACGACGAGCAGCCCGAAGACGGTGAGCAGCACGAGCAGCGGTACGGCGAGGACCTCGCCCATGGTGTACGTCAGAGGGGTCGCCGCTCCCCAGCCGATGAGGCCGCCGGCGTCCCTTATGGCCTGCATGCCGTCGCTGCGGGCGGGCGCGCCGCACGCGATGTGGACCTGCCCGAGCACGCCGATGACCAGCGCGGACAGCCCGATCACGATCCGGCCGTTGGCCTCGGGCTTCTCGGGGTGCCGGATGAACCGTACGGCGATGACCGCGAGCAGTATCGGCACGAGCAGGTCGAGCCGGCCGAAGGCGCCGGTCACGATGATCTCGACGAGGTCGCCGACGGGGCCGCGCAGGTTCGACCAGGTACCGGCGGCCACGATCAGGCCGAGGCCGAGGAGCAGGAGGGCCACGCCGTCCTTCCGGTGCGCGGGGTCGAGGTTCTTCGCGCCCTGCCCTATCCCGCGGAACACCGCGCCGACGGCGTGGGCGACGCCGAGCCAGACGGCGCGGATGAGGCGGAGGAGGCCACCGGTCGGGCTGGGCGCCGGCCTCGGCGGCACGGCCTTCTTCGCCGGGGGCTTGCGGGCGGGCGCCTTCTTGGCCGGTGCTCTCTTGGCAGCGGCCTTCTTCGCCGGACCCTTCGCGGGAGCGGCAGCCTTCTTGGCGGGCTGCTTCTTGGCTGCGGAGGGACGTGAGGCCATGGGTGTGAGATTACCGGTGGAGACGACCGCGGACACGTGTGCCCACTGCTTCACCCGTTCGTGTCGCTTCTGAAGAGGTGTCGCGCTGACGCGGGCTCACCCACGAGGAAGGCGGGATCACTTGCGCCACACGCCGGTCGGTTCGGTGTCCGGCAGTGGTTCCGCTCAGTTCTGCGAGGGCAACGACGGCGAGCTCCCGGTGCCCGGCTCCAGCGCGTCCAGCGCCCGCCGCAACCCCGTGAGTTTGCGTTCGAGATGGGCCGCGGTGGCCACCGCGGCCGCGTCGGCGGACTCGTCGTCCAGTTGCTTGGAGAGCGCCTCGGCCTGCTCCTCGACCGCCGCGAGCCGCGCGGACAACTCGGCGAGCAGCCCCGCCGGCTCCTTCGTGTCCCCGAGCGCCGCCTTGCCGCCGCCGCCCTCCAACTGGAGCCGCAGCAGCGCCGCCTGCTCCCGGAGCTGGCAGTTCTTCATGTAGAGCTCGACGAACACCGAGACCTTGGCGCGCAGCACCCACGGGTCGAACGGCTTGGAGATGTAGTCCACCGCACCCGCCGCGTACCCCCGGAAGGTGTGGTGCGGACCGTGGTTGATGGCGGTGAGGAAGATGATCGGGATGTCCCGGGTCCGCTCCCGCCGTTTGATGTGCGCCGCGGTCTCGAAACCGTCCATGCCAGGCATCTGGACGTCCAGCAGAATCACCGCGAAGTCGTCCGTGAGCAGCGCCTTGAGCGCTTCCTCCCCGGACGATGCCCGCACCAGTGTCTGATCGAGCGCGGAGAGGATGGCCTCCAGCGCCAGCAGATTCTCCGGCCGGTCATCGACCAGGAGGATCTTGGCCTTCTGCACCATGGCCCGCCCTCCTCGCCCCGGATGTGCACCGGGTGCCGCCCCTGGGGACGACTCCCTTTCGCCGCCCGTCCTTGTGCCGGTCATCGTAGCCGCACCCTGTCTGTCGCCACACCCTGTCACCGTGATGTCACTGTGCACGTAGCAGAAACGTAGCGGGAGACCAGAAGGTTCCCCGAATCCCGTACTTCTACACGGCGTCGGGCACACTGAGTCAGCAACTCCGCGTGAACTTCGATGATTCCCCTCACTCCCCCCGCATCCACTGCTGCATGACCGACAGCAGGTGATCGGGATCGACCGGCTTGGTCACGTAGTCGGAGGCGCCCGACTCGATCGCCTTCTCCCGGTCGCCCTTCATGGCCTTGGCGGTCAGCGCGATGATCGGGAGCCCGGCGAACTGCGGCATCCTGCGGATCGCGTTCGTCGTCGCGTACCCGTCCATCTCGGGCATCATGATGTCCATCAGGACGACCGCCACGTCCTCGTGCTGTTCCAGCACCTCGATGCCCTCGCGGCCGTTCTCCGCGTAGAGCACCGACAGCCCGTGCTGTTCGAGGACGCTGGTGAGCGCGAAGACGTTGCGGATGTCGTCGTCGACGATCAGGACCTTCTCCCCGCCGAACCGGATGCCCCGGCGCGGCTGCGGCGCGGACTGGTGCTCCACCGCCGACCACTGGTCCGGCTGCCCGATCCGCTGCTCCAGGGCCGGTGCGGTCCTGCGCCGGCGCCGGAAGAGCGCCGCGGCACCGTTCTGCGTCTCCTGGTACGACTTCACCTCGGCCGGCGTCTCGACCTCGGGCCCGGACAGCCCGTTCTCCGACGTGGACGCCACCAGGTCGCCGGCCTCCAGGGCGGGCATGGACTGCTGGTAGCCCTGCGGCGGCAGTTCGCTGGGGTGCAGCGGCAAATACAGCGTGAACGTCGATCCGCGTCCCGGTTCGCTCTGCGCGTGGATCTCTCCGCCGAGCAGTTGCGCGATCTCCCGCGAGATCGACAGCCCGAGACCGGTGCCGCCGTACTTGCGGCTGGTCGTGCCGTCGGCCTGCTTGAACGCCTCGAAGATCACCCGCATCTTGCTGGCCGCGATGCCGATGCCGGTGTCGGTCACCGAGAACGCGATCAGGTCGGCGTCCGGGTCGCGCAGCGAACCGGCCTCCAGCAGCTGCTCCCTGATCGCCACCGGCACATCCCGGCCCGCGGGCCTGATGACCAGCTCGACGGCCCCGGAGTCGGTGAACTTCACCGCGTTGGACAGCAGGTTGCGCAGCACCTGGAGCAGCCTCTGCTCGTCGGTGTGCAGCGTGGCGGGCAGCTCAGGCGAGACCCGCACGGACAGGTCGAGGCCCTTCTCCGCGGTCAGCGGCCGGAAGGTGGCCTCCACGTAGTCCACGAGCTGCACGAGCGCGATGCGCGTCGGCGAGACGTCCATCTTGCCCGCCTCGACCTTCGACAGGTCGAGGATGTCGTTGATGAGCTGGAGCAGGTCGGAGCCCGCGCCATGGATGGTCTCGGCGAACTCGACCTGCTTGGGGGTGAGGTTGGAGTCGGCGTTGTCGGCGAGCAGCTTGGCGAGGATCAGCAGCGAGTTCAGCGGTGTCCGCAGCTCGTGGGACATGTTGGCCAGGAACTCGCTCTTGTAGCGCATGGACACGGCGAGCTGCTCGGCACGCTCCTCCAGGACCTGCCGCGCCTCCTCGATCTCGGTGTTCTTCACCTCGATGTCACGGTTCTGCTGGGCCAGCAGCTCGGCCTTCTCCTCCAGCTCGGCGTTGGACGCCTGGAGGGCCTTCTGCCGGTTCTCCAACTCGGCCGACCGCTCGCGCAGTTGCTCGGTCAGCTCCTGCGACTGCTTCAGCAGCACCTCGGTCTTGGTGTTGACGGAGATGGTGTTGACGCTGGTCGCGATCATCTCGGCGATCTGGTTGAGGAAGTCCTTCTGGATCTGCGTGAAGGGCGTGAAGGACGCGAGCTCGATGACACCGAGCACCTTGCCCTCGAACAGCACCGGAAGGACGATCACCTGCGCGGGCGGCGCCTCTCCGAGACCGGAGGAGATCTTCAGGTAGCCGCTGGGCGCGTTGTCCACCAGGATCGTGCGCTTCTCCTCAGCGGCCGTCCCGATGAGCGCCTCGCCCGGCCGGAACGACGTCGGCATGGAGCCCATCGAGTAGCCGTACGACCCGAGCATCCGCAGCTCGTACTGGTCCTCGGCCTCGGCGCTCATGTCCTTGCCGTCCAGGAGCGGCATCGCGACGAAGAACGCGCCGTGCTGCGCAGTCACCACCGGCGTCAGCTCGCTCATGATCAGCGAGGCCACGTCCTCCAGGTCCCGGCGGCCCTGCATGAGCGCCGAGATACGGGCCAGGTTGCCCTTGAGCCAGTCCTGCTCCTTGTTGGCGATCGTGGTGTCGCGCAGGTTGGCGATCATCTTGTTGATGTAGTCCTGGAGCTCCTGGATCTCCCCGGACGCGTCCACGTCGATCTTGAGGTTCAGGTCGCCCCGGGTCACCGCGGTCGCCACGCGGGCGATCGCGCGCACCTGCCGGGTGAGGTTTCCTGCCATCTCGTTCACGGACTCGGTCAGGTCGCGCCAGGTGCCGTCGACGTCACGCACGCGTGCCTGGCCGCCCAGCTGCCCCTCGGTACCCACCTCGCGGGCGACACGGGTGACCTCCTCGGCGAAGGACGAGAGCTGGTCGACCATCGTGTTGATGGTCGTCTTCAGCTCCAGGATCTCGCCGCGGGCGTCGATGTCGATCTTCTTGGTCAGGTCACCCTTGGCGATGGCGGTGGTCACCATGGCGATGTTCCGCACCTGACCGGTCAGGTTGGACGCCATCTGGTTCACGGACTCGGTGAGGTCCTTCCAGGTGCCGGCCACACCGGGCACCCGCGCCTGGCCGCCCAGGATGCCGTCCGTGCCCACCTCACGGGCCACCTTGGTGACCTGGTCGGCGAACGAACTCAGCGTCTTCACCATGGTGTTGAAGGTGTCGGCGAGCTGCGCGACCTCACCGCGCGCCTCGATCGTCACCGTCCGCGTGAGGTCACCGTTGGCGACCGCGTTCGCGACCTGGGAGATGTTGCGCACCTGCATGGTCAGGTTGTTGGCCATCAGGTTCACGTTGTCGCTGAGGTCCTTCCAGATGCCCGTGACACCCGGAACGTGCGCCTGGCCGCCCAGGATGCCCTCGGTGCCCACCTCACGGGCCACCCGGGTCACCTGCTCGGCGAAGGACGACAGCTGGTCGACCATCGTGTTGACGGTGGTGACGAGCTCGAGGATCTCGCCCTTCGCGTCGACGGTGATCTTCTTCGAGAGGTCGCCCTTGGCGACCGCCGTGGTGACCTCGGCGATGTTGCGCACCTGGATGGTCAGGTTGTTCGCCATGAAGTTCACGGACTGCGTGAGGTCCTTCCAGGTGCCGGAGACACCCTGCACCTCGGCCTGCCCGCCCAGGATGCCCTCGGTGCCCACCTCACGGGCCACCCGCGTCACCTGGTCGGCGAAGCTGGAGAGCTGGTCGACCATCGTGTTGAGCGTGTTCTTCAGCTCCAGGATCTCGCCCCGGGCGTCCACGTCGATCTTCTGCGACAGGTCGCCTCGGGCCACCGCGGTGGCCACCTGGGCGATGTTCCGCACCTGGGCCGTGAGGTTTCCCGCCATTCCGTTCACGGAGTCCGTCAGGTCACGCCACACACCGGCGACGCCGGGCACCTGCGCCTGTCCGCCGAGCCGGCCCTCGGTGCCCACATCGCGGGCCACCCGCGTCACCTGGTCGGCGAAGGCGGAGAGCTGGTCCACCATCGTGTTGATGGTGTTCTTCAGCTCCAGGATCTCCCCGCGCGCGTCCACGTCGATCTTCTGCGACAGGTCACCCCGGGCCACCGCGGTCGTCACCTGGGCGATCTGCCGCACCTGCGAGGTGAGGTTGCCACCCATGAAGTTGACGGAGTCGGTGAGCTCCTTCCAGG
This sequence comes from Streptomyces sp. NRRL B-24085, assembly GCF_001282115.1. GTDB lineage: Bacteria > Actinomycetota > Actinomycetes > Streptomycetales > Streptomycetaceae > Streptomyces. Next base: position 5,930 of record NZ_LJBR01000095.1, on the reverse strand, counting down.
TCCCGGAGACGCCGGGCACCACGGCCTGACCGCCCAGCCGGCCCTCGGTGCCCACGTCCCGGGCCATCCGCGTCACCTGGTCGGCGAACGCCGAGAGCTGGTCCACCATCGTGTTCACGGTGTTCTTCAGCTGGAGCATCTCACCGGAGACGTCCACGGTGACCTTCTGCGACAGGTCGCCGTTGGCCACCGCCGTCGTCACCTGGGCGATGTTCCGCACCTGGCCGGTGAGGTTCCTGAACGCGGTGTTGACGGAGTCGGTGAGGTCCTTCCAGGTACCGGCGGCCCCGGGCACCTGCGCCTGACCGCCCAGCTCGCCCTCGACACCGATCTCGCGCGCCACGCGTGTGACCTCCGCACCGAACGCGGAGAGCTGGTCCACCATCCCGTTGACGGTGTTCTTCAGCTCCAGCATCTCGCCGGCCACGTCGACGGTGACCTTCTGCGACAGGTCACCGTTGGCCACGGCCGTGGTCACGGCGGCGATGTCCCGCACCTGGGTGGTGAGGTTCCGGAAGACCGTGTTCACCGAGTCGGTGAGGTCCTTCCACGTCCCCGCCGCACCCGGCACGTTCGCCTGTCCGCCGAGCTGGCCCTCGGCACCGACCTCGTTGGCCACGCGTGTGACCTCGTCCGCGAAGATCCGCAGCGTCTCGGTCATCTGGTTGATCGTGTCGGCGAGCTGGGCGACCTCGCCGCGTGCGGACACCGTCACCTTCTGCGACAGGTCACCGCTGGCGACCGCCGTCGTCACCTGGGCGATCCCGCGCACCTGGGCCGTCAGGTTGCCGGCCATGAGGTTCACCGAATCGGTGAGGTCCTTCCACACCCCGGCCACACCCGGCACCTGCGCCTGGCCGCCGAGCTCGCCCTCGACGCCCACCTCGCGTGCGACGCGGGTCACCTCGGAGGAGAAGGAGGAGAGCTGGTCGACCATCGTGTTGACGGTGTTCTTCAGCTCCAGCATCTCGCCGGCCACGTGCACGGTGACCTTGCGGGACAGGTCACCCTTGGCGACCGCCGTGGTCACCAGCGCGATGTCCCGCACCTGGGCCGTCAGCCGGTACGCCATGGTGTTGACGGACTCGGTCAGGTCCTTCCAGGAGCCCGACATGCCACGCACGCGTGCCTGCCCGCCGAGCTTGCCCTCGGTACCGACCTCGCTGGCCACCCGGGTGACCTCGTCGGTGAAGGTCGACAGCTGGTCGACAAGGTTGTTCACCGTCCGCCCGACCTTGAGGAACTCCCCGCGCAGCGGATGCCCGGTCCCGTCCGGCGACTGGGTCCTGAGCTCCATCCGGGGCGACAGGTCGCCCTCCGCGACCGCGGACAGCACCCGGCCGACCTCGGAGACGGGCCGTACGAGATCGTCCACGAGCGCGTTGGAGGCGTCGATGGCGGCCGCCCAGGAGCCCTCACAGGCGCCTGTTTCCAGCCGTTCTGTGAGCTTGCCCTCACGGCCCACCATGCGCCGCACCCGGGACAGCTCACCCGTCAGATGCAGATTGCGGTCGGCGACCTCGTTGAAGACGGCCGCGATCTCCGACATCACGCCGTCGCCGGACACGGTGAGCCGCTTGCGGAAGTTCCCGTCGCGCATCGAGACCAGCGCCGTCAGCAGCCGGTCCAGGGCAGCCGTGTCGACCGCGGTGGTCCCGCCCCGCGGTTTGCGCTGGCCGCTCGGGGACTGTCCACCCTTCGCGCGCGTCCTAGTGCCCCGCGTCGCTGCGCCAGACTCCACTGTGTCCCTCCCGCAGGGGTCGACCGTTACTGCTGTGCTCGGGTGCCACCGCACGGCACACCGGTTGCTGTCGCGTGCTTCTGCCTACTACAGCGATGTTTCAGCCAGGCGTGCGGAGCCGCACCACGGGCTGCTGCCCGCCGTACGCGCAAGCCACTCGGCCTGCCCGAACCTTCTTCAGAAGCCTGCCCAGTGTTTCACCCTGGTAGAACCCGGCCATAACAGTTCGGCAGCTTCGCACATCGTCCGCACACCCTCCGGACGGAAACACTGCAGACCGGCATCCGCATGGCCGTCGAAGGTAAGTAACCTTGCATGCGGCTGTCCAGCCGAGCCGGTCCCGTCCGGCCTGGGCGGTGGCACGAGCACGAGCGGGCATCGGAGGGCGGCCGCACACATGACCACCGGACTGATCCCCGGGGGACAGAACCCGGATCCCCGGCCGACGGGCGGTCTGCCGCAGCAGCGGCACGAGCCGGTCGGCCAGGCAGCCCTGCACGTCGACAACCGGTCGAGGAGTTCTGTGATCACCGCGCGCGCGGCCGCCAGCTTCGAGCCCCTCGGACGATCGGTCGCGACCGCCCGTTCCTTCGTCCGGGACACCCTCCAGGGCTGGGGCTTCGCCGACATCGTCGACGACGCGGTGGTCCTCACCAGCGAACTCGTCACGAACGCCGTGGTCCACGCCGGCACCTCCGCCGACGTGCTGTGCCTGCGCAGCGACGAGGGTGTACGGATCGAGGTGGCCGACCGCTACCCCGAGCGGGAGATCCCCCTCCAGGGCCAGGCCGTCAACATGGGCAACCTCGACCGCGAGGGCGGCCGCGGCCTCCAGCTCTGCGCGGCGCTCGCCGGCCGGTGGGGCGTCGAGTACACGCCCACCCACAAGCAGGTCTGGTTCCAACTCGACCTGCCCGAACGCCCGGTGGGCACCCGCACGGCCGGTCCCTCGCTGCCCGCCGACCTCCTCCCGCTGGCCGACGGCCGCGTCCGCGTCGCCGTCGTACAGATCGACCGCACGTGCGCCATCACCTCGTGGAACGAGGACGCGGAGGAACTCTTCGGCTACGCCGCCGAACAGGTCATCGGCAAGCCCCTGACCGACCTCGCGGCCTGGCCGCACACCCCGGGCACCGGCACCGGAATCGCCGAGGCCCTCCAGCTCTCGCGCTGGGAGGGCAGCTACGGCATCAGGGCCGCCAACGGCCGCGTCACCTCGGTCTACGCCTCCCACCTGCGCGTCCGCGACACCGGCGGCGAGCCCTCCACGGTGTGCCTCCTGGTGCGCGACCACGAGCGGGCCGTACTCCAGACACCGTTGCGCGGCCCGGCCACCGACACGGCCACCTCCGCCGACGGCCAGAGCGCCGATCCGTTCGAGGTGTTCATCGGCTCCCCCGCCCCGGACGACCTCGACGGCCTCCTCCAGCGCACGGTCGAACGCGCGCGCGACATGCTCGACGGCGACTCCGCCTTCCTGCTCCTCGCGACCGACGACGAGACGGAGCTGGAGGTCCGCGCCTCCACCGGCCTGCCCTCCGCCCGCCAGCGCTTCGCGCGCGTGCCCGTCGAGGCGGGCCCCGGCAGATACGGCTCCGCCCGCATGCCGGCCGTCCACGACGACCTGTCGGCCGTTCCGGGTGCCGTACCGCTCCTGAGCGGCACCGGCATGCGTTCGGTCGTCACGGTCCCGCTGAAGGTCGAGGGCCGCCTCACCGGCTCCCTCGGCGTGGCCGCGGAGGGCCCCGGCAGATACTCGAACGAAGAGGCCCTGCGCCTCCAATTCGCCGCCGACCGCATCGCGTTGGCCGTCGAGTCGGCCCGCCTGGGCGAGCTCGAACGCCTGCGACGCGGTTCCCTGAGCTTCCTCGTCGAGGCCTCCGACCTCCTCGCGGGCACCCTGGACCGCGACCAGACGCTGGCACTCATGGCCCAGATGACCGTCCCCACCCTGGCCACCTGGTGCGCCGTCTACACGATCGCCGACCAGGCCTCGGATCCCTATCTGTCGTACGTCCTGCACGAGGACGAGGAACTCATCGACGGCATCAAGTCGTTGCTGTCGAAGATCCAGCCCCCGGACCCGGTCCCCACTCCCGGCGCCCGCGTCTGGTCGGCTCCCGCCGAGGCCGCCCACCAGGCGGCCCTGCGCAGCTCCATGCGCAGCCTCGGCCTCAGCGGCGGCCCCACCCACCAGATCGCCTCCGGGATCGGCCCCACCCTCGCCACGGCCTCCGCGGTCGGCGGCGAGACCGTCGTCCTCCCCCTGGTCGCCCGCAACCGCGTCATCGGCATGCTGACCCTCGGCAAGCCCGCCGACGAGCACTTCCGCCAGGAAATCCTGGAACTGGCCGAAGACTTGTCCCGCCGAGCCGCCCTCGCCCTGGACAACGCCCGCCTCTACTCCGAGCGCACGGCCATCAGCCAGTCCCTCCAGCGCAGCCTCCTGCCGCCCGAGCTCCCCGAGATCGACGGCGTCGAGGTCGAGGTCATCTACCGCGCGGCCGGCGAGGGCAACGAGGTCGGCGGTGACTTCTACGACGTCTTCCCCATCAGCGACGGCGCGTACGGCTTCGCCATCGGCGACGTCTGCGGCACGGGCCCGAACGCGGCGGCGGTGACAGGCCTCGCACGGCACGCCCTGCGTCTCCTGGCCAGGGAGGGCCTGAGCGGCCCGGCCGTCCTGGAGCGCCTGAACTCCGCGATCCTCGACGAGGGCGCCCGCAGCCGCTTCCTGACCCTCCTCTACGGCGAGCTGTGGCCGCAGGAGGACGGCAGCGCCCGCCTGAAGGTCGTCTGCGCCGGCCACCCCCTCCCGCTCCGGCTGCGCCAGGACGGCACCGTGGAACCGGCCGCCGAACCCCAGCCCCTCCTCGGCGTCATGGACGACCTGGAGCTCTACGAGGAGACGGTCACCCTCGACCCGGGCGATGTCCTCCTCTGCGTCACGGACGGCGTCACCGAGCGCCGGGAAGGCACCCGCATGCTGGGCGACGACGGTCTCGCCGACGTCCTCACCACCTGCACGGGCCTGACGGCCGGCGCGGTCGCGGCCCGCATCATGCGCGCGGTCGAGCGTTTCGCCTCCGACGCCCCGTCCGACGACATGGCGATCCTGGCGATGCGCGTCCCGGGCCTGCACAACGACTGAGAGAGCGACAACGACTGAGAGAGCGCACGAAAAAGGCCCCGCCCGAATGGGCGGGGCCTTTTTTGCTGGAGCCCCCTAACGGAATCGAACCGTTGACCTTCTCCTTACCATGGAGACGCTCTGCCGACTGAGCTAAGGGGGCCTGTTGCCTTTTCGAGGTTTCCCCCGCGGCAACGGAATAGATCATACCCCGAACAGACCCGTGCTCCCAACTCGTTCAGAAAGCGGGCTGAAGCAGTCCCCCGAGCGCATTGCACGCGGCCACGACCCGCTGCATGTCCCGCTTCGTCAGCGAGGCATCCACCGGCAGGGCGAGCGTCTCGTCGGCGGCCGACTCGGTCTCCGGCAACGACACACAACGCCGGAACTCGGGCAGCCGGTGCACGGGCGTCTTCACCGGCACACGGCAGTCAACACCCTTGCTCCGCAAGGCCCGGGCGAACGCGTCCCGGTCCGGCCGCCCGTTGCCGGGCACCCGCACGACGTACTGCTGATACGTGTGCCCGTCCCCGCCATCGGGCGTGCGCACCCCGCGCAACTTCCCGTCGAGATAACAGGCCCGCTCCCGACGCTGCGCTGTCTCGTCGTACGGCGCCTCGGACTCGCCCTCCTGCAGCACCAGCAACCCGTGCCGCCGCCCGACCGCGAGCAGCGCAGCCATGTCGGCCGGCCGTCCGAAGCGGTGGACGACAACGACGGCCGCCGTGCGCGGAGTTACGGCCGCTTCGACAGCGGACGCGTCAAGGCAGTAACTGACCGGATGTATGTCCGCGAACACCGGAAGCGCACCGGCGAGTGTCACCGCCTCGGCGACCTCGACGTTCCCGAAGGCCGGTACGACGACCTCGTCACCGACTCCGACGCCGGCGGCCCTGAGCATTGCAGCAGTACCCATGCTGCGGATGGTGGTGGCGCAACGTGAACTTCAAGTGACGCACAACAAAAAAGGGTTGGACCCCGAACCGAAGTTCAGGATCCAACCCTTTCAAAAATTGTTCGGCGGTGTCCTACTCTCCCACAGGGTCCCCCCTGCAGTAC
>NZ_LJBR01000094.1 GCF_001282115.1 Streptomyces sp. NRRL B-24085 | reverse complement strand
CCCCCGCACGCAAGGCCGCCCCGGCACGTCCGGCGGCCGGACGGGCAGCCTGCGCGGGAGAGGGGGCCGCCGGACGTGCCGGGGCGGCCTTGCGTGCGGGGGCGGGCTTGCCGCCTCCGTTGCCCTGCTGGAGGGCGTCCGTCAGCTTACGGACGACGGGCGCTTCGATGGTCGAAGACGCCGAACGGACGAATTCACCGAGTTCCTGGAGCTTGGCCATGACGACCTTGCTCTCCACACCGAACTCCTTGGCGAGTTCGTATACCCGGACCTTAGCCACTTCGCTCCTTTTAGGTCCGGGTTGCGTCCGGACCGTCGCTACTTCATGGGCGTACTCATCGCGTGCTCATCGAGTGCTCATCGCAATCTCGACCTACTTCCAACTCGCGGGGTACCTGGGCCGCACGGGGGCTCCGCGCGACGCTTCTTACGGTGTTGCCTGCTCAGCAACTGTCTGTCTGCTCGACGTACTGGCGCAACGCCTTTGTGTCGAGCGCTCCCGGGGCGCGCAACGCCCGCGTGAACGCCCGGCGGCGTACCGCCTGGTCGAGACAGACCAGGGCGGGGTGGACGTACGCACCCCGGCCGGGCAGCGTACCGCGAGGATCAGGGACGCATGCGTCCTTGATCGCCACGATGCGCAGCAGATCGGTCTTGGCCGCTCGCTGCCTGCATCCCACACAGGTGCGTTCAGGGCATGCGCGGTCGGGCGTCCGGCCAGACACTCTTAAGTCTACCTCCCCGTACCGACCTCACCCCTTGGGGGCAGGGATCGAACGGTTGTTGTCGTGATCTAAGCCACCGACGGCTTGGATCTATTCCCCGGTGCCGTCGGCTGCCTGCTCGGTGTCCGGACGGATGTCGATGCGCCAGCCGGTGAGCCGGGCCGCGAGCCGGGCGTTCTGCCCCTCCTTGCCGATGGCGAGGGACAGCTGGTAGTCGGGGACGGTCACCCGCGCGGAGCGGGCCGCCATGTCCACGACCTCGACCTTGGAGACCCGGGCCGGTGAGAGGGCGTTCGCCACCATCTCGGCCGGGTCGTCCGACCAGTCGACGATGTCGATCTTCTCACCGTTCAGCTCGCCCATGACATTGCGCACACGGCCGCCCATGGGGCCGATGCAGGCGCCCTTGGCGTTCAGGCCCGAACGGGTGGACCGTACGGCGATCTTGGTGCGGTGGCCAGCCTCGCGGGCGATCGCGGCGATCTCGACGGAGCCGTCGGCGATCTCCGGCACCTCCAGGGCGAAGAGCTTCTTCACCAGATTGGGGTGCGTGCGGGAGAGGGTGACGGACGGACCGCGCACGCCCCTCGCCACTCGTACGACGTACGACCGCAGCCGCATTCCGTGCGGGTAGGTCTCACCCGGGACCTGCTCCTGCACCGGCAGGATGGCCTCCAGCTTGCCGATGTCCACCAGCACGTTCTTCGGGTCGCGGCCCTGCTGGACCACGCCCATGACGATGTCGCCCTCGCGCCCCGCGTACTCGCCGAGCGTCGCGTCGTCCTCGGCGTCGCGCAGCCGCTGCAGGATGACCTGCTTGGCGGTGGTGGCGGCGATACGGCCGAAGTCGGACGGGGTGTCGTCGAACTCCCGGGGCTCCTGGCCCTCTTCGAGGTCCTCGGGGTCCTCCTTCGCCCACACGACCACGTGTCCGGAGTCCCGGTCGAGCTTCACGCGCGCGTGGCGGTGGCTTCCCTCGGTGCGGTGGTAGGCGATGAGGAGGGCCGACTCGATCGCCTCGACCAACAGGTCGAAGGAGATCTCCTTCTCCCGTACCAAGCCCCGCAGGGCACTCATGTCGATGTCCACGGCTACGCCTCCTCTTCGTTCTTGTCCTTGCGGCTGAACTCGACCTGCACGCGCGCCTTGTCGAAGTCGGAGAAGGCGAGTCTGCGGGCGGTGGCCTTGCGGCCCTTCACACCGGGCACTTCCAGGTCGAGGCCCTCGTCGTCGACCTTCAGGATCCTGGCGACCAGTTCCCCGCCCTCGGTGAGCTGGAACTTCACCAGCCGGTCCACGGCACGCTCGAAGTGCCGGTGCTCCTTGAGGAGGCGCTCCGCGCCCGGGGTGCCGACCTCGAGGGTGTACTCCCCGGCGCCCATCGCGTCGGTCTCGTCGAGCTTCGCCGAGAGCGCGCGGCTCACATCGGCGATCTGGTCCAGGTCGGCACCCGTGTCCGAGTCGACGACGACGCGCAGCACCCGCTTCCGTCCTACGGAGTCCACGGCGATCTCTTCGAGATCCAGGCCCTGGGAGGTGACGAGCGGTTCCAGGAGCTCTCGCAGCCTCTCGCTCTGGGTGGTGCTCATCCGGGTGACTCCTCGGCCGCGTGTGCTGTTGTGGGTAGGTCGCGTGTCTGGTCAAAGGGTATCCGGTCGCGGAGGGTGTTGCTTCCAGGTGACCGCGGATGCGCGGGTACCGTGATCGCCGGCGGGCCCGACCTCCCGCCCGTGTGTTCGTACGAGCTTCCTGAGGACGTCTGCCGTGCCGTACCCGCCTCCGTCGCGCGTCCCCCCGGGGCCGCGGAGAAGATCCCTGCTCGCCTCGGTCGCCGGGGGCGCCCTCCTCGTGGGGTGCTCCGACGGGTCCGGAAGCGGCGAGGGGGGCACCTCCGGCAGCCCTTCCGTAGCCCAGCGGGTCCGCGTGCAGGCGGCCCGGGACAGCCGCGGGCTCGTCGGGCGGTACGACGCCGTCCTGGCCGCCCATCCCACGCTCGCGGAGCGGGTGGGGCCGTTGCGGGCGGCGGCGCTGCGACATGCGGAGGCGTTCGGAGAGCGGGTCTCCCCGGCCTCCCCCGGCGCGTCGCGCAGCGCCTCGCCCACGCCCGAGCCCTCGCCGTCGGTGGCCGTGCCCGCGGCCGAGGGAGACGCCCTCGCCCAGCTCGCCGCCGCCGAGCGCGAGCTCGCCGACCGGCGGGCCGAGGCCCTGCTGGACGTGCCGGGCGAGCTGGCCCGGCTGCTGGCCTCGGTGGCGGCGGCCGGCGCGGCGCACGCCTATCTGCTGACGGAGCGTGCCCGATGAGCGAGAAGCGGGAGCTGGAGGCCCTCCAGAAGGCGCTGGCCGCCGAGCACGCCGCCGTCTACGGCTACGGCGTCGTCGGCGGCCGGATCCGCGAGGAGCGGCGCGCGGAGGCCATGTCCGCCTATGACGCCCACCGGGCCCGCCGGGACGCCCTGGCGCGTGCGGTGCGGGACCTGGGCGGCACGCCGGTGGCCGCGGCGGCGGCGTACGCGCTGCCCTTCCCGGTTCCGGACTCGGCCGCGGCGGTACGGCTCGCCGCCGCCCTGGAGGACCGGGTGGCCGGGGTGTACTCCGACGTGGTGCGGGCAACCGGGGGCGGGCGGCGGAGCACGGCCGCCGGGGCACTGCGGGAGGCCGCGGTGCGGGCCGTGCGCTGGCGCGGCGAGAGCGTAGCCTTCCCTGGGCTCGCCGAGCGGACGGCCACGGGGGCGTCCTCGTCCCCGGCCTCGGTCTCCCCGGCGAACCCCCCGGCGTAACGCGGTACAGGAAGGGAACGACTCGCGCATGGCTTTCGAACCACCTCAGCGGCTGGTGCGGGCGCTCGGCGAGAGCCTGCCGGACGCAGACGACTGGGTGGACCGGCTGCCCGGCGCCGCCGAACAGGCCGTCGCGGTGCGCGAGTTGACCGCCGAGCGGGTCCAGGTGCCCGGCGGCCGGAGCAGCCTGGTCGTGCTCGTGCGGCGGCCCGACGGGACGCCGGCCGTGCTCAAGCTGGCCCCGCCCCGGGCCCGTCCGGAGAGCGAGCGGGCGGCTCTCGCGCACTGGGACGGGCGGGGGGCCGTACAGCTCGTGGAGCCCTTCGTCGCCGAGGGGGTGCTGCTCCTCGAACGGCTGCATCCCGATGTGTCCGTGCGGTCGCTGCCGGAGGCGAAGGCGTTGCTGGAGGCGGCCGGGACCCTGCGGCGGCTGTGGGTCGAGCCGCCCGGCGAGCATGTGTTCGAGACGGTGGCCGAGCGGACCGGACGGCAGGCGGCTGCCATGCGGGGCGCTTCCGCGGAGGTGTCGGGCCTGGTGAGCGCGGCTCTCGACGCGCGGGAGTCGTTGCTGGCCGCGCCGCCGGAGGAGCGGTTGCTGCACGGCACGTTCCGGCAGAGCAAGGTGCTGGCGGGCACCCGGTCCCCCTGGCTGGCCGTGGGGCCCGACCCCGTGGTCGGCGAGTGCGCGTTCGATCTCGCCCGGCTGGTGCGGGACCGGGTGGAGGACCTGATCGCCTCGCCCTCGGGAGCGGCGACGACCCGCCGGCGGATCAAGCGGCTCGCGGAGTCCCTGGAGGTCGACCAGGAGCGGCTGCGGGGATGGACGCTGTTCCGGGCCGTGGAGTCGGGGGTGCGGGCGCTGCGGGTGGGGCGGCCCCGGGACGCGGAGCTGCTGCTGGAGTTCGCCGGGTGGCTGTGAGGCGGCGCCCGGGGACGCCGCCTCACCCTGTGCCGGTTTCCCCTAGGCCGTCAGGCGGGCGATCGCCTCGTCCACCGTCAGCTCCTCGCGCTCACCGGTACGGCGGTCCTTGAGCTCCAGGACCCCCTCGCCGGAACGGCGGCCCGCGACCAGGATCTTCGGTACGCCGATGAGCTCGGAGTCCGTGAACTTCACGCCCGGGGAGACACCGGCACGGTCGTCGACGAGGACCCGCAGGCCCGCCTCGCGCAGCTTCTCGGAGACGTCGAGGGCCAGTTCGATCTGGAGGGCCTTGCCGGCGGCGACGACGTGCACGTCGGCCGGGGCGACCTCGGCGGGCCAGCACAGGCCCTTGTCGTCGGCGGTCTGCTCGGCGAGGGCGGCGACCGCGCGGGAGACGCCGATGCCGTAGGAGCCCATGGTCACGCGGACCGGCTTGCCGTTCTGGCCGAGGACGTCGAGCTTGAGGGCGTCGGCGTACTTGCGGCCGAGCTGGAAGATGTGGCCGATCTCGATGGCGCGGTCCAGCTTGAGGCCGGTGCCGCACTTCGGGCACGGGTCGCCCTCCTGGACGACCACGACGTCGACGTACTCGTCGACCTCGAAGTCACGGCCGGCGACGACGTTCTTCGCGTGCGTGTGCTCCTTGTTGGCGCCGGTGATCCAGGCGGTGCCGGGGGCCACGCGCGGGTCGGCGATGTACTTGAGCTTCTCCTGACGGCCCTGGGGGCCGACGTAGCCGCGGACGAGGTCGGGGCGGCCGGTGAAGTCCTCCGCCGTCACCAGCTCCACGGCGGCCGGCGCGAAGTGCGCCTCGACCTTGTCCAGGTCGACCTCGCGGTCGCCGGGGACGCCGACGGCCACGATCTCGCCGTCGACCTTCACGAGGAGGTTCTTGAGGGTGGCGGAGGCCTCGACGCCGAGCTGGGCGGCGAGGGTCTCGATGGTGGGGGTGTCCGGGGTGGGGATCTCTTCGACGGCGGCCACGGCGGAGCCGTCCACCGGCTTCAACTCGTAGGT
>NZ_LJBR01000093.1 GCF_001282115.1 Streptomyces sp. NRRL B-24085 | reverse complement strand
GCGGTCCTGACGGGATTTGAACCCGCGGCCTCCACCTTGACAGGGTGGCGAGCACTCCAAACTGCTCCACAGGACCAAGCTTTGTGCACGAACAGTGTCGCACACGGTGTTGCGTGCCCCCAACGGGATTCGAACCCGTGCTACCGCCTTGAAAGGGCGGCGTCCTAGGCCGCTAGACGATGAGGGCTATCGGCCCGCCTGGGCGCTTCTCAGCGCGTCGGGGACGTGAGAAGCATATGGGATGCCGGGAGGTATCGCCAAAACGGTTTAAGGGCTGCCCGTGGGCGAGGCCGTGGCGGAACCCGTGTCCGGGCCCGTGCCCGGGGCCGTGGGGGAGGGGGTGGCTCCCGGCTGGTTGTCCTCGGGGAGGTGGCGGCTGACCTCCGCGGTCGTGAGGCCGAGGCCGCCGAGCTTGATCTCGTCCCAGGCCTGGAGGCGGCGGGTGTCGCGGTCCATGTAGAGGATCGAGGCCTCGATGGGGTCGGGGTACTTGCCCTCGACGGCCCGCAGTCCGCTGCCGCCCGTCGAGCCCTCGACGCGCAGCCGCGTGCCCTTCTCCATGACCTCCATCTCCTGGTGGTGGAGGTGGCCGGACAGGATCATCGGGACCTCGCCGTCGACCTCGCGGGCCGCCGACGGCTCGTGGGCGATCGCGAGGTCGACCGGGGTGCCGGCGGCCCGCTGCGCACGCAGGGCCGCGGCCAGCCGGGCGCCCGCCGCCTCCTGCGACTCGTCGGCCCCGGGGTTCGTGGAGCGGTCGGGGGTGAACTGGGGGTCGCCGATGCCCGCGAACCGCAGCCCGGCGATCGTCCGCGCCTCGCCGTTGTCGAGGACGTGGACGCCCTTGAGGCCCTCCATGTACCGCTGGGTGGTCAGGGAGTCGTGGTTGCCGCGGACCCACACGTAGGGCGCCCCGAGGTCCGGGATCGAGTCCAGGAAGCCGTTCTCCGCGGCCGTGCCGTGGTCCATGGTGTCGCCGGAGTCGACGATCACATCGACCTTGTACTGCTTGACCAGCGAGGCGATGATCTTCCAGCTCGCGGGGTTGAGATGGATGTCGGAGACGTGCAGGACCCGGATGGTGGTGGGGTCCGGCCGGTAGGCGGGGAGGGTGGACGTGACGTCGTAGAGCTTCGTCACGTTCGTCACCAGGCGGGCCAGCTCCTTCTGGTAGACGTCGAACTCGGTGACGATGCTGCGCGCGTTGCCGACCAGGGAGGGGGCGGAGGAGAGCAGCCCCGAGAACCTCGGCTCCAGGACCGACTCCGGGTTCCAGGTGGCGTACGCCGTGCCGCCGGAGGCCGCCAGGAGGGTGAGGGCGAGGCCGCCGGCCGCGAGGGCCCGGCGGGGGCGGCGGTAGACCGCGAGGCCGAGTGCCGTGGCGCCGGCGACCACGGCGACGCAGGAGCGCAGGGCGAGGTCGAGGGTGCCGTGCTCGACGTCCGCGGCGACCTCGTCCTGGAGGCCGGAGAGGCGCTCGGGGTGGTCGACCAGGGCCTGGGAGCGTTCCGGGTCGAGCTGGTCGACGTTGACGTCGAGGCGGACCGGGGCCTGGTGGCTGTCGAGCTGGAGGGCGCCGAGCGGGGAGACGTTGATCTTCGTGCCGCCGGTCAGGGACGGGCGCAGGGTCATCGTCGTGTTCATGGGGCCGACCGGGACCCGTACGTTTCCGACGATCAGCAGACCGAGCCAGGCACCCAGAAGGACGACGGCCACCAGGCCCAGTGCGCGGACCCAGGGATGCGGCTGGTGGACGAGTTCGACGGACGGGTGGGAGCGACGCCTGCCGTACTGGCGGGCGAGGGCTCGCGGGGGCTTGCGTAGGGCGTTCAGGATGCTCCGGGCGTTCAGGACTGCGGCGGGGACGCGGGCCATTGGTCCCGTATGCCCAAGTCCGACCGCGGATATGCGGACGTGCTCATGCCTCTCGTACGGCGGGGTCGTACCGGAGAATGGGCGTGTGCTGGAGATGACGCGCGAGGAGTTCGAGGAACTGGTCGCCGAGGCGCTGGACCGGATTCCGCCGGAGTTGACGCGGCTGATGGACAACGTCGCGGTGTTCGTCGAGGACGAACCGCCCGCGGACGATCCCGAGCTGCTCGGGCTGTACGAGGGCACGCCGTTGACCGACCGGGGCGAGTGGTACGCCGGGGTGCTGCCGGACCGCATCACGATCTACCGGGGACCGACGCTGCGGATGTGCGATTCCCGCGAGGACGTGGTCGCGGAGACCGAGGTGACGGTCGTTCACGAGATCGCCCACCACTTCGGGATCGACGACGCGCGGCTGCACGCGCTCGGGTACGGGTGAGTGGCTTTCGAACGGGGCGCGTGTCCTCTTGTGGGCGGCGGGAGTTGGGCACGTTGACTCTTTGACGACCGCCCTCGGAGGTGGCTGCTCGTGCGCCCCTTGTACGTACCCGTCCGTCTGGCCGCCACGGTCATGGCCGTCGCCGCCGCAGCGGGCTGCATGAGCGTGGGCGGGGACGAGGGAGGCGGCGGCGCCAAGCCCTCGCACTCCGCCGGTGAGCGCGGTGGCAAGGCGCCGGACGGGGGTTCGGCGGGTTCGGGCGGTTCCGTGGGGCTCGGCGGCACCGGCTCGGACGGCAAACACGGCAAGCACGGCAAGGGCAGGCACGGGAAGGAGTCCGCCTCGCCCTCGGCGTCCGCCTCCGCGGGGGCCGGCGCGTCGGCCTCGCCCGGAGCGAAGCCGGGACGTTCGGTGAAGCCGGTGCCCTCGGCACCGAGGACCGACCCGGCGCCCACCCGTACGCCCGACCCGGAGCCGCCGGCGCCGAGCGAGCCGCCCGCCTCGCCCACGCCGTCGCCGCCGCCCGCCGAGCCGTCCTCGTCCGCGCAGCCGGAGACCGGCACGCAGCTCAGCCAGCGCGAACCCGCGCCCACGGCTGGCTCGCCGGTGTGACGGGAGAGGGCCCCGAGTGACCTCGGATACATGCGGGGGACTTGGTTTGCCTTCGAGGGTGGGGGGTGCGTATGGTGGTAGATCGTTTGATCCCATTGCCCGGCGCCATTGCAGAGAGCGCCGTGTGGCGCGTTCTCTCCCTTGCCGTGGCTGACCGCATCGAGGCGGTCGTATTGCGAATCACGGAGTTGACGGGCGCGTGCCGACGAGACTCCGGAAGGTTTCGCTTACGCATGTCCATTTCCAGTACTGATCACGTCGTCGTGCCCGAGAACGAGGGCACCGAGGACACCGTCGAGGTCACTTTCGCGGACCTCGGTCTCCCCGAGGGCGTCGTGCGCAAGCTCGCCCAGAACGGCGTGACCACCCCCTTCCCGATCCAGGCCGCGACCATCCCGGACGCCCTGGCCGGCAAGGACATCCTCGGCCGTGGCCGCACCGGCTCCGGCAAGACCCTCTCCTTCGGTCTGCCGACCCTGGCGCGTCTCGCCGGCGGCCGCACCGAGAAGCACAAGCCGCGCGCCGTCATCCTCACGCCGACCCGTGAGCTCGCGATGCAGGTCGCGGACGCCCTCCAGCCCTACGGCGACGTCCTCGGCCTCAAGATGAAGGTCGTCTGCGGCGGTACGTCGATGGGCAACCAGATCTACGCCCTGGAGCGCGGCGTCGACATCCTCGTCGCCACCCCGGGCCGCCTGCGCGACATCATCAACCGCGGCGCCTGCTCCCTGGAGAACGTCGAGGTCGCCGTCCTCGACGAGGCCGACCAGATGTCCGACCTGGGCTTCCTGCCCGAGGTCACCGAGCTGCTCGACCAGGTCCCGGCCGGCGGCCAGCGGATGCTGTTCTCCGCGACCATGGAGAACGAGATCTCCACGCTGGTCAAGCGCTACCTGAGCGAGCCGGTCACCCACGAGGTCGACAGCGCCCAGGGCAACGTCACGACGATGTCCCACCACATCCTGATCGTGAAGCCCAAGGACAAGGCGCCGGTCACCGCGGCCATCGCCTCCCGCAAGGGCCGCACCATCATCTTCGTCCGCACCCAGCTCGGCGCGGACCGCATCGCCGAGCAGCTGCGCGAGGCGGGCGTGAAGGCCGACGCGCTGCACGGCGGCATGACCCAGGGCGCGCGCACCCGCACGCTGGCCGACTTCAAGGACGGTTACGTCAACGCGCTCGTCGCCACCGACGTGGCCGCCCGCGGCATCCACGTCGACGGCATCGACCTCGTGCTGAACGTCGACCCGGCCGGCGACCACAAGGACTACCTGCACCGCGCGGGCCGTACCGCTCGCGCCGGCCGCACCGGCACGGTCGTGTCCTTGTCCCTGCCGCACCAGCGCCGCCAGATCTTCCGGCTGATGGAGGACGCGGGCGTCGACGCCGGGCGTCACATCATCAACTCCGGTACGGCCTTCGAGCCCGAGGTCGCCGAGATCACCGGCGCCCGTTCGATGACCGAGGTCCAGTCCGAGTCCGCGGCCAACGCGGCTCAGCAGGCCGAGCGCGAGGTCGCCCAGCTCACCAAGCAGCTCGAGCGGGCGCAGCGCCGTGCGACCGAGCTGCGCGAGGAGGCCGACCGCCTGGTCGCCCGTGCCGCCCGCGAGCGCGGTGAGGACCCGGAGACGGCGGTCGCCGAGGCGCAGGCCGCGGTGGCCGAGGCCGCGTCCGTGCCTGAGCAGCCGGTCGCCCAGGACGTCGACAAGGCGGACGCGCCGTCGTACGAGCGCCGCGACGACCGCGGTGGCCGTACCTACGAGCGCCGTGACGACCGTGGTGGCTTCCGCCGCGACGACCGTCGTGACGACCGTGGCGGCCGTTCCTTCGAGCGTCGTGACGACCGTGGTGGTCGTTCCTTCGAGCGTCGTGACGACCGTGGTGGCTTCCGCCGCGACGACCGCCGTGACGACCGTGGCGGCCGTTCCTTCGAGCGTCGTGACGACCGTGGTGGCTTCCGCCGCGACGACCGTCGTGACGACCGTGGCGGCCGTTCCTTCGAGCGCCGTGACAACGACCGGGGTGGCTTCCGCCGCGACAACGAGCGCCGTGACGACCGTGGTGGCTTCCGCCGCGACGACCGTCCGGCCGGCCGTTCCTTCGAGCGCCGTGACGAGCGGGGCGGCCACCGCGGCAGCGACCGCCCGTTCAACCGTGACCGTCAGGGCGACCGCCCGGGCTTCCGCTCCGGCGGCCACGACCGCCCGAGCCACGACCGCCCCTACGGCCGTCGTGACGACCACCGCGGCACCGGCACCGGCACCGGCTCCTTCGGCCGCCGCGACGACAAGCCGCGCTGGAAGCGCAACGGCTGACGCACGCTGATCCCCCAGGGATCCGGAAGGGCCCGTACGACTTCGGTCGTGCGGGCCCTTTTCGCATGTCCCATCGACTACCGAAGCCTGTGTGACGGTTGTTAACATCCGTTGGATCGCGTGGCGGAGTGTGGCTCAGGGGGAAACAACGAGGCCTGCCGGCACGCCTTTTCTCACTTCCCTGGGGAGGGACCCTTGACCCGGCGTGCCCGGATCGCACTCGCTCTTGCCTCGCTGGCCGCCCTGAGCGCCGGCACCCTGACGACCGCGGGCCCGGCGGCCGCGGACACCAGCCCGACGCCGATCGCCACGGACGGCGTGTGGGGCATCGACTATGCGGGCGGTTATCTGACCAGCGTCGAACACCGGCCCGACGGCGAGCAGTACGTGGTCGGCCGACAGCTCTCGCCGGACGGCGCCACCGTGCTGGAGCAGGCCACCCGCGGCTTCGCCGGCACCTATGCCGACGGCACCCACCTTGAGCGGGTGCCGTGCGACGCGGGCGGGTGCGTACCGCTGCGGTCCCTCAGCGCGCAGAGCGTCGGCTACTTCCGGGTCGACGAGTTCGGCAAGGAGCGCGCCCAGATCTGGGTGGAGCCGAACGGCTACCGCTCGGACGAACCGGATGTCACCGGCGGCCGTTTCGTGGACGCCACCGGCCGCTACTACGTCTACAACGCGGCCTCCACCGGCAAGCAGTACGTCGACGCCGTGAACCGGTACCGCGCCGAGGACGACCGCCTGATCCGTTCCGTCACCGCCGCCTCCGTGTGGGGCTCGGCGCTGTGGACACCGGGTTCGGGCAACGGCGTGGTCACCCAGTACGACCTGGAGGGGAAGAAGACGGTCGCGACCGTCTCCACCGGAGCGCCCTGCACGGTCAAGGAGCTCCAGGTCGTGGGCCGCTGGATCTACTGGAACTGCGGCCCGACGGGCGCGGCGGGCGTGTACGACCGCACGGCGAAGAAGAACATCACGGTGCCCTCGGGCCCCGCGCTCGTCGGCGACGGCTACCTCGTCCAGCACGACCGCAGCGCCGGCAAGCTGATGCTGACGGACTATCACTCCGGTACGGCCGCCGCCGCGCGCGCGGTCGCCGACCTGCCGGCCGGGAACACCGCCGACCAGCGGCGGCTGACCTGGTCGGTGGACAAGCTCGGCGGGGGCATCGCCTACGTGGGGACGGACCACGCGATCCGGATCGTGCCGAGCGGGGTGCCCACCCAGTCGCTCGGGAAGATCGAGTCCGACCTGGACGACGACCTCTTCGACGCGGCCGGCCGCAACAGCGGCAACATGGAGTGGAACAGCACCTTCCAGCTGAACGAGCCCGCCGACTGGACCTTCACGGTCAAGAACGCCCAGGGCCGCGTCGACCGCACCCTCAAGGGCAGCGGTGCGGCGGTCACCGTCGCCTGGGACGGCAGGACGGCGTCGGGCGCGTACGCGTACAACGGTCCGAAGATTTGGACCCTGACCGCCACCGCCGCCGACGGCGGGGGGACGTACACGACCAGCGGCAAGCTCTCCCTCACCGGCGGCCGCCAGGGCCACCACGACCAGGGCGGGTACGCGTACGGGGAGCTGGTCACCCTCAACTCCTCGGGCACTCTGTCCCTCCAGTACACCAACGGCGGCGGCACGTTCGACTGGAAGCAGAACGGGACCGGCTGGCCCGCAGGCACGGTCGCCGTCCCCTTCGGTGACATGGGCAAGGACCGCTGCGCCGAGATGCTGGTCCGCATGCCCAACGGCGAGCTGCGGCGCTACGCGGGCAAGTGCGGCAGCGGTTCGTACGCCCCCACCAGCAGCCACACCTCCCTCGGCACCGGCTGGAACGCGTACAACGTCCTGACCGCACCCGGCGACCTGACCGGCGACGGCCGTACCGATCTGCTGGCCCGCAAGGCCTCGACCGGTGACGTCTACCTGTTCGCCGACGACGGTGCGGGCAAGCTCAAGCCGGGCGTGAAGATCCGCAGCTGGGCGACGTACAAGAAGATCGTCGGCGCCGGTGACCTCAATGGCGACGGCTTCGGTGACGTCCTGGTGCAGGACAGCGCCGGGACGCTGTGGCGCTACGACGGCACCGGCACCGGCCAGGTCAAGGAGCGGGTGAAGGTCTTCTCCAACTGGGGAACCTCCTACAACGTGGTCGTCGGCGTCGGTGACATCACCGGGGACGGGAAGAACGACCTGGTCTCGCGGGACACCGCGGGCAACCTCTACCGCAACAACGGCGACGGCAAGGGGTCGTTCGGGGCGCGCACGAGGATCGCCACCGGCTGGCAGGGCTACAAGGGCCTTTTCTAGTGGGGCACTTCTCGGCCAAGTTGTGACGTGTGTCACGCCCCCGGCGTGGGAATCGCTGGGGGCATGACAGATGACGACACAGCGAGTGGGCTCTCCGACGAAGAACGGCTTGCCCAGCTCGGCTACACGCAGGTCCTCGCCCGCCGCATGTCGGCGTTCTCCAACTACGCGGTCTCCTTCACGATCATCTCGGTCCTCTCGGGCTGTCTGACCCTCTACCTCTTCGGCATGAACACGGGCGGCCCGGCCGTGATCACCTGGGGCTGGATCGCCGTGGGTCTCATGACGCTGTTCGTCGGCCTGTCCATGGCCGAGATCTGCTCGGCGTACCCGACCTCCGCGGGCCTGTACTTCTGGGCCCACCGGCTGGCCCCGCCCCGGACCGCGGCCGCCTGGGCGTGGTTCACGGGCTGGTTCAACGTGCTGGGCCAGGTGGCGGTGACGGCGGGCATCGACTTCGGCGCCGCGTCCTTCCTCGGGGCCTATCTGAACCTTCAGTTCGACTTCGAGGTGACGGCCGGCCGGACCGTCCTCCTGTTCGCGGCGATCCTCGTCCTGCACGGTCTGCTGAACACCTTCGGCGTGCGGATCGTCGCGCTGCTGAACAGCGTGAGCGTGTGGTGGCACGTGGTAGGCGTGGCGGTGATCGTCGGCGCCCTGACCTTCGCCCCCGACAAGCACCAGTCGGCGTCCTTCGTCTTCGGCGAGTTCGTGAACAACACGGGCTGGGGCAGCGGTGTCTACGTGGTCCTGCTCGGCCTGCTGATGGCCCAGTACACCTTCACCGGCTACGACGCCTCGGCCCACATGACCGAGGAGACCCACGACGCGTCCACGGCCGGCCCCAAGGGCATCGTCCAGTCGATCTGGACGTCGTGGATAGCGGGCTTCGTCCTGCTCCTGGGCTTCACGTTCGCGATCCAGTCCTACGACGGCGCCCTCAACTCCCCGACGGGCGCGCCCCCGGCCCAGATCCTCCTCGACGCGCTCGGCGCCACCGCCGGCAAGCTCCTGCTGCTGGTCGTGATCGGCGCCCAGTTGTTCTGCGGAATGGCCTCGGTGACCGCCAACAGCCGCATGATCTACGCCTTCTCGCGCGACGGCGCACTGCCCTTCTCACACATCTGGCACACGGTGAGCCCGCGCACCCGTACCCCGGTCGCGGCGGTGTGGTTGGCGGCGGGCGGAGCGCTGGTGCTGGGCCTGCCGTACCTGATCAACGTGACCGCGTACGCGGCGGTGACGTCCATCGCCGTCATCGGCCTCTACATCGCCTACGTCATCCCGACCCTGCTGCGGCTGCGCAAGGGCGACGCCTTCGACCGGGGGCCGTGGCACCTGGGCCGCTGGTCCCGCGCGATCGGCGTGGTCTCGGTGACGTGGGTCGCGGTGATCACGGTCCTCTTCATGCTCCCGCAGGTCTCCCCGGTCACCTGGGAGACGTTCAACTACGCCCCGGTCGCGGTCCTGGTGGTCCTCGGCTTCGCCTGGACCTGGTGGGCGGCCTCGGCCCGCCACTGGTTCCTCAACCCGGAGCACGAGCGCACCAAGGCCCGCGAGGCGGCCCGCGCGAACGCGCCCGAACCGGTCGATCCCTGATCTTCCCGCCCGTTCCGTCCGTCCGACGCGGCCGTGTCCCCGATACCCGATCGGAGACACGGCCACGTCCGGCTATGCTCGGGGAGGCAACATCGCCTGGGCCCTTAGCTCAATTGGCAGAGCAGTGGACTTTTAATCCATTGGTTGTGGGTTCGAGTCCCACAGGGCCTACCGGTGGCGGGTGGCGCCCGGGTCGGCTTCGGTCGGTTCGGGCGCCGCTTCGTTTCCGGGCCCGTATTGCGGTCCCCGCGTCACGCCAGGTGGCGGTTGGGGGCCTTCGCCCGCTCCTCGTGCTCGTCCAGCACCAGCACGTCCACGCCCTTCCCGGTGAGCAGGCCCGTTCCGTCGGCCCCCGCGACGAAGGTGTCCGGCTCCCGCCAGGCCGTCACCACCCGGCGCACTCCCGCGTCCAGGATCAGCCGGGCGCAGGGGGCCGGGCGGGAGGCGCGGTGGGTGCAGGGCTCCAGGCTGGTGTAGACGGTGGCCGCGGCCAGCCGGGGGTCGGCCGGGTCGATCTTCGCCAGCGCCGCCTCCTCCGCGTGGACGACCGGGTCGCCGCCCTCCCTGGAGTGGCCGCGCGCCAGCTCCGTACCGTCGGCGGCCACCACCACCGCGCCCACGCTGAACGCCGTCCGCGAGGGCGGGCACTGAGCCGCCAACTCGCAGGCCAGCGCGAGCCAGTGGTGGTCCGCGGCGACCGGGACCAGGCCGGTGCCGGGGGCGGTGGGCTCGTAGCGCATCAGCACCACGTCCTCGATCCGGCGGGTCTCCACCAGGCGCAGCCGGCCGGGCTGGTAGGCGCCCGGGCCGAAGAGGCGGGGGGCCTGCGGGCTGCCGACGAAGAGGGGGGCCAGGACGAGCTGCACCTCGTCCGCGAGGCCCTGCTGGAGGAGCTGGGTGTGGATCCGGCCGCCGCCCTCCACCATCAGCCGCTCCACACCGCGCTCCTCGCGCAGGTGCTCCAGCAGGCGGCGCCAGTCCAGGGCGGGGCCGAGGGAGACCACGTCGGCCGCCAGGCCCAGCGCGCGCGCCCGTGCCGCGCCCCCGTCCGTCGTGAAGACGAGCTTGTCGCCGCCGGTGTGCCAGAAGTTGGCGGCCGGGTCCAGCTCGCCCGAACCGCTGACCGTGACCTTCAGGGGGTACGGCGGCTTCCCGGCGGCGACCCTGGCCGCGCGCCGCGTCTCGGAGTTGACCAGCAGACGGGGGTTGTCGGCGCGGATCGTGCCGGCGCCGACGAGGATCGCGTCCACGGAGGCGCGGACCTCGTCGACGCGGTCGAAGTCGGCCGGGCTGGACAGGAGGAGGCGGTCGGGGCCGGTGTCGTCGAGATAGCCGTCGAGGGAGACCGCGGCGGAGAGGAGGACGTAGGGGTGGGGCATGGAGGGGCTCCCCGGCATGTCGAGGGACATCGGTCTTGGTTCAAGTTTGAAGCAAACCTACACTGGGAGCATGACGACCCGCTGGCTCAGCCCCGACGAGCAGCGAGCCTGGCGTGCCTACATTGCCGCCTCGCTCCTCCTGGAGGACACCATCGACCGGCAGCTCCAGCAGGAGGCCGGCATGCCCCACCTGTACTACTCCATCCTGGCCAACCTCTCCGAGACCCCGGAGCGCCGGCTGCGGATGACCGAGCTCGCCGAGTGGCTGAAGATCACCCGGCCCCGGCTGACGTACGCCGTCGCCCGGCTGGAGAAGGACGGGCTGGTGCGGCGCGAGAGCTGCCCCTCGGACAAGCGGGGCAGCGTCGCGGTCCTCACGGACGAGGGTATGGCGGTGCTGGAGCGGGCGGCGCCGGGACACGTGGAGACGGTCCGCAGCGCGCTGTTCGACCGGCTCACCCCGGAGCAGGTGGGGCAGTTGGAGGAGATCTTCACGAGTGTCACCGCGGGACTCCAGGGGGAGGACGGGCCCGCCGAGGAGGTTCCGTGGCGTCGGCGGTCCTCCCCGTCCTGCTCCTGAGAACGCGGTCCTGCCCCTGAGAACGCACGTGTGACGAGTGCCATAAAGGCGTTGCTTCAAATTTAAAGCATGGGGTAGGGTCTCGATCAGGAGAACTGCTTCAAAACTGAAGCAGATGTGCCCACGGAGCGGAGTACCCGCATGCCCGACCTGCCCGCCGCCACCCAGCGCTCCCGCGTCCGCGTCCCGCTGCGCTTCGGGGACGGCTACCGCGTAGACGCCGAGATCGTCACCTTCCACGGCCTGGCCGACGGGCGGGAGCACCTCGCCGTCGTCCTCGGTGACCCCGCCCCCGGCGCCGTCCCGCTGGTGCGGCTGCACTCCGAGTGCCTCACCGGCGACGTCTTCGGCTCCGCCCGCTGCGACTGCGGCCCGCAACTGCGCGAGGCGGTCGAGCGCATAGCCGAGCGCGGCGGCGTCCTGCTCTACCTCCGCCAGGAGGGCCGCGGCATCGGCCTCTACAACAAGCTCGACGCGTACGCCCTCCAGGACCAGGGCCTCGACACCTACGCCGCGAACACCGCGCTGGGCCTGCCCGAGGACGCCCGCGACTACACGGCGGCCGCGCAGATGCTGACCGCCCTCGGGATCGACGAGGTCGACCTGCTCTCCAACAACCCCGACAAGGCGGGCCAGTTGAGGGAC
Organism: Streptomyces sp. NRRL B-24085; assembly: GCF_001282115.1. Lineage (GTDB taxonomy): Bacteria > Actinomycetota > Actinomycetes > Streptomycetales > Streptomycetaceae > Streptomyces. The sequence continues at coordinate 3,242 of NZ_LJBR01000093.1, read as the reverse complement.
CTCGGGATCGGCGTCCACGACCGTGTCCCGACCGGCGTCTTCACCACCGCCCACAACGTCCGCTACCTCCGCGCGAAGGTCCTCCAGACCCAGCACACGCTGCCGCTGGGCGAGTTGACGGAACTCGGGGTCGGCTGACGGCCGCCCGGGCGGGTGCTCACTCGCCGGAGCCGCCCGCACCGCCCTCGTGGTCCCGTACCCAGTTCCTGTGCGCGCCCGAGCCCTCGCGGCCGGGAGAGAGCCTCAGCACGGTCCCGTCGTCGATCTGCTCCAGGCTCGTCACCACGTAGCGGGAGCCCGTGTGCACCGCCAGCCTGATGCTGCCGTTGCCGAACTCCGTCACCCGCAGCGTCCGGCCGCCGGAGCCCCTGGAACAACCCTGGCGCGAAGCACCTCGCGGATGACGTATGCTGGTCACACAACGACGCGGGGTGGAGCAGCTCGGTAGCTCGCTGGGCTCATAACCCAGAGGTCGCAGGTTCAAATCCTGTCCCCGCTACTGAAGGCTCAGGGCCGGAATCCAGTGAATGGGTTCCGGCCCTGAGTGTTTGTGCGCCCGCGCTCGGCCGGAGGGTCCGCAGCGGCCTTCGTCACACGGGGTGAGCGGACGGGCGCCCTCCGCATAACGACTGACACACCGTCAACACCCCTCTGTCGCCTGAGGCGTGGTCAACTCGCCCGTTTTTCACCGTTCATGGGCCGTAAGTCCAGCGGGATTTCGTTAATGATCAAGCGGAACAGCTTGGAATCGGGCCCCCGGGTCTATTAACGTTCGATAACGCAGCGCGGTCGTCCCAGCCGTCACAAGAGACGGCTCCGTGCTCACGCGCCGAATTCCGCAAGGGAACCGGGGAACCACCACCTTGGGGTGAATCGCTCGTAGTCCGCCGTGGCAGCACGGTGGGTATACGCGCGTAGGAGACCTTCCTGCTCCGAACCCGTCAGCTAACCCGGTAGGCGAGAAGGAAGGAAAGGAGTGCGCCCACGTGGCGTCCAACCCGCCTGCCCCCGAGGCGCCGTACGTTCCGAGCGACACCCTCGTGTACGGCGGCTACCGTGCCGACGACGAGGCTCCGCTCGGCGAGTGGAACCCCACCGCGGACTCCCTCGCTCCCGTACGAGGCCGGCATCGCGTAGCAAAGCAGCGTGGCGGCGGATTCGCCCGTAGCTCCACCGTCCTGGGCGTCGGCGTCATAGCCGCGGTCAGCGCGGGCGGGATGGCCAGCGCCAACACCGGCAAGCCGCCGGTCTCCATCTCCATGCCGGACCTGCCCAACGTGGGCTCGCTCATCTCGGACGACTCCGACTCGGCCGCTGCCGACACGAGCGCCTTCAGCAGCGTCGGCGCCACCACCGCCGGCACCGCCGAGAGCGCCTCGGACGCCGGTGAGGCACTGCGCTCGCGCATCCTGGCCCAGGCCGAGCTCCAGCAGGACCAGATCGACACCAAGGCCGCCCAGGCCGTCGCGGACGCCGCCCAGAAGGAGGCCGACGCGGCCGCCGCCAAGGCGGAGAAGGAAGCCCAGGAGAAGGCCGCCGCCGCGAAGAAGAAGGCGGAGGAGGAGGCCGCGAAGAAGGCCGAGGCCGAGCGCCTGGCCGAGCTCGCCAAGCAGTACACGCTGCCGACCTCGTCGTACACCATCACCTCGACCTTCGGTCAGGCCGGCTCCCTGTGGTCCTCCGGCTACCACACGGGCCTCGACTTCGCCGCCCCCACGGGCACGCTCATCAAGGCGGTCCACAGCGGCACCATCACGGAGGCCGGCTGGGCCGGTTCCTACGGCTACCGCACGATCCTCACCCTCGACGACGGCACCGAGCTGTGGTTCTGCCACCAGTCCTCGATCAGCGTCAGCGTCGGCCAGAAGGTCGCCACCGGTGACGTCATCGGCCGCGTGGGCGCCACGGGCAACGTGACCGGCGCGCACCTGCACCTGGAGGTCCACCCGGGCGGCTCCGCCGACGGGATCGACCCCATGGCGTGGCTGCGCGGCAAGGGTCTCAACCCCTGACCCTCCCCCGCGAACTCCGACAGCCCTGACGACGTCCCCCCGACGTCAGGGCTGTCGGTGCGTCGGAGCGACTGATTCCGCTTGTTTGCGAGGACTTTGCGGCCGTGCCGGAAGACCGGCGTCCGGCACGTGCGTTGACGTATGGCATGACTTCTCTTCGCAAGCTCGGCTCCTCCGGCCTCGAGGTCTTCCCGCTCTCCCTCGGCGGCAACGTGTTCGGCTGGACCGCCGACGAGGCCACCTCGTTCGCCGTCCTCGACGCCTACACCGCAGCCGGCGGCAACTTCCTCGACACGGCCGACTCCTACTCGGCGTGGGTGGACGGCAACTCCGGTGGCGAGTCCGAGACGATCATCGGAAACTGGCTGGCGGCCCGCGGCAACCGCGACGACGTCCTCATCGCCACGAAGGTCAGCCAGCACCCCGACTACCCGGGCCTGAGCGCGGCGAACATCAAGGCGGCGGCGGACGCCTCGCTGCGGCGCCTCGGCACCGACCGCATCGACCTGTACTACACCCACTACGACAAGCCGGAGACGCCCGTCGAGGAGACCATCGGCGCGCTGGACGAGCTGGTGAAGGCGGGCAAGGTGCGGGCGATCGGAGCCTCCAACATCTCCGCCGCGCGCCTTGCGGAGTCCCTCGACTTCTCCGACCGCGAGGGCCTCGCGCGCTACGCCGCCCTCCAGCCCCACTACAACCTCGTCTCGCGTGACACGTACGAGGGCGAACTCCAGGCCGTCGCCTCCCGGCAGGGTCTCGCCGCCGTCCCGTACTCCGCCCTCGCCTCCGGGTTCCTCACCGGCAAGTACCGCGTCGGTGAGACCGTGGAGAGCCGGCGCAGTGCGGGTGCCGCCAAGCACCTGGAGACCGAGCGCGGCCGGAAGGTGCTCGCGGCGCTCGACGACATCGCCGAGTCCCACACCGTCCCGGTCGCCACGGTCGCCCTCGCCTGGCTCGCCGCCCAGCCGACGGTCGCGGCCCCGATCGCGTCCGCCCGCACGGTGGAGCAGCTCCCGGCGCTGCTGAGGGTGGCGGAGCTGACCCTGACGGAGGAGGAGCTGGGGCGCCTGACGGAGGCGTCGGCGTAAGGGGGGCGGTCCTACGTCCGGTACGGGTTGTACGCGGGGTAGGGCAGCGCGTGCGCCGGGTGGATCGGGTGCGCCTGCTGGGCGGGGTGGGGCGGGTAGCCGTACACCCCGTACACCGGCCAGGGCGGCGCGGCCCCCG
>NZ_LJBR01000092.1 GCF_001282115.1 Streptomyces sp. NRRL B-24085 | reverse complement strand
CTCCCGGCCCGCCCGTCCCCCGTCAGATCCGGCCGCCGGTCAGGCGGGTGATCGGGCCGTGCGTGTGACGTGCCGCGCGTCGGCCCGCCGCGTACGACGTGGCGGTCAGCGCGGTCAGACCCGCGCCCACGCCCGCGGCGATGAGCTTGCGCTGGGCGATCACCGTCCAGGCCGTCTTGGCGACGGCCGCGGCCTGCCCCGAGGCGGCGATGACGGTCTGGCGTCCGGCCTCGACGCTCTTGGCCGCGGTCTGCGCGGCGCCCGCCGCCGTCTTCGCCGTCCGCTCCGTCGCCTTGGTGCCCGCTGACGCGGTGTCACCCGCCTTGTCTGCGGCCTTGTTCGCCGCCTTCGTGGCCGGGGCGGTGGCCTTGGCCGTGGTGCGCCGGGCCTTCGCCGCCGTCCTGGTGGTCGCGGAATCTTGGTTCGTCTGCTCGTTCGATTCACTCATGGACATCGCGTTACCGCTCGCTTCGACGGCAAACACCCTCCGTCGGGGGCGTTTTCACCACCGGGTGCCACCGGCGCGCACACCGACGGCCCGGTGCCGTCACGCACCGGGCCGTCGTCCGTGGCCGGTCAGCCGATGTGATAACTGTCGCCGTAGACCTTCCAGTCGAGGGGCGGGTTCAGGTCGAGGTTGCCCTGGCGCAGGAAGACGCGTTGGGCGGTGTCGACGCGGCTGGTGTCGCTGTGCGCCTCCTCCTGTTTCATCGCCCACACGCGCGCGTCGAGGAACGCGTTCAGGTAGGTCGTCTCGTTGCCGCCCTGGGCCGGGGGCCTGGCCTGGCGCAGGGCGCGGCTGCGGATGCTGCTGAAGCTGGTCGCGTCGCCGCCGTCGCCGTGCATGACGATGGCGTCGTAATAGGCGAACTGGCCGAGCGCGCGCAGTCCGTCCGCCTTGCCCTGGCGGACGGCGGGGTTGAAGTAGACGCGGTCGCGTTCGTCGTTCTGCGCCTGCTGGAAGACCGTGTCCCGGGCGGCCCTTCGCCAGTCGGCGGGGAAGTTCGGGTCGAGGCCGTCGTGGGAGTCGGTGCCGTCGACGCGACGCAGCGCAGGCAGGTACGGGGCGAGGACGTTGCCGGGCTTGCGGTCGGCGTAGAGCTGGACGAGGTCGAGCATGTCTCCGGTGCCGGAGCAGAAGCCGATGATGCCGGCGGTGTAGCCGCGGCCGTCACCTATGTCCTCGATGTATCCGTACTGCGCCTTCCAGTCGAGCGAGGAGTTCTCCGCGCTCGACACCAGCTTCATGGCGATCTCCTTCTTCGCCGGGTCGTCGAGGCCCGGTGCGGCCGCGGGGGCCGCCGCTGCGGCCCCGGAGCCGAGGACGCCGACGCAGGTCGCCGCCCCCATGAGAGCGAGGAGGGTGCGGCGGGACGGGTGGGTGGACGCGGGCACTGTGTCAGGTTCCACGGGGACTCCAAGTGGAGGTGGGGGGTGGAGAGTTGGTCCAGACCTGATTGTTAGGAATGTTTCCTACCAGTGCGGGCCGCGATCAGTAACCCAGCGCGCGGAACTTCGTAGGTTCGAACGAATACCGGTCGCCACTACGTCAGTTCGACCGGTCGGGTGACGGGGTGGCTAGTCCCGCGTGACGTCCTTGACGAACACGAGCCCGTCCATGCCCGCCAGACGGACCGGGTCGAGCGGGGCGTACCCGAACCACGGGGACACGCGGGGCGCGGGCGGGGTGTCGCCGAGTGCGGTGGCCAGGCGCCGGGGGTCGACGAGGCTGGGGTCCCCCGGGAGGTCGTACAGGAGTCCCTCGACGGTGTCCTGCGGCGGTGTGTCCACTCCCTGGTGCCGGATCGTGCCGAGGGCGGTGGCCACGAAGGCGTACGCGTCCCCGAGCCGGGCGCCGGCCAGGGCGCCGGCGCTCCACCACTCCACCGGTCCCTCCCACATCCGCATCGAGCTCTTCTCCCGCTGCAGATGGGAGTTGTGGGCACTCACCAGCACCGGTCCCCGGGCGGCCACGGCGAGGAGGTTGTGGGCCATCATCGAGTCCCGCAGCGCGCACAGGCGCGTCATGCGGGCGGGTGACGCGTCCGCCATCGCGTGGTGGTAGCGCAGCAGCCCGGCGGCCGTGCGCCCGTACAGGCACGCGAGGTCCCAGTCGTCCCGCGAGGTCGCTGTGAGCAGGTGCGGTGCCTGGACGTCGAGCAGCGCCGTCAGTTCGTCCGCGAGCAGCCGCAGCCGGTCCGCCTCGGCCGACCGCCCGACCGACCGCGCCGGGTCCGTCATCGCGGCGGGCTCGGTCCACCGGTCGTCCGCGCCGAGCAGACGGTCGAGCGTCCGCGCGGTGCACGGAAGCAGGCCCGCGTCCACGTGGGCCGCGAGGTAGCCGTGGAGGGCGGTGAGGGCCTTGCGGGGGCTCGCGGCGGCGGTGATCTCCAGTGGACCGTCCAGGCCGGCGAAGCGGACCCGTTCGGACGGGGGCCGGCCGTCGTTGTGCGCGCGCATCCACCGCACGAGCGCGCGGTTGGCCGCGAAGGAGCCCCAGCCGTGGCTGAATCCGTGCTCCATGACCTCGTCGAGGGTGCCGGTGCCCGAGGTGACGTAGTCGTCCACCATCAGGCCCGCCACGCAGTCGCTCTCGATCGCGATCGTCCGGAAGCCCTCCTGCTCGACGAGCTGCCGGAAGAGCTCGTTGCGCAGTTCCAGCAGGGTGTCCTCACCGTGGGCGGGCTCGCCCAGGGCGAGCACCCGGGGCCGGGCCGGGAGCAGTCCCATAAGGGCGGCAGCGTCGACGGCACGGGCGGTTTCCTTGATGTCAGTCGCCATGCCTTCAACGCTATCGTTGAACCTTCGGTTGAGACTTTTCCGCGATATGGTCGCTGACGTGGGAAGAAAGCTTCAAAACGAGGGGCACCTGAGGCCGGTCGACCTGGCACGAGGGCACGGCCTGTCGACGCAGGCGGTCCGGAACTACGAGGAGGCCGGCATCCTTCCGGCCGCCGACCGCACGCCCCACGGCTACCGCGTCTACACCGCGCTGCACGCCCGTGCTCTGCGGGCCTTCCTCGCCCTGCTGCCCGGCCACGGCCACCGGACGGCCTCGGCGATCATGCGGGCGGTGAACGAGGGCTGCGTCGAGGACGCGTTCCGTCTCCTGGACGAGAGCCACGCCGAGCTCCTCGACGACCGGCGGACCCTCCAGACCGTGGAGCGGGCGCTGCGCGACCTGGACGCCGCCACCGCGTCGGAGCCCGCCGCGCGGGCGAGATCGGGGTCCGGCTCCGGGCCGGGGGCAGGGGCCGGGTCGGAGTCCGGCTCAGGGTCCGGGTCCGGGGGGATGTTCATCGGCACACTGGCCGGCCGGCTCGGGGTCCGGCCCGCGACCCTGCGCAAGTGGGAGCGTGCCGGGCTGGTGCAGCCGCACCGGGACGCGGTGACCGGATACCGCGTCTACGACGAGGCGGCCGTACGGGACGCCCGGCTGACCCACCAGCTCAGGCGGGGCGGCCATCTGCTGGAGCAGATCGCGCCACTGATCACCCGGGTGCGGGAGGCCGGCGGTCTGGAGCCGCTGGAGGGCGCGCTGCGCGACTGGCACGGCCGGCTCGCCGCCCGCGGCCGGGCGATGCTCGCCGGGGCCGCGGAGCTGGAGGCGTACCTCCGCGAGCGCGGATGATGACCGCCGGGTCGCCGACCGGGCGGTCAGGGGCGGGCAAGGACCGCCCCCTGCCGGGCGGTTGCCTCAGAAGTGGCGCGGCAGACGGACCACCTGGACGAAGAAGTCGTCGATCTGGCGGACCGCGGCGATGAACTGGTCCAGGTCGACGGGCTTGGTGACGTACGCGTTGGCGTGGAGCCTGTAGCTGCGCAGGATGTCCTCCTCGGCCGCCGAGGTGGTGAGGACCACGACGGGGATGTGCGACAGCTCCGGGTCGGACTTGATCTTCTCCAGGACCTGACGGCCGTCGTACTTGGGGAGGTTGAGGTCGAGCAGGATGAGGTCGGGCTGCGGCGCTTCCGTGTGGTCGCCGCGGCGGTAGAGGAAGTCCAGCGCCTCCTCGCCGTCCCGGACCACGTGGAGGGTGTTGCCGATCTTGTTGTCCTCGAACGCCTCACGGGTCATCAACTCGTCGCCGGGGTCGTCCTCGACGAGGAGCACGTCTATGGGGTTGGCGGCGGGGGTGGTCATGTCAGAACCTTCTCCTCGGTGCCGATTCCGGACGCCTCCGGGTGCTCGGCGATGGACGGGAGGGTGAAGCAGAAGCGCGTGCCGTCCGTGTGCGTGGTGTCGATCCAGATCTTGCCACCATGCTGCTCCACGATCTTCTTGCACAGTGCCAGACCGATGCCGGTACCACCGTAGGCGTCCCGGCCGTGCAGCCGCTGGAAGATGACGAAGACCTTCTCCGTGAACTGCTCGGGGATGCCGATGCCGTTGTCCGTGACGCACACAAGCAGGCTGTCGGGCTCGTCCGGGTCCGTTCCGCAGGTGATGGAGACGTGCGGAGTGCGGTCGGGGTGGCGGAACTTGAGGGCGTTGCCGACCAGGTTCTGCCAGAGCATGGCGAACAGGGTCGGGTCCCCGACGACCTCGGGCAGGTGTTCCGGGCGGTCGATCCGGGCGCCGGACTCCTCGACGGCCGCCCCGAGGTTGGCCAGCGCCTTGTCCAGCGCCTGGTCGAGACCGACGGGCACCCGGGCGTCGTTGACCCGTCCGACCCGGGAGAAGGTCAGCAGGTCGTTGATGAGGACCTGCATGCGCCGCGCCCCGTCGACGGCGAAGTCGACGTACTGGCGGCCGCGGTCGTCGAGGACGTCGCCGTAACGCTTCTCCAGCAGCTGGCAGAAGGAGGCGACCTTGCGCAGGGGCTCCTGCAGATCGTGGGAGGCGACGTAGGCGAACTGCTCCAGTTCCGCGTTGGAGCGGCGCAGTTCCTCGGCCTGGGCGTCCAGGTCGGCGGCCTGCCTGCTCAGTTCCTGCTCCTGTGCGCGGGATGCCTCGAGTTCGGCCACGACATGCCAGCGCATGCCCTCGACGGCGTTGGCCACCGCGGTCAGGTCGGCAGGGCCGGCGCCGGTGATGACGTACGAGAAGTCGCCGCCCGCCACCCGCCTGGAAGCCGTGCCCAGCGCCTCCAGCGGGCGGGTCACCAGAACCCGGACCAGGACGGCGCAGGCGACGCCGGCCAGCAGGAAGACGGCGACCATGGCGGCCAGGACCGAGTCGCGCACGTGGCGTTCGTGGGCGAGGTGGGAACGGCCCTCCTCCACCGCCTGCGCCAGGTCGGTGTTCTGCCGGGTCCACAGGGCGCGCAGCCGGTCGAACTCCTTCTTGCCCTGGTCGGCCTTCTGCTGGTCCAGCGGCTTCGGACGGCCGGGCGTGACCGAGGCCGCGAGCGGTTCGGCGTAGGTACGGCGCCAGTCGGCCGCCTGGGTCTCGATCGCGTTCAGGTCCGCCGTCAACTCGGGCCGGTCACCGATGAACTCGCGCAGTCGGGCCGCCGAGGCCGCCTCGTCCCGCTTGCCCTGGGTGTACGGGGTGAGGAACTGCCGGTCGGCGGAGATCGCGTAACCGCGGATGCCCGACTCCTGGTTGGCCAGCGCCGCCTGCAACCGGTACGCCTCGGTCTGGGCGGGCTGGACGCGGCGCAGCAGCCGGTCGCTGACCTCCGCGGTCCGGCCCAGCAGACCGGCGCCGACCACGCTGCCGACCACCACCAGCAGCGTCATGACGGCAAGCAGCAGGTAGAACCACCCCTGCACCGTCAGCCGGCGCCCCCTGCGCACCGCGCCCATAACCCGTCTCACCTTGTGGTCCGACACCGTGCTCCCACTCACTCAGTTCCAGTTCAGGTGGACGACGGCCACATCGTCCGCCAGGCCGCCCCGCGCCTCGGCGAGGCTCTCGGCCCGCTCTATCAGCCGGTCCACGAAGGCCTCCGGCTCCAGGCCGGCCTCCTCCCGGGCGAGGGCCAGCAGGCCTTCCTCGCCGAGGCGTTCCGTGCCACGGCTCACGTGCCCCTCGAAGAGGCCGTCGGTGAAGAGCACCACCGACGTGCCCGCCGGGACCGGCAGTTCCGCGGTCGGCCACCACGCGCCGCCGGGGACCATGCCCAGCGCCGGTCCGCCGGGCACCTCGACCCAGTCCACGTCCGTCCCGGTGCGCCGGAGCAGGCCGTGGTGCCCGGCGCGTACGACGTGGGCCCGCTGCTCCCCCGGGACGGCGGCCAGGCTCACCAGGGTCGCGAAGACCTCGTCGCGGGCCCGCTCGGCCATCAGCAGTTCCTCCAGGCGGGCCATCTGCTGGGCGCCGGTGATGCCGCTGAGGACGAGGGTGCGCCAGGCGATCCGCAGGGCGACTCCCAGGGCGGCTTCGTCCGGGCCGTGCCCGGAGACGTCCCCGATGAGGGCGTGGAGGGTGCCGTCGGCGCTCTGGACGATGTCGTAGAAGTCCCCGCCCAGCAGGGTCTGCGCGCGTCCCGGCCGGTAGCGGGCCACGACCTGGACGCCTTCGGCGCGCAGGAGCGGGCGGGGCAGCAGGCCACGCTCCAGGCGGGCGTTCTCCTGCGCCTGGAGGGCGCCGGCCCGGAGGGCCACCGCCGCCCGCTCGGTCTGCTTGCGCTGGATCGCGTAGCGCACCGCCCGCCCGAACAGCTCGGGCTCCACCCGGCCCTTGACCAGGTAGTCCTGTGCGCCGGCCGCGACCGCGGCGAGACCGGTCTGCTCCTCGGCGAGCCCGGTGAGGACCACGATGGCGACCTCTTCGGCCAGCCCTTTGACCAGGGAGACCGCCTCGAGTCCGTGGGCGTCCGGCAGGTGCAGGTCGAGCAGGACGCAGTCGGGGGTCTCGGTGGCGAGCACCTCGGCGGCCTCGGTCATCGACCGCACCCATCGCAGCCCCATCTTCACGGCGCCGTCGACGACGAGTTCCTCCACGAGCAACGCGTCACCGGGATCGTCCTCCACCAGGAGAACCGACGGCTCCCGGTGCTCCCACGCCGTCTCGGCACCGGCTGCCGTCGCCGACACCAATGCGGCAGCCTCAGTCCCCGAGAACACTCTCGTCCCGGCCTCCCCACTCCATGCATGTCGCCTGCCACCGGCCGTTGCCCAGGACAACGACGGGAACGCGGTCAGCGCGACGATCCGATCTTCACCCGCCGCCCACGGCCGTGGACAACGCGTCCACCCGTGGGCCGGTGCTCAGGCGGTCCGGTGGCCGCCCCGGCGGTCCTGTTCCTCGTGGCCGATGTCACTTCCCGGTCAGATCCTCGCGAGGTCCAGGGGGACGGGCGGGCGGGCGCCGGCGCCACGCGGAGCGTGGCCGGGCCCGCTGCCGCCCCGTGCGGGGCCGGCCGCTTCCGGCCCTGCCGCAGCTGTGCCAGTCGTCACTGACGTCGTCATCGTCCGCCCATTCCGAGATTCCGGTGTTCTGGCCGCGCTTACCCCGGACCGGCGCGACCATGCCGGGAAGGTTCCAGAAAACCATCCGGGGCCACACGTCTCCTCCACATCCGGAGTCCTGCCGCCCCCTCGGTTCCGATCGGTGTCACGGGGAACCGGGTAGGACGTCAGAAAGGAGTCCCCGTGACCACCTACGTCATCACCGTCCCCGGTACGTTCCTGCGGGACGTGCCCGACAGCGTCCGCTCGGACATCGGACGGAGGCTGCGGCCTCAGGACCCCAGGAACACGGACCTCGGGGAGAGCGAGGAACTGAGCGTGCTGACCCTGGAGGACGACGGCATGTTCGCCGCCCGGGTCGAGGTGGAGGCCCCCGACCGCTTGCAGGCCGAGGCCGAAGCGGTACGGCTGGTCTCCCGGGCCCTGCGTGACAGCGGGCTGGCGGAGCGGGACGCCCCGTTGGGTCCCGCCGTGGTGACCGGCATCGACAGCGAGTTCTGAGGCCGGCGCCGAAGCGGGCCTTCCGGTTCGCGGCCCGTCCGGGGGATGGCGCCGTGGAAGGCGGCGGGCGAGGATGTTTCTTCGCGAAGTGCGGTCCGCTCCGCCGCGGTTCACGGCGTCTCCGGTGCCCGGCGCGGCAGGGCGGACGGCGTCCGCCGCCTGAAGGAGCCTCGGGATGGGTGCACACGCAGCGCCGCACCACCGCAAGCGCGTCCTGGTGACGGCCGCGAGCCTGCTGCTCGTGGGCGGCGGCCTCCTCGGCCTCCCCCGGGCCGACGGGGCCCCCGCCGCGGCCGACGCCTGCCGCACCACCTCCACGCACCTGCCCCGCGGTGACTGCGGGCCCTTCTGGCAGGTCCTCGCCGAGGACTTCAACGGCGACCGGGTGCCGCTGGGGTCGTTCAGCGACTGCGCGCACGACGTGGACACCTCCGCGGCCCACTGCGGCGGGCTGTCGGGGAAGTACCGCGACAACTGGTGGGCGTATCCGACGGGTTGGCCCGACACGGCCGTCAGCCGGGGGCGCGAGGTGACGGGTGTCTACCACCCGGAGGACACCGTGAGCGTCGGCCCCGCGGCCGACGGCGACGGGCGGATGTCCATCCGGATGTGGCGGCCCGCGGACGGCGGCTCCGTGCACGCCGCCGCGCTGGTGCCGCGTGCGGTGATGGAGATGAAGTACGGCAAGTACAGCGCGCGCATCAAGGTCACGAAAGTGGCTCCCGGTTACAAGTCCGCGTGGCTGCACTACGGCGGGGGCTGCGAGATGGACCACCCCGAGGGCGAGTGGACCGGCTCCCTCAACTCCTTCCACCACCCCTGCGGCGGCGGTGAGCAGGGCTGGTTCCCGGGGAGCGACGACTGGACGCGGTGGCACACGGTCTCCACCGAGTGGACGCCGGGTCACGTCCGGTTCTTCGTCGACGGCCGGCAGACGGGTCATGACACCCGTGACGTGCCGGACCGGCCCCTGTCCTGGGTGCTCCAGAACGAGAGCGCCCTGGAGGGGCCGGGGGCGGCGCCGGGGAGCAGCGCGCAGCTCGACGTCACCTGGGTGGCGGCGTACGCGTACGGCTGGAAGTGACCGGTCGCAGCGAGGGGCCGACGAGTTCGTCGGCGACCCACCGGGCCACGCGGACCGGGTAGGGCGACGGCAGTCCGAGAACGATGTGGGTGAAGCCCGCGTCGGTCGCCTCCGTGATCGCCTCACGGGTGGCGTCCGGACGGTCGTACGAGACGGGCAGGTGGATCGAGCGGGTGATCTCGGCGGGGTCCCGGCCGATCTCCGCGCAGTAGCGGTCCAGCAGGGCGCTGCGACGGGTCACGTCGTCGATGTCGCCGCCGGGAATGTTCCACAGGTCCGCGTGCCGGGCGACGATCCGCAGCGTCGCGGAGGAACGGCCTCCTATGAGGATCGGGGGGTGGGGGCGCTGGACGGGCTTGGGGTTGGCGAAGGCGCCGGTGAGGTGGTGGTGGGTCCCCTGGTGGTCGAAGGGTTTCTCCTCGGTCCACAGGCGCTTGATGAGCCCGCATGCCTCGGCGAGGCTCTCCACGGCGTGCGCGGAGTCGTGGAAGGGCAGGCCGTGGGCCTCGTACTCGCGCCTGGCGAGGGGATGGTCGGGGCGTGAGCCGACACCGATGCCGAAGTCGAGCCGGCCGCCGGAGACGATGTCGACGGTCGTGGCGATCTTGGCCAGCATCGCGGGCGGCCGGAAGCGGTTGCTGGTCACCATGACACCGAGGCGCAGACGTGTGGTCTGGGCGGCCAGCGCGGAGAGCAGGGTCCAGCCTTCGAGAGCCGGCCCGTCGGGGTCGCCGCCGATCGGCATGAGGTGGTCGAAGAGCCAGGCGTGCTCGATCACGGGCAGGTCGTCCGCCTCGCGCCAGACGCGCAGGACGTCGTGGTAGTCGACCTGCATGGGGGCGGTCATGATGCCGAAGGTGGGTGGGGGCGGTGGT
>NZ_LJBR01000091.1 GCF_001282115.1 Streptomyces sp. NRRL B-24085 | reverse complement strand
GGGCGGGGGCCGTGGGGGGCCGGCCGTCGGGTCTCGGCACGCTGCTTACGGGTCACGGGTCACGGGTCACGGGACATCGGCTCGGGATTGGGCGCCGGGGACGGGTACGGGTACGGGTACGGCGCCGAGGACGGGTACTGCGCCGGGGGCGGAGGGGCACCGAGGATGCACGGGGCGCCGGATCTGGGCAGGCCGCTACCCCCTCACGTGCACGGCCCTGCGGGACGCATCCGCACACGTGTCCTGACTCCTCCGCAGCGGGCAGTGAAACAGAACACCCTGCCCCGCATCGTTGCCCCGGGTTCGCCGCGCGGCACGGGAGTACCCGAACACGAAGAAACCCCCTCCGCCCTGCGTTTCCGCAGTTCGGAGGGGGTTTCTTTCTCAGCGTGGCGGCGCCAGGATTCGAACCTGGGAAGGCTGAGCCGGCAGATTTACAGTCTGCTCCCTTTGGCCGCTCGGGCACACCGCCGGGGTTGCTGCCCTTCGAACCGTCTTTCGGCGGTGCTCCGTGGCAACGACGTAAACAATACCCGATGCCGAGGGGTGCTTCGCCACCCGATTGATCTGCGCCCGGAGGGCATGGGGTGACTAGGCTTGGGCGGATGCGGCCCGGGTTCACGCCGGGCTCGGCGCCCGCCCCCACGTACGCCGATACGCATCCGTACGCACGCCGATACGCACCCCGATACAAGGAGCCACAGGACATGGCCGACTCCAGTTTCGACATCGTCTCGAAGGTCGAGCGGCAGGAGGTCGACAACGCCCTCAACCAGGCCGCCAAGGAGATCTCCCAGCGCTACGACTTCAAGGGCGTGGGTGCCTCGATCTCGTGGTCCGGCGACAAGATCCTGATGGAGGCGAACTCCGAGGACCGCGTCAACGCCGTCCTCGACGTCTTCCAGTCCAAGCTGATCAAGCGCGGGATCTCGCTGAAGGCGCTCGACGCGGGCGAGCCGCAGCTCTCCGGCAAGGAGTACAAGATCTTCGCGTCGATCGAGGAGGGCATCTCCCAGGAGAACGCCAAGAAGGTCGCGAAGATCATCCGTGACGAGGGCCCCAAGGGCGTGAAGGCCCAGGTCCAGGGCGACGAACTGCGGGTCAGCTCGAAGAGCCGTGACGACCTGCAGTCCGTCATCGCCCTGCTGAAGGGCAAGGACTTCGACTTCGCGATCCAGTTCGTGAACTACCGGTGAGCCGCTGACTCACTGGTCGGCAGCGATCGGCACCGATCAGCACCGATGCACGAGGAAGGGTGGGCACCTGGCCGGTGCCCACCCTTCTCGCCTGCTGGCTGCGGTCCGGGGTCAGTCGCGGGAGTTGCCGAACAGGAGACGGTAGGCGATCAGGAGCACCAGGGAGCCGCCGATCGCGGCCGCCCAGGTGGGTCCGTCGTAGAAGCTCTTGCTGACCGGGTGGTCCAGCCAGCGGGCCGATATCCAGCCGCCGATGAACGCGCCCGCGACGCCGATGAGGGTGGTCCCGACCAAGCCGCCCGGGTCCCGGCCCGGCAGCAGGAACTTGGCGATGGCTCCGGCCAACAGCCCGAGGATGATCCAGCCGATGATGCTCATGCCCTGAACCTGCCCTTCCGCGCTGTGTCCGCGCTGTCCGGGAACTGTGATCCGTGTCCCGGCAGACCGGACGAGCGCTCGTGCGCGTGGGCCGTACGTCCTTCACGTGCGGCCCGGTGTGCGGTGTTCGTCGAGCGGGTGTTCGCGTCCTGTTGCCGAAGAGGACGTCAGGGGCGCATTCCTCGGTTGCAGGGGATCAGTAGGGTGCGGCTCATGACGCATTCCGGTGCCGAACTGCGGCGCACGCTGGGGGTGGGGGACGCGGTCGTCATCGGGCTCGGCTCGATGATCGGCGCGGGGATCTTCGCCGCCCTCGGGCCGGCTGCGCGCGCGGCCGGATCCTGGCTCCTGCTCGGACTCGCGGTCGCCGCCGTGGTCGCCTACTGCAACGCCACCTCCTCCGCACGGCTGGCCGCCCTCTACCCGGCCTCCGGCGGCACGTATGTGTACGGGCGGGAGCGGTTGGGGCCGTTCTGGGGTTATCTCGCGGGCTGGGCGTTCGTGGTCGGGAAGACGGCCTCCTGTGCGGCGATGGCGCTGACGGTGGGCGCGTACGTGTGGCCGGGGCAGGCCCATGCCGTGGCCGTCGCGGCCGTGGTGGCGCTGACCGCGGTGAACTACGGCGGGATCCAGAAGTCGGCCTGGCTGACCCGGGCGATCGTGGCGGTGGTCCTCGCTGTCCTCGCTTCCGTGGTGGTCGTGTGTCTCGGGTCCGGGGCCGCGGAGGCCGGACGGCTGGACTCGGGCGTCTCCGGCGGCGTCGGCGGGGTGCTGCAGGCCGCCGGTCTGCTGTTCTTCGCGTTCGCGGGGTACGCGCGTATCGCGACCCTCGGTGAGGAGGTACGGGACCCCGCGCGCACCATCCCCCGCGCGATCCCCCTGGCCCTGGGCATCACGCTGGTGGTGTACGCGGGTGTGGCGGTGGCTGTCCTTTCCGTGCTGGGCGCCGGTGCTCTGGGGCGTGCGGACGCGCCGCTGGCCGAGGCGGTGCGGGCGGCCGGGATGCCGGGGCTCGTGCCGGTGGTGCGGGTGGGTGCCGCCGTGGCCGCGCTCGGCTCGCTGCTCGCCCTGATCCTGGGCGTCTCCCGGACGACGCTGGCGATGGCCCGGGACCGGCACCTGCCGGGTGCGCTGTCCGCCGTGCATCCCCGTTTCCAGGTGCCGCACCGGGCCGAGCTGGCTGTGGGTGCGGTGGTCGCGGTCCTCGCCGCCACGGTGGACGTCCGGGGCGCGATCGGTTTCTCCTCCTTCGGTGTGCTCGCGTACTACGCGGTGGCCAACGCGTCGGCCTGGACGCTCGGTTCGGCTCCGGCGGCCCGGGTGGTGCCGGCGGTGGGGCTGATCGGCTGTGTGGTGCTGGCGTTCGCGTTGCCGGTGGTCTCCGTGGTCGTGGGCGCGGGGGTGCTGGCGGTCGGAGTGGTGGCGTACGCGGTACGGAAACGGTGGGCGGGACAGTAGGTCAGTCGGGCGATACGTCAGCGGGTTGGCGGGGCGGTGGGCCGGCCGGTGGGTGTCCCGGAAGGGTGCGTCAGGTCGCGTGGGTCGGCGGTGCCGTGCGTATCCGGAACTCCGCCCAAGGAGCCATCTCCAGCTCCTCGTTCATCTCCTCGTACCAGCCCGTGCCGTCGACCCAGGCTCGCAGCCAGTCCGTGAGAGTGGGGGCGTCCACGAACCAGGCGTGGTCGCCGTCGCCGGCGTTCGGCTCGAAGAGGAGGACGGGGGCTTCCGGGCTGTGGCAGTCCACGCAGGCGTACATCGCACAACCCCAGTGGGATATCGGCAGGACGCCCTCGGGCCAGGGCCAGTCGGGGTCCTTGCGGCCGCTCTTGCGGTTGGCCAGGTACTGCACGACGGCTGCGGGCTCACCTGCCGGAGCGCTGTCGAGCAGGGGCAACAGGCCGTACTCCGGGCCGAATCCACCGTCCCCTATCCGCAGGTAGAGCTCGGCGAGCAGCGGGGGCAGGCGGAAGCCCAACGCGGCCTCGGCGCGGGCCAGGGTGGTCGGGTCCACCGGCTCGGGCAGGGAAGGCCAGCCCCAAGGGCGGGTGTTGCGGGCCTTGTCCGCCACCCGTGCCAGCAACTGCTCGCTCTCGGTCATGCATTCATGATGCAGCGCGGCACTGACAGCGGGGCAGGCCTGTGGACAACCTCCGGGTTGTGGAAAACTCCGTGCCGGCCTCGGCTCAGAAGGGGCTGATGTCGCGGCGCCGTGCTCCCCCGACCAGCCGTCAGCGGGTCGCGAACGGCTCGTCCGTGGGGACGATCTCGCGGCCCAGGGGGAACAGGGACACGGGGATCAGCTTGAAGTTGGCGATGCCGAACGGGATGCCGATGATCGTGATGCACAGGACGAGGCCCGTGGCGATGTGGCCCAGGGCGAGCCACCAGCCGGCGAGGACCAGCCACAGGACGTTGCCGACGCAGGAGGGCGCGCCCGCGTCGCGGCGCTCGATCGTGGTGTACCCGAAGGGCCACAGGGCGTAGACGCCGATGCGGAAGGCCGCTATGCCGAACGGGATGCCGATGATCGTGATGCAGAGCAGCGCGCCCGCGGCCAGGTAGGCGAGGAACAGCCAGAAGCCGCTCAGGACGAGCCAAATGACGTTCAGGACGGTTTTCACTGGGGGCGACCTGCCATCTTCTCGAGCCGGGCGATGCGCTCCGCCATCGGCGGGTGCGTCGAGAACATCTTGGACAGTCCCTGGCCGGGGCGGAACGGGTTGGCGATCATCATGTGACTCGCGGTCTCGATGCGCGGCTCGGGCGGCAACGGCAGCTGCTTGGTGCCCATGTCGAGCTTGCGCAGGGCGCTGGCGAGCGCGAGGGGATCACCGGTGAGCTGGGCACCGGACGCGTCCGCCTCGTACTCCCTGGAGCGGCTGATGGCCATCTGGATGAGGGTGGCCGCCAGCGGTCCGAGGATCATGATCATCAGCATGCCGAGGAGGCCCGGACCGTCATCGTCGTCGGAGCGTCCGATCGGGATGAGCCAGGCGAAGTTGACCAGGAACATGATCACGGAGGCGAGGGCGCCGGCGACGGACGAGATCAGGATGTCGCGGTTGTAGACATGGCTGAGCTCGTGGCCGATGACACCGCGCAGTTCGCGCTCGTCCAGCATGCGCAGGATGCCGTCGGTGCAGCACACGGCGGCGTTGCGCGGATTGCGGCCGGTCGCGAAGGCGTTGGGTGCCTCGGTCGGCGAGATGTACAGGCGCGGCATGGGCTGCCGGGCCTGCGTGGAGAGTTCGCGGACCATGCGGTACAGGGCCGGCGCCTCGAACTCGCTCACCGGGCGGGCACGCATCGCGCGTAGAGCCAGCTTGTCGCTGTTCCAGTACGCGTACGCGTTGGTGCCCAGCGCGATCAGGACGGCCACCACCAGCCCCATGCGGCCGAAGAAGCTGCCGATGACGATGATGAGTGCGGACAGTCCCCCGAGGAGGACTGCGGTCCTGAGCCCGTTGTGCCGGCGGTGCACGGTACGCCCTCCAAGTGGTGCAGCAGGGGAACCCTTTGCTTGCTGGTCTCCGATGTCTTCCGGTGCCACCGGTCCGTGGTGTCACGTCCAGTGGACCTTCCCGTCTTGCTCAACGCCAGGCGAAGGCCACTAGTTCCCTTGTGCGCACGTAGGCGCAGGTGGGCCGTCCGGGTGACGGCCTCGGGGAGGCGGTTCGGGTTCGGGCAGGGGCGGTTCAGAAGAGTCCGGTGCCGGCGAAGCGCAGCACGAGTTGGGGTGCGCCCGAGAGGGCGACGCCGAGTACTCCGGTCAGCGCGAGGGCGATCGTGAGGGGGGCGGGGACGCGGTGCGCGGCGGGTTCGCCCTCCGGGGCCCGGAACAGCAGGGTCGTCCACTGGAGGTAGTAGAAGAGCGCGATCACGACGTTGACGGCCATCACCACGGCGAGCCAGCCGAGCCCCGCGTCGACGGCCGCCGAGAAGACGGTGACCTTGGCGAAGAGGCCGATGATGCCCGGCGGCAGTCCCGCCAGGCAGAGCAGGAAGAAGGCCAGCAGAAGCGCGGCGAGCGGGTTGGTGGCGTACAGGCCGCGGTAGTCGGCGATGCGGTTCGCGGCCTTCGTACGGCCCACCAGCGCGGCCACCGCGAAGGCGCCGAGGTTCACGGCGGCGTACATCAGGGCGTAGGCGACGGTGGAGCCGACGGACCGCTCGGCGTCGTCGGAGTACGCGGCGGCGGCGATCGGGACGAGGAGATAGCCGGCCTGGCCGACGGAGGACCAGGCGAGCAGCCGTACCGCGCTGTACGCGCGCGTGGCCTGCTGTCGCAGGGCGCCGACGTTGCCGACGGTCATGGTGAGGGCGGCCAGCGCGGCGAGGGCCGGGCCCCAGACGTCGGCGTACGACGGCAGGGCGACGACGGTGACGAGGATCAGGCCGGAGAAGCCGACCGCCTTGCCGACGACCGACAGGTAGGCGGCGATCGGGAGCGGCGCGCCCACGTAGGTGTCGGGGACCCAGAAGTGGAAGGGCACGGCGGCGGTCTTGAAGGCGAAGCCGACCAGGGTGAGGACGACGCCGGTCTGGGCGAGGGTGTGGAGCTGCCCGTCGACGTGCTGGATGCGGTCCGCGACCTGGGTGAGGTAGAGGGTGCCCGTGGAGGCGTACACGAAGCTGATGCCCATGAGGCTGACGGCGGTCGCGGTGACCGAGGACAGGAAGAACTTCAGGGCCGCTTCGGAGGACTTCCTGTCGCCGTGCCGGATGCCGACGAGGGCGAAGACGGGCAGGGATGCGACTTCGAGGGCGACGATCAGGGTGGCCAGGTCCCGGGAGGCCGGCAGGAGGGCGGCGCCGGCGGCTGAGGAGAGCAGCAGGAACCAGTACTCCCCTTCGGGCAGCTTCTTGTCGGCGTCCTTGAGGGTGGTGACCGACAGGAGGGCGGCCAGGAGGGCGCCGCCGAGGACGAGGAACTGGATGACGAGCGTGAAGCGGTCGGCGGTGTAGCTGCAGACGCCGTCGTCGCCGGTCAGGCAGAAGGTGCTGCGGTCGCCGTCCAGGAGAGGCAGCAGGAGGAGCGCGGAGGCGGCCAGGCCGGCGACCGAGACCCACCCGAGCAGGACCTTCTTCTGGTCGCCGACGAACAGGTCGGCGACCAGGACGACGAGTCCGACGACCGCTGCGACGGTCGGCGGGGCGATCGCGAGCCAGTCGACGGACTGGACGAGGTTCGCGGCTGTCGTGGTCAGCGGCTCGGCCGAAGCCGATGGCGGGGCGATGGCGGCCAGGGTGCTCATCGGTTGCCTCCTGCGAGGAGCTGCTGGACGGCCGGGTCGGTGAGACCGAGGAGAGCCTTCGGCCACAGGCCCGCCACGACGGTGAGGGCGACGAGCGGCGTCCATGCCGCGAATTCGTATGTGTGGACGTCGGCGAGCCGAGGGGCGTCCTGGGGTACGGAGCCCATGCAGACGCGGCGGACCACGACGAGCATGTACGCGGCCGTGAGGAGGGTTCCGAACGCGCCGATCGCCATGAAGGTGAGGAAGGCGGGGCGGCTGAGGCCGTCGGCGGGTTCGAACGCTCCGAAGAGCGCCAGCATCTCGCCCCAGAACCCGGCCAGGCCGGGCAGGCCCAGCGAGGCGACCGCGCCGAAGGCCAGCAGGCCACCGAGGCGGGGGGCCTTGCCGTACAGGGCGGCGCCGGTCTCCTCGGCCAGGGTGTCGAGATCGGTGGTGCCGGTGCGGTCCTTCAGGGCGCCGACGAGGAAGAACAGCAGGCCGGTGATGAGGCCGTGGGCGATGTTGGCGAACAGGGCGCCGTTCACGCCGGTCGGGGTCATGGTGGCGATGCCGAGGAGGACGAAGCCCATGTGGCCGACGGAGGAGTAGGCGATGAGGCGCTTGAGGTCGCCCTTCGCGCCCCGCTTGGCGAGGGCGAGGCAGGCCAGGGAACCGTAGATGATCCCGACGACGGCGAACGCGGCGAGGTAGGGCGCGAAGTCCCGGAAGCCGTCGGGCGCGATCGGCAGCAGGATGCGGACGAACCCGTACGTGCCCATCTTCAGCAGGACGCCGGCGAGCAGGACCGAGCCGACGGTCGGGGCGGCGGTGTGGGCGTCGGGCAGCCAACTGTGCAGGGGCCACATCGGGGTCTTGACCGCGAGTCCGATCCCGATCGCCAGAACGGCGATGACCTGCACGGACGCGGTCAGTGACCGGCCGTTGTCAGTGGCGAGTGCCACCATGTCGAATGTGCCCGCCTTGATCCCGATCAGGAGCAGGCCGAGCAGCATGACGACCGAGCCCAGCAGGGTGTAGAGGATGAAGCGCCAGGCGGCGGCCTGGCGGTCCGCGCCGCCCCAGCGGGCGATGAGGAAGTACATCGGGATGAGCACCGTCTCGAACGCGAGGAAGAACAGCAGCAGATCGAGGACGGCGAAGGTCGCGAGAGTGCCGGACTCGAGGACGAGCAGCAGTGCGACGAAGGCCTTCGGGGAGGGGCCCGCAGGCATCTTGAAATAGGAGTAGAGCGCGCAGAGGAAGGTCAGCAGCGCGGTCAGGACCAGAAGGGGGAGGGAGATGCCGTCGATGCCGAGGTGGATGCGCACGTCGAGTGCGGGGATCCAGCTGATGTCGGTCGTGGCCTGCATCTTCGACGGATGGTCGTGGTCGAAGCCGAGCGCGAGGGCGATCGCGGCGATGAGGATCACGCCGGTGACGGTCACGCCGTGCCGCAGTACGGCCTGTTCGGGTGACTTCCCCTTCAGTCCGGGCGGGGCGGGCAGCAGGGCCGTGACGGCGCCGAGGAGCGGGCCGGCCACGACCAACGCCAGAAGGAACTGCATCACGGACTCGTTGATATCGATCACGCCTGCTCACGCTCCCGTGGCGACGAGGACGACGGCGACCGCGAGGACGACGGTGCCGGCGAGCAGCGCGCTCACATAGGTCTGGAGATTGCCGGTCTGGGCGCGTCGTACGGCGCTGCCCAGCCAGCGGGGCAGTGCTCCCGCGCCGCGTACGTAGGCCTCGACGACCTCGCGGTCCAGGAACCGGACGAGACCGGCTCCGGCTCGGACCGGGCGGACGAAGAGGGCCGTGTACAGGGCGTCCAGGTGGAAGCCGGCGGCCGCGGGGCGGTGCAGCGGGCCGAGCAGCAGCCGTCCGGGGTCCGCGGGGTCGGGCGCGTAGGCCACGTCTCCGTAGGCGGGCTCGTGGGTGGCGATGGCCTCGGCCTCGACCAGGCCGGCGTCGCCCTCGGGGTGGGCGGCGACCGCGCCGAGCGGGACCCGGGCCGCGGCCGTGCCGGTGTGCCGCCAGGCCGCGTACGTGACGATGCCGCCGATCAGGGCCGCGCCGGTGCCGACGACGGACGTGGTGAGGGTCGGGGTGAGGTCACGGCCGTCGAACCAGTCGGGCAGCACGCGGTAGGCGAACGCACCGAGGGCGAGGGAGGGAGCCGCGAGGACCCACAGGACGACGTTCATCGTCAGTGGCTGGCGGCCGTGGTCGGGGGCTTCGGCGCCCCGTCCGTTGAAGGCGAGAAGCCACAGGCGGGTCGCGTACGCGGCGGTGAGCAGGGCCGTGACGAGACCGGCGACCAGGGTGATCCATCCTGCGGCGCCGGGAGCGTGCTCGGTGTGGCCGGTGGCGACGTGCTCGGCGGCGCCGAGGACGGACTCCTTGGAGAAGAAGCCGCTGAAGGGCGGGATCGCGGCGAGCGCGAGGAGCGCCACGGTCATCGTCCAGAAGGCGTCCGGGACGCGGGCGCGCAGGTCCTTCATGCGGGACATGGCGGCCAGTGAGTTGGTGCCGGCGGCGTGGATGATCACGCCGGCCGCGAGGAACAGCAGCGCCTTGAAGGCGCCGTGGGACAGGAGGTGGAAGACGGCGGCACCGCGATCACCGACGGCGAGGGCGCCGGTCATGTAGCCGAGCTGGCCGATCGTCGAGTAGGCGAGGACGCGCTTGATGTCGTCCTGGGCGAGCGCGGCGAGACCGGAGCCGAGCATCGTGACGGCGGCCATGACGGCGAGGGCCACCATCGCGGCCCGGGAGGCCTCGAAGACGGGGAGGAGACGGGCGATGAAGTAGACACCGGCGGCGACCATCGTCGCGGCGTGGATCAGCGCGGAGACGGGGGTGGGGCCGGCCATGGCGTCGGGGAGCCAGGTGTGCAGGGGGAACTGCGCCGACTTGCCGGCCACGCCCGCGAGGAGGAGCAGGGCGATCAGGGTCGGATGGTCGAGTCCGTCGTGCGCGACGGCGTCGAGGACCTTGGTGATCCGGAACGAGCCGGCGTCCGTGGCCAGTGCGAACAGGCCGATCAGGAAGGGGACGTCACCGAGCTTGGTCACCAGGAAGGCCTTGAGGGAGGCCGCGCGAGCCTCCGGGGTCTCCCAGTAGTGGCCGACCAGGAAGTACGAGCAGATGCCCATGATCTCCCAGCCGACCAGCAGCACGATCAGGTCGCCGGAGTAGACGACGAGCAGCATCGCGGAGGTGAAGAGGGAGACGAGAGCGGCGTACGAGGGGTAGCGCGGGTCGTCGCGCAGATAGCCCGTCGAGTAGATCTGCACGCAGGTGGCGACGAAGCCGACCAGGACGGCGACGAGGGCGGCGAAGCCGTCGATGTGCAGGGCGAGCTCGATCGGGACCGAGCCGGTCGGGGTGAGTTCGGTGGCGGCGTTCACCGTCTGGTCGCCGCCCTGGCGCACGGCGACCACCGCGGCGAGCGCGAGTGCGGCCAGGGGAGGCAGGACGGCGAGCGGGCGGACGAAGCCGGGGGCCGTGCGGCCCAGGAGCAGGCCGGCCGCGGCGCCCAGGAAAGGGAGGACGGGGACGAGGACGGCGAGGGTGGTCGTGGTCACGCGGTGGCCTCAGCCTTCCCGGTCCGCCCGGATCGTGCGGCCTGCTCGGCCGGGCGGGCTTCGCTGTCGGAGTCGTCAGGGTCGTCGAGGCCCTCGGCCGTGTCGCGCAGTCTGTCGATGTCGGCGGTGCCGCGGTTGCGGTGGACGGCGAGGACGATCGCGAGGCCGATGCCGATCTCCGCGGCGGCGATGGCGATGGTGAACAGGGTGAGGGCCTGTCCGGAGTGCAGGGTCTCCTCGGCGGTCCTGCTGAGCCAGACGTCGAAGGCGACCAGGTTCAGGTTGACGGCGTTGAGCATCAGCTCGACCGACATCAGGACGAGGATCGCGTTGCGACGGGCGAGGACGCCGTAGAGGCCGGTGCAGAAGAGGAGGGCGGAGAGTACGGCGGGATAGGCGAGGTGCATCAGCGGGCGCCTTCCTGCTCGGCCGACTCGGTTCCTTCGGCGGAGGCCGTTCGCTTGGACGCGGCTGTTTCGTCGGGCGTCTCGCTTCCCTTGGACGTCTCGGTTCCCCTGGGCGTCTCTGTTTCGTTGGACGTCTTCGTTCCCGCGACTGGCACATTTCGCCCGATCGGGTGATTACGGGAATCCGGGACGGATGGGGAACCACCGGTCCCGGCCCGGGAGTTCACAGGGGGAGAGCTCGACTCCGCCTTCGCCTTGCGGGACAGGACGATCGCGCCGACCAGTGCCGCGAGGAGCAGGACGGAGAGGGCCTCGAAGGGGAGGACCCAGTTCTGGAAGAGGCTCGCGCCGGTGACCTCGGTGGAGCCGACGGCGGGCCCGTCGAGGTCGATCCAGGTGGTGCGGAAGGCGTCGGCGACCACCCAGACCAGAGCGGCCGCTGCCGCGAGGGCCACGACGAGGGCGGCCCAGCGGTTGCCCGAGTCCGCGTCCGGGGAGCGGCCGATGGGGGCCCTGGTGAGCATCAGACCGAACAGAAGGAGGACGACGACGGAACCGACGTAGATGAGGACCTGCACCCAGGCGATGAACTCGGCGGTGAGCAGGAGGTATTCGACGGCCAGGCCGCCGAGGGCCACCACCAGCCACAGGGCGGCGTGCACCAGTTGCCTGGTGGTGACGGTGACGATCGCGGCGCCGAAGGTGACCAGGCCGACGAGCAGGAAGGCGATCTCGACGCCGGTCGGGGAGAGGAAGCCGTGGGTCTCCTGAGCGAGGGTCACGACTCGTCCCCCTGGGAATCGGCCGGCGCGGTCGGCTCGGCCTGAGTGGCCTGGGCGGCCTGGGTGGCCGCCAGCTTCTCGGCGGTCTTGCGGGCGGTGGCGATCTCCTTCGCTTCCTCGGCACCGGGGTCGAGGGCCGGCGGGGCCGGGACGGTCCACATCCACTCCCGGAGCTTGTCCCGCTCGTGGGTGAGCTCGCGGATGTCGGTCTCGGCGTACTCGAACTCCGGGGACCAGAACAGCGCGTCGAAAGGACACACCTCGATGCAGATACCGCAGTACATGCAGAGGGAGAAGTCGATGGCGAAGCGGTCGAGGACGTTACGGCTGCGCTCGCGGCCGCCGGGGGCCGCCGCCGGGACCGTCTCCTTGTGGGAGTCGATGTAGATGCACCAGTCGGGGCACTCACGGGCGCAGAGCATGCAGACCGTGCAGTTCTCCTCGAACAGGCCGATCACACCGCGGGTGCGGGGCGGGAGGTCGGGCTGGGCGTCGGGGTACTGCTCGGTGACGGACTTCTTCGTCATCGTGCGCAGGGTGACGGCCAGGCCCTTGGCCAGGCCCGAGCCAGGAATGGGGGCCATGGTTACTGGATCACCACCTTGACGATGCCGGTGAGGGCGATCTGGGCGAGGGAGAGGGGGACGAGGAGGGTCCAGGAGAGTTTCTGGAGCTGGTCCTCGCGCAGACGGGGGTAGGTCACGCGGAGCCAGATGACGACGAAGGCGAGCAAGGCCGTCTTGAGGAGGGTCCAGACCCAGCCGAGACCGTCGGCGCCCCAGGGGCCGTGCCAGCCGCCCAGGAAGAGGACGGTGGTCAGCCCGCACAGGACGACGATCCCGGCGTACTCGGCGAGGAGGAACAGGGCGAAACGCAGGCCGGTGTACTCGGTGTAGGCGCCGAAGATGATCTCCGAGTCGGCGACCGGCATGTCGAAGGGAGGGCGCTGGAGTTCGGCGAGTCCGGCCACGAAGAAGACGATCGCGCCGACGATCTGCCAGGGCAGCCACCACCACTCGAAGGCGTCGAGGATGCCGGGGAGGGAGACGGTTCCGGCCGCCATCGCCACCGAGGCGGCGGTGAGGAGCATCGGGAGTTCGTAGGCGAGGAGCTGTGCGGCGGTGCGCAGGCCCCCGAGGAGGGAGAACTTGTTGGCGGAGGCCCAGCCGGCCATCAGGGAGCCGAGGACGCCCACGCCCATCACGGCGAGCACGAAGAACACGCCGGCGTCGACCACCTCGCCGACGGCGCCCTCGCCGGGGCCGATCGGGATCGCGAGGAGGACGACCAGGTAGGGCAGGAGGGCGACGGCGGGGGCGAGTTGGAAGACACGGCGGTCCGCGCCCGCCGGGACGACGTCTTCCTTCTGGGCGAACTTCACGCCGTCCGCGACGAGTTGGGCCCAGCCGTGGAAGCCGCCGGCGTACATCGGGCCCAGCCGGCCCTGCATGTGGGCCATCACCTTGTGCTCGGTCTGACCGATGATCAGGGGGAAGGTGAGGAAGACGACGAAGACGATCAGGAGTCGCAGGGCGACGTCGAGAGCGTCGTTCACTGCGGGCCTCCTGCGGGGTTGCCGGGGTTGTCGGGGGT
>NZ_LJBR01000090.1 GCF_001282115.1 Streptomyces sp. NRRL B-24085 | reverse complement strand
GTCGGGGTGTGGGGAGGGCGGGCGGTGTCGAGTTCCTCGACCGCGATCTCCCAGCCGCCCTCCGTGTCCGCGGCAACGGTGACACCGCGGTCGGCGCTGCCCAGGGCCTGGCTGCCGAACACGTCGGCCGCCGTGCCGGACAGCAGGGTGACCCGGTAGCGGCGCCCGGTCTCGTAGGACGTGAACACATGGGCGTCGGCTGCCGGTTCGCGGTAGAAGTAGGTGCCGCTGAACGGGGTCAGCGTCCGGGCCGCCGCCGAGATCCGCAGCGGCATCCCCGCACCGCGCAGCCGTACGGTGTCCGGTGTCTCGTAGGCGCACTCCACGCGCCCGGCCGGGCCGGTCCAGGTGAGCAGGCCCGGGGTGGCCTCCACCAGGGTCTCGGCCCGCTCGCCCGTCGCGGGGTCGAGGGGGACCAGGCGCAGCACGGCGTGCATGCCGTTCTGGTGCGAGACGAGGTGGAGGTCCTCGGAGCGGGTCCGCTCCGCGAGCACCGGGGAGATGCCGAACCAGGAGCCGTGCGTGCTGAACGGGATGTCGTGGACGGAGAAGGCCGGGCCGGGGCGGTCGGCGGTCATGGCGGGGCACTCGTTTCTCGAACGGGGACGGTCGGTGGTCGTCGGGCGGGGGCCGCGGGGGTCAGTCCTTGACCGCGCCGGTGGTGACGCCCGCGGCGACGTAGCGCTGGGCGAGGACGAGGATGACCGCGGCCGGCAGGGAGGCGACGACGGCGGTGGCCATGATGGCGTTCCACTGCTGGTTGTTGTTGCCGATGTAGTGGTAGATGCCGAGGGTGATCGGCTCGTGGGCGCCGCCGTTGACGAGAGTGGCGGCCAGGATGAAGTCGGACCAGGACCACAGGAACGCGAACAGCGACACGGTGACCACGGAGTTGCGGCTCATCGGCAGCACGACGGACCAGAAGGTGCGCAAGGGCCGGGCCCCGTCCACCTGTGCGGCCTGGAGGAGTTCGCCGGGGATGCCGGACATGAACGCGGTGAAGACGAGCACCGCGAAGGGCACGGACAGGGTGGAGTCGGCGACGATCAGGCCGGGCACCGACTGGAGCAGGCCGAGTTGCAGGTAGATGGCGTAGAAGCCCATCGCCATGATGATGCCGGGGATCATCTGGGCGGCCAGCAGGACGAAGCTGAGGATTCCGCCGCCGCGCGGACGCAGTTTGGCCAGCGCGAATCCGGCCGGGGCGGCCAGGGCCACGGTCAGGGCGACGGTGCCGAGGCCGATGACGAGGCTGGTGCCGAGGTAGGGCAACTGCTGGTCGACGACGGCCCGGTAGCCCTCCAGGGTGGCGTGGGCGGGGAACAGGCCGGGCGGGCTCTTGCGCATGTCCTGGTCGCGGGTGAGGGACACGTTGAGCATCCAGTAGACCGGGAAGAGCATGATCCCGGTCAGCAGCAGGCCCGCACAGGTCTTCCCTGTCGATCTCATGACAGCGCCTGCTTCCGCTGGACCCGTACGTAGACCAGGCCGAAGACCAGGGCGGCGAGCACGAGCAGGTTGCCGACGGCGGCGCCGGGGCCGAACGCGGGCAGCAGGTTGCCGAAGCCGAGCTGGTAGGACCAGGTGGCGAAGGTGGTGGAGGAGTCGGCCGGGCCGCCCTTGGTCATGATCCAGATGATGTCGAAGACCTTGAGGGTGTAGACGAGGCCCAGCAGCAGGGTGATGGCGGAGACCGGGCGCAGCAGCGGGAAGGTGATCCGCCAGAACCGTTGCCAGGCGTTCGCCCCGTCCAGGGCGGCCGCCTCGTACAGGCTCGACGGGATGGACTGCAGACCGCTGTGCAGCACGACCAGGTTGAAGGGGACGCCGATCCAGATGTTCGCGATGATCACCGAGGTCAGCGACCAGGACGGCGAGGTCAGCCAGTTCACCGGGTCGACGCCGATCGCGTGCAGGGCGGCGTTGACGATGCCGGAGTCGCTGTTGAGCATCCACGACCAGGTCGACGCCGACACGATCAGCGGCAGCAGCCACGGCACCAGGAACAGGGCCCGCAGGGTGACGGAGAGCCGGAAGTGCTGGTGGAAGAAGACCGCCAGCGCCAGACCGATCGCGAACTGGAAGACCAGGGACACGCCGGTGAACACCGCGGTGTGGAGCAGGGCCGGTGCGAAGGTCGGGTCGTCGAGGACCGTGCGGTAGTTCGCCAGACCGGTGAACGGGGCGTCGCCGTGCACGAACGAGCGCACGGTGTAGTGGCGCAGGCTCAGGTCGATGTTGCGGTACAGCGGATAGGCGTAGAACAGGGCGAGGTAGAGGGTCACCGGGGCGAGGAACGCCCAGGCCGCCCACTGCGGGGAGGCCGGTCGGCGCCGCGCCTCGGGGGCGGCGCCCTCGGGGTCGGTCCGCGGGTGCGGCACTTGTGTGGTCGTCGTCATCAACTGGCCCTTGGTTCCGTTTACTTGACCGCGGACTGGGCGTCGGCCAGGGCGTCCTTCGGGGACGTGGAGCCGCTGAGTGCGGACTGGACGGCCTTCCACATCTGCTCGGAGATCCTGGGGTACCTGGTGCCCAGGTCGTCGCTGGTGCGGCCCTTGGCCGTGCGGACCGCGGCGACCCAGGGCTTCAGTTCGGCGTCGGCCGCCACCTGCTTGTCCTGGACCTCGGCGGTGGGCGCCACGTAGGACAGGGTGGTGTCGGTGTCGTAGAGGTTCTGGGTGCTGGTCAGACAGGTCGCCAGCTTCTGCGAGGTGGCGTAGCGGCCGGTGTCGTCCTGGACCGGGAGGGTGACGAACTCGCCGCCGGTCGGGGCGGCCGCGGTGCCGCCGGAGGCGCCGGGGATCGGGAGCACGCCGTACTCGAAGCCGACCTTCCTGGCATTGGCGAGCTGCCAGGTGCCGTTCTCCGCGAAGGCGTAGTCACCGGTGGCGAACTCCTGCCAGCTGGTCGTCTGGGTGTTGTTGAGGACCGAGTTCGGAGCGTGACCGCCCTTGACCCAGTCCTTCCACAGGGAGAGCGCCGACTCGGCCTGGGCGGAGTCGAGCCGGGTCAGTTCCGCGCCCGCGCCCCAGAACCAGGGCAGGAACTGGAAGCTGCCCTCCTCGGTGCCGATCGCGGAGAACGTGATGCCCTTCCTGCCGGCCTTCTTCACCTTCTCCAGCGCCGCCGTCAGGGAGGCCCAGTCCTTCACCGAGGCGATGTCCACGCCGGCGTCCTTCAGGACCTTCTTGTTGTAGTAGAGGGCCAGCGTGTTGGCGCCGATCGGGGTGCCGTACGTCTTGCCGTCCGACTGGCCGGCGGCGAGGAGGTTGGGGTCGACCCTGGAGGTGTCCAGCTTGTTGTCGTCGGTCGTGGTGAGGACGCCCGCCTCGGCCAGGGTGGAGACCACCGGGTTGTCGACGACCAGGATGTCCGGGGAGTTGCCCTGCTGGGCGGCCAGCAGGGCCTTGTTCGTCAGGTCGCTGGTGTCGAACCCGGTCCGCTTGACCTTCACGCCCGCCTCGCTGCCGCACTTGTCCAGCAGCTTCGTCCAGGCGGAGCCCTCGGCGAACTGCGGGTACGGGTCCCAGACGGTGTAGGTGCCGCTGTCGGCGCCCTCGGTGCCGCTGCTGCCGGAGCCGCAGGCGGTGACGCCGGCGGCGACGGCCAGGGAGACCAGGACGGCGGCGGCCGGACGGTGCCGTCCGGGGAAACTGTTCATGGCGGGCTCCTTCGGTGTGCGGCATGCGGGTGCCGTGGCGGTGGGTCGCGCGGTGAGGAGGGCACCGCGGACGACGCCCGCGGGTGTGCGGGCGTGCGGCGGTGTGACGAGTGCTCGGGGGGTGCGGTCAGGTCTGCGGGACCCCGGCGGGCCCGGTGCTGGCCCGCAGCGAGATCGGTGGGGTGAGGAGGTGCTGCCGGGGCGGCGCGTCGGTGTGGTCCAGCCGCTCCACGAGCAGGTCGACGGCGAGCCGGCCCATCTCGGCGGCCGGTACGTCCGCCGCGGTGAGCTGCGGGGTCACCGTCTCCGCCCAGCGGTTGGCGACGACCCCGGTGACGGAGAAGTCGCGCGGCACATGGCGGCCCGCCTGGGCGAGCCCCCGGTACAGGCCGCCCAGCGCGGCCTCGTTGAGGGTGACCAGGGCCGTGGTGGCCGGGTCGTCGTGCAGGATCCGTTCCACGCAGGCCTGGCCCGCGGCGGCGTCGTCCCCGCAGCAGTACGTGCGGACCGTCAGCCCGCGTTCGGCCGCGGCCTTGGTGAAGCCGTCCAGGCCGCGGTGCGCCGACTCGTACCCGGTCCGCAGGAGTTGTTCGGGCCGGTTGACGAAGGCGACCCGGCGGTGGCCGAGGTCGGCGAGGTGGTGCACACAGGCCGCCGCCAGCGCGGTGTGGTCCAGGGCGACGTACCAGCCGTCCTGCGGGTGGGCGGTGCGGCCGATGGCGACGGACGGGAAGCCGAGCGCCGCCAGGTGGTCGGCCCGGTCGTCCTCCAGCCGGATCTCCATCAGGATCGCGCCGTCGACCCGCCGCTCCCCCAGCAGCCGCTGGAAGGAGCGGTCGCTGTCGACGCCGCTGGGCGACAGCAGCACGTCGTAGTCGTGGGCCGCCGCCGCCTCCACCACGCTGCCGATGAAGTCGAGCTGCATGCCCGTGTAGTGGTTCCCGGCGGGCGGGAAGACCAGGCCGATGGTGCTGGTCCGGCCGTTGGCGAGGGCGCGGGCGCTGGCGCTGGGCCGGTATCCCAGTTCGTCGACGATCCGCTGGATCTTCCGGCGGGTGTCCTCCGACACGGGGCGCTTGCCGCTCAGCGCGTAGGACACGGTGCTCCGCGAGACACCGGCCCGCCGGGCGATCTCACCGATGTTCACGGCGACTCCTTGGGACGGGCGACCGGATGTCGAACCGGTTCGCGTGGAAGTGAACGTAGGAACTGCCCAGACGCCTGTCAATACCCCTGCCGGAATCCCTGGCGGGGCCCCGGGTGGCGGCGAGATCACCGTGTCGAAGGGATTGCTGGCCGGAGGTCCCGGTGCTAGCTTCGCCGAACCGGTTCGGCGCGGTCGCCCGGGTGACGTACCCGCGCATGCCG
>NZ_LJBR01000009.1 GCF_001282115.1 Streptomyces sp. NRRL B-24085 | reverse complement strand
TCGTCCGCGGGCGGCTCACTGGCGGGCGGGCTGCTCGGGCTGTCCGGCGTGGACGGGGAGGCCGGAGGGGTGGGCGAGTTCGGCTGCTCGGGGCTGCACGACTTGTCGCCGCCGTTCCACGCGGCGATCAGGTGGTACGGCGTGGCGACGTTGTCGGGCTGGTAGGGCGCGGGGCCGTGGCCCTCTCCCGACCCGCCGTCGTAGATCACGTCGTCGCCGTAGAGGTCGATCTGCCCGTAGCAGTCCGGCGTCTTGACCGTGAGCTTCTGCCAGGTCCGGTCGGCGTCGTCGGAGCCGGGGAGGTCCTTGGCGCTCAGGTAGACGGTGGCGTGGTCGACGAGGGTCTGGAGGCCGGAGGTGTACCAGTTCGGTCCCTCGGTGGTGTACTCGGCCAGCGAGACCGGGTACGTGCAGCCCTCGCCCACGGTCTGTCCCGGAGCCAGCCGGACCTCGACGGTGCCGGGAGCGGAGGACCACTGGTGGAAGCCGCCCTGCGAGGTCCAGTCGGCGTCCGCCTTTCCGGCGGAGTCGACCAGGCGGTACTGGACCGTGGCCGACTGGCAGCCGCCCCCGGGGGTGGCATGGGCGACGGTGGCCCCGAACAGGGGGGTGGCCGTGGCGATGAAGGCGGTCGCGGCGACAGCGGCCGACGTTCTGGAGCGTGAGAGGCGCGTCAAGATATGCCCTAGCGGTGTCGAGAGTGTGGGAGGTGGCAGGGCGCGAGGGGCCGCGGCAGGCGGTCAGGGGAATGCAGTCCGTGGCGGAGCCACTCGCGTCACTTCGCTCGCTTCGGTCACAGCGAGCGAGCCGCATTCTTGTCGCTGTCCACAACTCCCGTCAATATTTCACCAGTTCAGCACACGGAGGCGTCCTGGCTTGCGTGTTCTGCCCTGATATCACATGGGGGAGGGGTCGGCGGGCGGCACTCTCGATCATGCGGCGCGTCGGTCGGGCCGAGGTGGGAGACGAACGGGTGAGAGTCGTCGTGACGGGCGCGTCCGGGTTCCTCGGACGGCTGCTGGCCGGTGCGTTGGCGCGGGCGGGGACCTTCGGCGGTGCGCCGATCAGCCGTCTGGTGCTGGTCGACCGGGTCCCCTGGCCCGGAAGGTCACAGGGGGCCGGGGTGCCGGTCCAGGTGGTGCACGGGGAGCTGCCCGAGCACCTGGACGCGGTGTTCGCGGAGCCGGTGCACGTGCTGTTCCATCTCGCCGCCGCCGTGTCGGCCGAGTGCGAGGCCGACTTCGACCTCGGGATGCGCGCCAACGTGGACGTCACCCGCGCGCTGCTGGAGGCGGCGCGGGCCCAGTCCGGGGCGGGCGGACCGGTGGTGCGGACGCTGTTCGCCAGCAGTGTCGCCGTCTACGGCTCCCACCCGGCCCTGCCCCTGCCGGCGGCGGTCGGTGAGACGACGGTGCCGGTGCCGCGGACGAGTTACGGCACCCAGAAG
This sequence comes from Streptomyces sp. NRRL B-24085, assembly GCF_001282115.1. Classification (GTDB taxonomy): domain Bacteria; phylum Actinomycetota; class Actinomycetes; order Streptomycetales; family Streptomycetaceae; genus Streptomyces. The sequence goes on along the minus strand of NZ_LJBR01000009.1, from coordinate 7,611 downwards.
CTGATGTGCGAGCAGCTCGTCGCGGACTGCACCCGGCGCGGCTTCGTCGACGGGCGGGTCGCGCGGCTGATGACGGTGGTGGTACGGCCGGGCAGGCCGAACGCGGCCGCCTCCGGATTCCTGTCCGGCATCGTGCGCGAACCCCTCGCGGGCCTGCCCGCCGTCTGCCCCGTCGACCCCGCTCTGCGCGTGGCGCTCTCCTCGCCCCGGCGCACCGTCGAGGGCATCCTCCGCGTCGCCGAGGCCGAACGCGGCACCGGGCCGGGCCGCCTGGAGGGCCCGCTGCCGGTGAACCTGCCCGCCCTGACCGTCTCGGTCGCCGACATGCTCGCGGCCCTGCGGCAGACGGCCGGTGACGCGGTCGCCGACCTGGTCACCGTCGCGCCCGATCCGGCGGTCGAGGCGATCGTCGGCTCCTGGCCGGCCGTCCTCGACCACCGGCGCGCCGCGGCACTGGGACTCCGCCCCGACGCGGACTTCCTGTCGGTGCTGCGGGACTACCTCGCCGATCACCCGGAGGCGGTCGCCGCCCCGCCGGACTGAACCCGGGGCCTCGTCCGCCGTCGGGCAGACGGTTCGGTCAGCCGGGGAAGCGTCCCGTGGAGCGCAGCAGCCAACGGCGTTCGGCGTAGGCCAGGTCGTCGCGCCACAGCCGTGCCGCTCCCGCCGCCATCAGGCGGCGCAGCACCGGGGCCGCCGTACGGGCCGCCGCGAAACCGGGGCGCGTGGAGGACGCCACGACCGCTTCGACGACGGCCGTGCGCGGACGGCCCCGCTCGTCCGGGCCGAGCGGGGTCACGTGCGTCTCTACCACGGAACCCACTCCCTCGCCCTCGGTGATGCGCATGAGGACCGTCCGCGGCTCGGGCGTGGTGAACAGGGCCCGCACCGGCACCACCAGCCGTCCGGCGACCTTGAAGGAGACGTCCACGGTGAACCCGTCCTCCCTTGCCCCCTCGCCGTCGGGAGTGTCGACCACGGTCAGGTCGACGAAGGAGTACGGGTGGAACCAGGCCCCGTGCCAGGGGTCCAGCCGGTTCGCCACGACGTCCTCCGGCTCGCAGACCCCGACCCCGGTGTAGACGGCGGCGACGGAGCGGGACAGCTCCGGCCGGGGCGGCACGACCGGTTCCCGTGCCGGGGGCTCACCGCCCACCTGGTCCAGACGCACCCAGACCAGCACACCGTCGTCGTGCACGGGCAGCGGCTCCCAGCCGGCGAACGGCCCGCCGTCCAGGGCCAGTCCGTGCCAGTGGCAGACAAGGGTCCCGCAGCGCACCGGGCTGTCGGCGAGCGGTGCGCCCAGATGCGGGCAGATGCCGGGGCCCGCCGCGAGCCGTCCGTCGGCGGTGCGCCACACCACCAGTTCCCGCCCGGCCACCGTCACTGACAGCGGGCGGTCCCGGCGTACGTCCCGGGTGGCGCCGACGACGTACCAGTTGCCGGACGGCCGGGCCTGGGCCCGCTTCAGGGCCTCGGCGATCAGGGCCGGCCGGGCCTGCCGCCAGGTCGGCTGCTGCTTCTCCCACCGCACCGGGCGGCGCCGCAGGGCGAGGGGGTAGCGGGGGCGTCCCGCAGGTCGCCGGGGTTTCATGCGATCCTCCGCCAGGGTGATGTGGAATCGGCTGCCGGGTCCGGCAGGGGTACCGCCCGCTCGCCGTCCGTCCTGTGCCGCAGCCGCGCCGCCCCCACCCGGACCAGGCCGTCGAGGGCCACGACGGCTCGCCTGTGTCCGGGGACCACGGCACGGCGCTGCACCGAGCGGTACCCGTCCGCGGCGACCGCGTCCAGGATTCCGCCGTACAGGACGAAGGCGGTGCGGATGCAGGGGCGTGAGACCGGGTCGAGCATGGCCAGCCCCGGGGCGGCCTCGCGGTAGAGCGCGCGGGTCAGTTGCTCGAACTCCCGCAGGGCGGCGGTGATCCGGCGGTCGGGCCGGCCGGTGTCCCGGCTCCAGCGCAGCAGTCGCCGGTCGACGCCGTGGGCGGCCAGCAGGTCGGCGGGCAGGTACACGCGGCCGCGGTCGAGGTCCTCGCCCACGTCCCGCAGGAAGTTGGTGAGCTGGAACGCCACGCCCAGGGCCGCCGCGTGCGGTGCCGCCTCCTCGCGCGGGACGACCGTGCCGAGCACCGGCAGCATCTGAAGACCGATCACCTCCGCCGAACCGTGGGTGTAGGTGCGCAGGTCGGCGTAGGTGGCGTAGCCCGTGATGTCCAGGTCGGCGCGCATCGCGGCCATGAAGTCGGTGAAGTGGCGGTGGTCGATGTCGTAGCGCAGCGCGGTGTCGGCGAGCGCGTGGACCACCGGCTCGGCGCTGTGGCCCGCCGTCAGCCCCAGCTCCAGCTCGTGCTGCAACAAGGTCAGCCGTCGGGCGCGCTCGGCGGTGGTGGTCGTACCGTCGAGCGTGTCGACGATGTCGTCGGCCCAGCGGGCGAAGCCGTACAGCGCGTGCACGGCCGGCCGGCGTGCGACGGGCAGCAGGCGGGTGGCGAGGAAGTACGTCTTGCCGTGCCGGGCGTTCAGCCGCCGGCACCGGGTGTACGCCCTGCGCAGCGCCGGGTCGGTGACACCTGCCGCGTCGAGTTCACGGTCGGTCATGCCGGCCTCCGTTCCGGGGTCTCTCGTACGGCGGAACGCGGCCGCCCGGGGCGGGCGCCGCCGGTGATGCGGGCCGCGGCGAGCTTGCCCGACAGCAGGACGGTCGGGACGCCGACACCAGGAGTGGTGCCGCAGCCGGCGAGGACCGCGTTGACCGTCCCGCGCACCAGGTTGCGCGGCCGGAACGGCCCGGTCTGCGCGAAGGTGTGGGCGGCGGAGAACGGCGAGCCGGCCGCGTGGCCCTGGGCCTGCCAGTCGGCCGGAGTGACCACGCACTCCTCCTCGACCGCGGCGGCGAGACCGGCGAGGCCGCGCCGTTCGAGTTCGCCCAGCAGGCTGTCGCGGTAGCGCGGACCCAGTTCGCCCCAGTCGGCGGCGCCGGGGCCGAGGGCGGTGTTCGGACAGGGCGCGAGGATGTAGTGCAGATGGCGGCCGGGCGGGGCGAGACCCGGATCGGTGGCGGTGGGGCGCGTGACGAGCAGGGACGGATCGCTCATCAGGCTGCCGGACTGCGTGAGTTCGGCGAACGTCCGCCGCCATGCCGCGCCGAAGGAGAGGGTATGGTGGGCCAGCCCGGGCCAGGTGCGGTCCGTGCCGACGTGCAGGATCACGGCGGACGGCGAGAACCGCAGACCCACCGGCCGTCTCGGAGCTCGGCCCAGCAGCCGGTAGGTGACGGGCAGGTCGGGGGTGAGGACGACGGCGTCGCAGGCGATACGGCCGGCGTCGGTGACGACGGCCGTGATCCGGTCGCCGGAGCGTTCCAGGCGCGTGACGGTCTGTCCGAAGCGCAGGTCGGCGCCCGCGTCCGCGGCGGCGTCCGCCATCGCCCGGGGCAGGGCGTGCATGCCGCCGCGCGGGAACCAGACGCCCGCCACCGTGTCCATGTACGCGATGACGGCGTACGCGGCCAGGGCGCGTTCCGGGGCCACGCCCGCGTACAGGGCCTGGAAGGAGAAGACGCGCCGCAGCCGTTCGTCGTGCAGGAAGCGCCCGATGCGCGCGTCGAGCCGCCCGAAGCCGCCGAGGGCGGCCAGGCGTGCCAGGTCGGGATGGAGCAGGCGCAGCGGCGAGTCGAAGTCGGCGTCGATGAAACGCCGCATCTGCACCTGGTACAGCCGCTCCAGCCAGGCGCGCAACCGCCGGTACCCGGCGGCCTCGCGGGCCCCGGCGAAGCGCTCGACCTCCGCCTCCATGGCCTCGGCGCCGGTGTGGACGTCCAGGGTGCTGCCGTCGGCGAACCGGGCCCGGTAGGCAGGGTGCAACGGCACCAGGTCGACGCGGGCGGCCAGGCTGTCGCCGACGGCGGCGAACGCCTCGTCCGCCAGGTGAGGCATGGTCAGGACCGTGGGCCCGGTGTCGATGTGGTAGCCGCCGCGGACGATCCGTCCGGCACGCCCGCCGGGTGACGCGTCGCGCTCCACCACGGTCACCCGGCGTCCGGCGCCCAGCAGGTGCAGGGCGGCCGCCAGACCGGACAGACCGGCGCCGACGACCACGACGTGGTCGGTGCGGCCGGGCACGGTACGGGTCATCGGCTGGCCCCCTCGCCGGTCGCCAGGGTCAGGGAGACGGGCACCGGCCCGGATGCCGCGGTGGCGGTCACACCGCTCGCGGAGCGCATCAGCGTCCGCAACTGCCTCGTGGGCGCGGGTTCGAGCGGTGCCGAGTCCAGGTGGCGCAGTCCCTGGCCGACCAGCCTGCGGATCTTCTCCTCCACCGTGTCCCGCGCTCCGGTGGCCACGAACACCTCGCGGACCGCCGCGAGTTCGGCGTCGGAGGCGTCCGGTCGGCCGAGCGTGCCGCGCAGCAGGTCCTGGGCCCGACGGTCGCCCGAGGTCTCCGCCCGCGCCTGGGCGACGGCGGCGAGGTAGGTCGGTTTGCCGCTGCGGATGTCGCCGCCGGTGGGCTTGCCCGTCTCGCTCGGATCCGCGAAGACGTCGAGGAGGTCGTCGCGCAGCTGGAAGGCCAGCCCGACGCAGCGGCCCGCCGAGCACAGGGCCCGGGTGGCGGCGGGGCCGGCGTCGGCCAGCGCCGCGCCCAGCGCGAGCGGGCGTTCGACCGAGTAGAGGGCGCTCTTGAGGCAGGCGGCGCGGATCGCCCGGGCCAGGGAACGCGCCGAGGTCGCCTCTCCCTGCATGTCCAGGTACTGCCCGGCCACCATCTCCGTGCGCAGCGAACTCCACAGGTCCCGGACCCGCCGTGCGGTGGGGCGGGGCAGGTCCGTGTCCGCCACCGTGTCGTCCGCCCAGGCCAGGGCCAGGTCGCCGGCGAGGATCGCCGCGGCCTGCCCGAGCCGCTCACCGCGCCGCGCGTCGCCCGCGCCGGCGTACTGGGTCGCCACGTCGACGTGCAGGGCCGGGCGTCCGCGGCGCGACCGCGCGCCGTCCATCACGTCGTCGTGGACCAGGGCGCAGGTCTGGATGAGTTCCAGAGCGGCTCCGAGCCGCAGCGCGGACTGCGCCCGCCAGGGCTCGTCGCCCCCGCAGGCGCGCAGCGCCCACCACACGAAGCGGGAGCGGCCGAGTTTGCCGCCGTTGCGCGTGAAACGGGCGACCCGCGCGGCCAGATCCTCGGCGAACAGCGGGTCGACGGCCTCGGCCGCGGCCACGTGACGGTCGAGCAGGTCGCCGAGCACCGCGCGCACGGCGTGCGCCACGTCCGCGTCCACGGCACGCGGGTCGTCGCCGTACGCCGGACGGGTGCCGGGCGGGGAGGCGCGCTGATGATCGCCCTGGCCCTGTCGGGCCCCCGCGGCCGGCGGGCGGGGCGGCGCGGGGGAGACCTGCTCGGCGGTCGTGGGTGCGCACGGACTCCGGTCCGCGCGGTGGCCCTTCGCCACGGTGGAGCTCATGCCGTTCCCCTCGTCGAGATGCTCGTGATCAGAGCTGGCGTCGTCATGACCGGTTCGCCTCGGGTGGCGGAGACGGATGCGGGGCGGAAAAGTAAAGGGAGGAAAGGCCGGGACCGGTCCCTCCGGACACGAGGTCCCCCTTTCCCGCACGATTCGATGCGAAGTCGATGCAAGTTGCCCCTCCTGCGTGGAATCCGCAGGGTGGAAGGGCCGCGGTCGCTCTGTGCGACCACCAGGCCCAGCGGAGGAGTGACGATGACGACCGCACAGCGAACCGGCGGGGACATCGACGACAGCGCGCTCGTGGAGGGGTTCCTCAAAGGGGACGAGGCATGCCTCACGGTCGTGCACCGCCGGTGGGGCCCGCTCGTCCACGCCCTCGCCCGCCGTTCCCTGGGGGACGCGAGGGAGGCGGAGGACATCACCCAGGTGGTGTTCCTCGCCGCGTGGCGGGGCCGTGCCGGGTTCGCACCGGACCGGGGCACCCTGCCCGGCTGGCTCATGGGCATCGCCCGCCGCAAGATCGCCGACGCGCTCGCCGCCCGCACCCGGCGCAACGAACTCGTGGCCGCCGCGGGCGCCCAGTTGCTGCTGCGGGCCGACGACGAGGCGGTGCTGCCGGAGTCCGCCCTCGACCGGGTCCTGCTCGCCGACGAGATGTCGCTGCTGCCGGCCCCGCAGCGCCGGGTGCTGAACCTCGCCTTCTACGACGACCTCACCCAGACCCAGATCGCCGAACTCACTGGCTGGCCGCTGGGGACGGTCAAGAGCCACGCCCGTCGGGGCCTGCGCCGCCTCGCCGGCCGCCTGCGCAAGGACGAGCTCGTCGAGTGCGCCGCGTGACAACGACGCAGAACCGATGCGCGCCCTTGCCCGTGACGAGCGTGCGACACGGCAGGCGGCAGGTGACATCCGCATCCGGACGGGTACTGCGACCGGAACACCGTCGCAGGACACGGCGGAGACGCGGAGGGAGTGACCCGGTCATGTACGAGGCGGACGTCGCCATCATCGGAGCGGGGGCCGCCGGGCTGTCCCTGGCCCACCGCCTCACCCGCCCCGCCCCGGGCTTCCGGCACCCGTCCGTCGTCCTCCTCGACGCCCCGCCCGGACCGCTGCGCCCGCCCCGGCGCACCTGGTGCTTCTGGGAGACCGGCCCCGGACCGTATGACGCCGCCGTCACCAGGCAGTGGCAGCGCCTGCGGGTGCACCGGCCCACGGGGGAGCCGATCGAGCAGGACATCTCCCCGCTGCGCTACAAGATGATCCGTTCGGACGACTTCGAGGCCCTGGTCGGCAACGCCCTCGACCGCAGCGGACGGGTACGACGCGTCGAGGCGACCGTCGAGAGTGTCGAGGGACTCCCGCGGGGCGCCCGGATCGACGCCCGCACGGCGGACGGGCGCCCCGCGTCCGTACAGGCCCGCTGGGTCTTCGACTCCCGGCCGCTGGGCAGCCTCCCCGCGGCCCGTACGACCCTGCTCCAGCACTTCCGCGGCTGGTTCGTCCGCACCGGCCGTCCCGTCTTCGACCCGGCCCGCGTGGAGTTCATGGACCTGCGCACCTCCCAGCCCGCGCAGGGCCTCTCCTTCGGCTACGTCCTGCCCACCCGCCCGGACCAGGCCCTCGTGGAGTACACGGAGTTCTCCCCGGCAGTCCTGTCCGCGGACGCGTACGACAAGGCGCTGGACCACTACACCGGCACCGTGCTCGAGCTCGACGACTTCGAGGTGACCGCGACCGAGACGGGCGTCATCCCGATGACCGACGCCGGCTTCGCCCGGCAGACCGGCCAGTCCGTCTTCCGTATCGGCGCCGCCGGCGGAGCCACCCGGCCCTCCACCGGCTACACCTTCGCCGGCGTGCAGCGCCAGACCGCGGCCGTCGCCGCGGCCCTGCGCCGGGGCCGGCGGCCGGTACCCCCGCTGCCGCACTCGCCCCGCGCCCGCGCCATGGACGCGGTCCTGCTGCACGCTCTCGACAGCGGCCTGGTGGACGGCGCGGACTTCTTCGGACGACTGTTCACCCACGTGCCCATGACCCGGCTCCTGCGGTTCCTCGACGGCGGAACCCGGCCGCACGAGGAGGTCGCCATCGGGCTGCGCACCCCCGTCCTGCCCATGCTGCGAGCCGCCGCGGAAGTGCCCCGGCTGCCCCGA
>NZ_LJBR01000089.1 GCF_001282115.1 Streptomyces sp. NRRL B-24085 | reverse complement strand
GCGTCTACGCAGGTGGGAGCGTCGTCGTGAAGTTCCGCTTCAACGTGTAGCGGGTCACTTAGCATGGCTTAACTGATCTTGCAAACGTGCAGGTCAGATGGGGTCTGCCTTCTCAAGGGCAGGCCCCTTTTCTGTTCCCGTGCTGACTTGGTGCTGACCTGCGAGCACCCCTCATCACCCCTCATCACCCCTCCCGTGCTGGTTCTGTGCTGACCCATGGGCTGTAGCTCCGCGTGGGAAAGCGGATGTGGTCAGGAAGACCCGGGTACGACAGCGCAGCCGGAAGCGAAGACTGCGCGCGCGGCAAGGGAAGCGCCGGCACTGGCAGGGGACCTCGTTCTCCGTGCCCGCTCCACGCGCCGTCACCGGTGACGGTTTCCCATGCATTTGATGGCGTGACTGTCCCTGGTAGTGCTCCGCTGTGCGATGCATACATGGAGAGGGCGCATAGAAGGCGCCTGGTGTATCCACCCGACCATGGGCCCTGACCTGCGTAAACCCGACCTTCTAGCGCCGTCCCCGGCAACGCGGGGGACACATGGGGGAACCGTAGATCCCTGGCGGCGGGGGGGACGCAAACGCCCGGAGAAGCCGTACGTAGCTTCTCACGCCATCTCCACAGGACCGAAGCCCTTCGTGGAAACAATCCTGCTCCGCTCGGCGTTTGTGATCTCCGAGCCGAGGAGGGGAAGGTGTCGGGCCTGAAGCTGTTCCACACGACGAAAGACGGCGTGACCGAGGTAATGCCGCATCTGGCCGAGGAAGAGGCCGATGTGCAGGACCTCATCGAGGCGCACATGGAGACCATGCTCGGGGTGCGGTTCCTGGCGAGCGAGTACAGCACTGGCCCCGTCCATGGCGGGCGCATCGATTCGCTGGGCATTGACGAGAACAACGCGCCCGCGATCGTGGAATACAAGCGTGGTACTGACGCAGGTGTGATCCATCAGGGCCTCTTCTACATGGCGTGGCTGATGGACCACAAGGACGCATTCCGGCACCTGGTCCGCGACCGGCTCGGGGCTGCGGTCGCGGCCCAGGTGCTGTGGAGCGCACCGAGGCTGATCTGCGTGGCCGGCGACTTCACTCGCTACGACGTTCATGCCGTGCGCGAGCACCGCCGCTCGATCGACCTGGTCCGTTACCGGTTCTTCGGCAACGAGCACATCGGCCTTGAGACGGTCGCCTCCATCGCCGGCCAGACCCCCGCCTCCAGGGCAGTCTGCCGTCGCCGCAGGGCGGAGGTGCCGCGCGACCGTCGTACGGACGGGGCGATGGTGGAGCTGGCTGCCGCGGTTGACGAGGTGCTGCTCGGACTCGGTGACGACATCACCAGGGTCGAGAACAGGACCTACCGGGCGTACCAGCGGCTGCGGAACTTCGCCTGCGTCTGCCCGCCGCAGAAGACCAAGCTGCTCGTCTACCTCAAGGCCGACCCCAAGGAGGTCGACCTCGTCCCCGGATTCACCCGGGACGTGACGGGGCTTGGGCACCACGGAACCGGCGACCTGGAGGTGCAACTGCGCACGGACCGGGACCTGGAGCGCGCCCAGGACCTGTTCCGCCTCAGCTACGCCGCGGCGTAGTGGCTTCTCGTCCCGATGGACGGCAGGGCGGGTTATGCGGATGTGGGGCTTCGTCGTGGCGCTGCCTTTCGACGTGGTGGTCAGGTGAATGGCGGTGGATTACTAAGGGTGCGGGGGATCCCCGGTTTCGCTAACCGGGGATCCGGTGCTATAAGGCATCGCCGATTTCTAACGTCACTGAAGGTGCAGTTTCCCAGCCTGGGCGTGAGAAGCCCTGTCGCCCATGGTTATTTGCCCTGACGCGAGCGCTCTTACAGTTGCGCCCGCCGGTCGCCCCAAAGGAGGGCCGCCACATCGGCGTGGCGACTGAGGATCGCAACCCGGACGTCGACCCGGTGGTGATGCAGCAGATCTGGGAGTGGTGATCGCCCCCCTCGGTGCGACTGAGGATCACAATATGAAGGGCGACGGGCGAGACTGCAGAACATGCCGGCGGCGGCCCTCCAGGGCGACCGAGGATCGCAACACCTGCACCTGTGACGCGAAGCTCGAGCCGCACCCCAGCGGCGGTCGCCTTCCAGGGCGATCGAGGGTCGCAAGCGTGCGTCGAGTACGGCGGGCCAGCACGTGACCTAGGTGGCGGTTGCCCTCCAGGGCGACCGAGGATTGATGGTGGCTCATGGCAGGTGCCTTACATGAGCCACCATCACCAGAACTCGGCTGCCCATCGTGGCAGCTCACGACTTACAGTTGGCTCCCGTCCTTGCGCCGTAGGGATCTGCGAACCCGCACGGTTTCCCTCGCTACACCTCTGAGGCCGCCCGGGCGACGATCTCGGCAAGTCTGGGACTTTGTCGGGCCATGGACTCCAGCCAGTGGTGCGTCACGAAATCCCGCTGGGTGGTTACGAGTTCTCTGGAGGCCCTCGTCACGAGGGATTCGGCCTCGTGAGAGACGTCCCCAACGATCTGCTTGCGGTCCACGGAAAGGGCCGGGGGCGTGGGGGAGCCGGTCAGGTTGATCACGACTCCGTGCAGGGCGTTCCGGCGCCGGGAGTTGGCGAACACCCCATGGCGGACGGAAGGCTGTACGAGCAGCCCGTCGGCCAGGAGCGCTCCTCCGGATTCGCACCAGACCACTTGGCCCGCAAGCGTGTGGACCACCCGGCCACGAACGTCGATGACGTTGTGGTGACGCGGTGCCTTCTTTCTGGGCCACAGTTCGTGCGGTTGCCATGATGCGGATCGGTCGCCGTGTCGGGCCGTGGTCGTGTACTCGGCGATACCGAGGACCTTCTCCAACACGTCAACGCAGGAGGGGGCATTCCGTTCGTCCCTGAGAAAGAGGCGTACCCGGGTACCCGGGATGGTGCCCTGAGCACGCACCCGGGTGATCCTGGCTGGCTGCCCTGGGCTGGGCACGGTCATCTTCAGCTCTGGGCCGGGAAAACCCTGCGGGTCCATGCGGCATGTCGTTACGTCGATCTCATCGGCAAGCATGAAGTAACTCATCACGCCGATGCCGAAGCGACTGTTGGGGTACATCTGCACCGGTGGTTCACACGCTTCCCACTGGGCCTTCTCCTCCCGGAACTCCGGCAGTTCGGGGAATCGCAGCCCGACTCGGGAGAAGGATGTCCTTAGTTCCTCCTCCCCCATGCCGATGCCGTTGTCGACACAGTCCAGGAAGGCACGGCCCTGCTCGTCAACGCCTTGGGTGAATTCAATCCTCCCCTGCCAGAGATCGCTGAGACCGTTTGTCCGGCTTAGGTACTCGCGCCGCGCAGAGCGGTACCGGCAGGCATCGAGTGCGTTCTGGTACAGCTCGCGGACCGCCAATCCGCTGTCCTGGTACAGCTGCGTGCCCATCAGGAGTTCACGGATGCTGTCTTCGGGCAGGGTGAAGCGCCCCAAGGACGCGAGGCGCTTATCGCCCTCCAGTCCTTCGGCATAGGTGCTCGGTCCGGGGGCGGTCCGATCGGGCTGGCGCACCACACGCAACCTGGCGGTCCCTTTGCGACGCCCCGGGGCGGTGCCGTCTGTCGTGATGTCCGAGGGCGGGGCTGCAGAGGTGCCGATGAACGCGACACCGTAGAGGTCGCGGTCCTCCAGCGAGGTGCCGGCCGATGGATTTGCGTACTGCACCAACTGCTGAATCGCGGCGTACGCATCGGTGCCAGTGGCCGCCATGGCCGCACGGAAGGCAGGACGCGGTCTAGGCGCGGAGCCGGCACCCGCAACCTCGCGCAGTACTTCCTCTGCTTCGTCGGAACGGGCCAGCGATGCCGCGATGCCGTCGCCGATGCTGGTGAGCCGTCTGCTGAGGGCAAGGTCAGCTCGTGGAGGGACCGGCGATGTGGATCTCTGGGGCTCGAGCCGCTCCCTTCCCAGGGAGGCCACCAGAGGCAGGAAGATGTGCTCGCGGACCTCGTCGTAGAACTCCGTGTCCTCCTGGGCGTGGCCGCGGCCGGATTCTGTGCCCCCGGCCCCCGGAACGGCGTCCTGCCCGGCATCCTCCAGACGGGTCTCCGCGAGGAACGCCTCCTCCGCCCGCCCGCGACCCAGCCCCGCCGTACGCAGACGCTCTGCTACGACAGTCAGGCGCGCCGCGTCACCATGGCCCCAGCGGGCAGCGCGAAAGAGCCACTCGACCGCCATGAAAGCGGTGGTCTTTCCTCCCCCCATGGGCGCGCTGATGACCAAGAGCTGGGCATCCTGGGGGGTCTGCCTGTGCTCCCGCAGGTGAACAGCGGTCAGGCGGAAGGCTGCTCCCGGATGTTCCTGCTCCGAGGCGATTTCGAACCAAAGGCGGGCCGTTGGCAAGTCCTCCCGGCGCAATGCCTTCGTACCGAGGCGGTAGGCGCTGTTGGCGTCGCGACGCCGATCGCCGTACCCGGAGGCGTGGGTGGCGCCGACAGCCGTTGACGAATTGCCCCAGTCGCCTGACGGGCGGTCCCAGAAGTCGGTCTGGGACTGGGAGTCGGCCAGCACCTGTGTCCAGCTCGGTGGGAGCTGGGAATCGTTGGGATTCACGTCACTCACCACTTGACCCTTCGCCGAGCCCGACATGCCGTCTCACTTCTCGCAGGGCCCGGTGTCTCTGCACACTCACCTGGTTCTTCGACACACCCAGATGTGAAGCGATTTCATCGTCCTCACGACCGTCGCGCTGCATCATGAGCACTTGGCGGCCCTGCGCGGAGCGGACTGTGGCGATCGCCGGGTCGATCTCCTCACGCCACAGCAGCAAGGTGTCGTCCTCCGGAGTGGCGGCATCACCGAGCACCTCCAACGGGACCTCCCGCCCGCGGCGCCGTAGAAGGTCCTTCGCCAGATTCCGGGCGATCGTCCAGATATACGGCAGCGGCTCTCTGTTGGGGTCGAAGCGCTCGTCCCGCAGGGCTCGGATCCATGCCTCGTGAGCGATGTCCCCAGCCAGGTCCATCAGACCAGCCTTTCGTAATCTGGCGATGATCAGGGTGTTGTGCTCCCTATATGCTTTGTGCAGGACCCACTCTCGGTGGGCCTTCGGATCAGGGCGGTCCTCAGGGCTGCTCACCACGGGCGGATTTTCCCCTGCCTTGGAGGCGCGGACTGCGGCGGCACCTTCCATGCCGTCAGAGTGCTTCCATCACCCGACTGGTAGCGCACAACCGCGCCGTCGGGCACGTGCTGCAGGACCGTGGCGATCACGGAAGGGTCGCATCCGGCTCGCGCGTCGGGAGCCCCCGGATCTCTGCCGGAGAGCCGCTGCACCCATAGACGGCGTACGACAGTGCCCAGCGCCGCCACCAAGGCGGTGCCGGACGTGACGTAGTCGGCAAACTCCATAAGAGTCACAGGATGCTTCCCTCGGATCGAAGCCCATGGGGCGCACATGCGCCCTCACATCCCATACGCGGCAGAGGGGTCTTGCCTTAACAGCCTTCTTCGAGATCTTTTCCGATTCTGCTGCCAGCCCGCGTTCAACGCGGGCTGGCAGCAGAATCGGCGATGGGGGCGGACAGCGTGCGGGCCGACGCTCCCCCGCACGGTCCGCCAACGACGGGACCGCGAGGGAGTCCCCCCACACACAACGTCTCGGTGAACTGTCGCCAGGCGGACGGACAGCACGGGGACGGGAGCCGGTGAAGGTGCACCACTCCTCAGCCGGTGCACCGGATGCGCAACGGGCTCAGGCGGTCGCTTGCTTCCGTCGGCGAAGTAGAGCCAGGACGGCGACTGCTGTAAGGGTCATCCACGCTTTGCCGAGGATCTGTCCTGGCAGGTACTCGAACGAGCCGAAGGCCAGCTTAAGGAACAGGAGGCTGTCCGAGAGCAGGCCGATCGCGTTGGAGGCGAGCATCGCGATCAACAGGCCACGCTGCCGCAGAGGTTCGTAGATGGCGAAGTCCATGGTTTCAGCGACCCCGAAGGCGGCTGCCGAAGCAACGGCGAGCGCCGGATCGGCGAGGAAGTACGAAAGGATGGTGCCGACGGCTATGGCCGCGAGGACGGCTACGCGGCCGGTTGATTCTCGGGCGAGGTCGCGAAGGACGAGTGCGAGGCCGACCAGGTATACCCCGGCTGGGGCGGCGTAGCCGAAGCCGACGGGGACGGCTCCGAAGTGGGTGACGGCGAGGTTGGCCGCGGGGATGGTGGCGACGTAGGCGACGAGGGTCGTGATACCGGCAGGTGCGGGGACGTTCACAGTCTTCTTTCTGTCTCGGTGAAGTGGTCGATGCGCCGATGCCACGCCGGGGACGGACGGCGGGGTGAGCGCGCAGACAGTACAACCCACGCCACTGACACCAGTGCCGAGTCCAGACGTCGAGACTCTGGCCGGGATTGAGTGCACTGCCGGAGGCATATGCATCTTCCGGTGTCGCGAGGCTAGTGCGCCGAGAAGCAGCAAGGGGAGCCACCTTGCGTGAATGGGGCAGGTCATACAGCCATCAACTTGCGCGATAGCGCAGGCCCGCGTTGACGTACGCACTTCATGCTTGGCGCATGCAACCTCCGTGCACGGCTCCGTTTCGGACGTATTTTGTGGCGCGTTGCACCCCGCGACCACGACCTGAATGACCATTTACTGATGATTTGCGTTACTTGTCGTGTCAACTTTGCGTCACCGACAGCGCAATTGCACTCCCCTTTCGAATGTGTATGCGAATTTCCGCATTGCTCCGTCAACCGCGTTGTCAGTGGCTGCCCCTAAGCTCATGTCAGTCGTTAAACCAGCAGGTGGGGGGCGAGTAGAAAGATGCCTTCGGGCTTCGCAGTCGGGCACCTTGTCGAGTTCAAAGGGGCGCCTGGAATCGGCCGTGTAGGAGCGGTCAACGGTGACACTCTCCGCATCGACTTCTTCGAGTCCGTCGCCGAGCCGGAAGTCGAGTCACGCACGGTGCCAGCAACTGCATGCCGGCACGCCGTACTCCAGCGGGAGACTCGCGTCTTCTGGCGCAATCCGAACACGGGCGCCTGGCTGGCCGGACGCGTCCAAATGGCTCAACGCCCCATGTACTTCGTGCACTTCCCCAACACGGAAGCCGATCTTCCAGTGCCGGAGGCCGAGCTTCGCGTCCGGTGGGACAAGCCCGTGCGCGACCCTCTCCAGGTGCTGGTCTCCGGTGGCAACGAGTCCGGCTACTTCCACAACACGCGGCTCCCCTTGCTTCACAACCTCGTCGGCCAACGCGCGGCCAGCGCCAGCACCCCCGCCCTACTGTCGTCCGCGGTGGAGATCTACCCCCACCAGATCCATGCCGCACTGACCGTGTTGTCCGACCCTGTTCAGCGGTACCTTCTCGCCGATGAGGTCGGACTTGGCAAGACCATCCAAGCTGGCTACGTCATCCGGCAGACCTTGATCGACAACCCGCGCGCCCGGGTGACCGTACTTACTCCCGAGGTCTTGCGGCGCCAGTGGCGAAGCGAAATGTGCGAGAAGTTCTTCATCGACGACTTCGTAGACGCCCGCGTACGGTTCACATCCCACGAGACGCCGGAAAAGTGGGCCCAATACCACGACAGTGAACTCGTCGTGGTAGACGAGGCCCACGACTTGGTTCATGACGTGGACAACGACGACCCGAGATACCGCGAACTGTGCGCGCTGGCCCACACCGCGCCCAAGCTCCTACTCCTGTCCGCCACTCCAGTCACGGCAGGCCCGACAGCCCATCTCGCGCTTCTGCATCTGCTCGACCCTGCCCTGTACGGCTGGGAGAACCGGGACGCGTTCGAGCGCCGTCACGCACTGCGCGAGATACTCGCGGACCGCGTCTCCGGGCTCGATGACAAGCTGCCTCCTCTCCTGCCATCCACGATCGACCGCATCAGGGACGTCATCCCCGAGGACCCGCTCTTCGAGGCCTTGGCACCCCAAGTACTCGATCTCCTCGACGAATACGACGAACTCGCCGACGACGCGGACGCTCCCGAACTCGCCCTGCGCGTGGAAGCGCTCCGCGCTCACATCAGCGAGACGTATCGACTGGACCGTCGGGTAATTCGCCATCGCCGAGCCCGCATCCTTCGAGACGACGAAGAATCCGATCTGCTCCCCTATGTAGTCCGCGGTCGGGCTCGCCCCCAAGTCCTCGGCGAGGGATCGCTGCACTCTTTGGCCTCGGAAACCCTCCGCACCTGGCAGCGGTACACGTGGGATCACCTCCTCGATGAAAGCCTCGATGACAGGCAGACCGAGTACGGTCTGCTCCTCGGCGTCCTCACCTCGCGACTCGGTGGCCCTTCAACGGACTTCCTCGACGCGATGCGGTGGCGTGTACGCCGAGACACGCAGGCGGCAACTCGCGCTGGCCTCACGGACCAGGAGCGTGAACTGCTTGTAACTCCGCCTCAGTTCGCGTACGAGGTCGCACTCGTGGATCGGCTCGAAGCAATGCTTGACCAGGGTGGTCTGAAGGACGAGACGGACGAGCTCGTTCACGCACTGCTGCCTCTGATCTCGAAGGCCGCCAGAACCGTGATCTTCGCGGGACCCGGTTCACTCGCGTCGGAGCTCACGGCAGAACTGAGCCGTCGCCTTCCCGGCACCTCTATCGCCGAGCACACTCGGCGTGCCGGCTCTGAGGCATCGAACCAGGCCGTAGACGCGTGGCGGGCGCCACGTGGGAAGAACACTCGGGCCACGAGGAGCACGGAGAATCCGCCCCGCATTCTCGTCGTGGACGACTCAGCCGACGACGGTCTGAACCTGCAGAGCGCGGACACGGCAGTGCACCTGCGCCTTCCCTGGTCGCCGAATCGTCTTGAGCAGCGTCTCGGCCGCATCGACCGATACCCCGACTTCGAGGCGACCGGACACAATCCTGCCGACCAGTTCGTCCTTGCCGAGACCGAGGAGTTCAACGGCGCCTGGCTGACCCTGCTGCAGGACGGCTATCGAATTTTCACCGAGTCTGTGTCCACCTTGCAGGACCCCATCGCAGTGAACCTCTCTGGTGTGTGGTCCAAGGCACTCGTGCAGGGACCAGAAGGGCTGGCGAACTCCACACAGGAGATCTCGGCCCAACTCGGAGCTGGTCGGGCCGCCATCGCGAAATTCGACAGGCTCGAATCCGTCCACGAGTCCTCTGCTTATGAGACGGACATCGCCGCTGCCCTCGGCAAGTTCGAGCAGCCGTGGCGCAAGACCCAAGACGCCCTCCTGATGTATGCGGGCGACGAATCCTCCGGCATCAAGCTGCGCCACTGGACCCGCATCGAACGCGGCTGCGAGCGCCACAAGTTCAACCTCGCTTCGCAGCCCCTGGTCTCGCCGCACTTCTACCAGGCGTTGAAGGCCAAGGTGCCCTCTGAAGCCGCCGAAGCAGCGTTCATTAGGGCCGCTGCGCTCCGCGCCCCAGGTACGCGCTTGTACCGCATCGGCAATCCTCTGGTCGACATGCTGGCGTCGGTGATCTACACCGACGACCGCGGTCAGGCCACTGCCTTCTGGCGACTTGATCCACTCCACCGGGGAGAACTGGAGCCGTACTTCGGCTTCGACCTCGTGGTGGAAGCCGACATCACAAACGCCCTGGCGCTGGTCGACAACGAGCAGAAGGCACGCCCCGCGCTGCAGCGGCAGGCAGATCGGATCCTCCCACCCTTCACGCTCAAGGTGTGGGTTCCCGCAGGCAGCACGAAAGCAGTCACCGACGAACAGACGCTCAGGTGGCTTGAAAAGCCGTACGACAACAGCAAGGACCACAACTACAACTCCAAGCTGATCCGTGAACTGATCGATCTCTTTGGTGGCTGGAACTACTACGAGAAAACAGCAAGGTCGGCCAACGGAGTCGCCCTTGATGAACTTGAGCGAGTGACGGACCTTGCAGCCCACTGCGCCCGCGCGCAACAGTCGGCTCGTCGTCGTCTCGCCGTGGCCAAGGCCCAAGCCCAGTCTCGTCAGGCGGCCGGACACCTCCTGGGAGACACCGAGAGCTACCTGTTGGACGTGTCCGTCGCGGATGCCCTCGTCGAAGGGCTGACGCGGCCGAACGTGAGGCTCGTCGCGGCCACGTGCATCGTAAAGAGCGGCTACAGGAGAGTCCGGCATGACTCGTGACGCACGCAAGGCCTTCCTCCGGCAAGGTGACCTGAACGTCGACAGTTGGACAGGAGCCCGCGAACTGCTTCGCGCCTGGCCTTCGGTCCCGCCGCTGAACGACGACAGCCGGGGCACGCTACGGCGGCTCCGCGACGCCCTCGCAGGCCTGGAGAGTGGAACATCCGGATGGAGGGATGTGGCGGCCCTCCTACGCCAGGTCCTGCTTGAAGCGCAGGCACGCGGAAACAACACAGGCCTCGTCGTCCCCAGCCACCCTCTGCTTCCCTCTCACGAGCAGTGGTCCGAGATCCACTGCGATGTGATGCCGAACGAACGCGGCTTGTACATCACAGCAAAGCCGTGGCATCCGCCTGTGCCTGAGAGCGACGCTGCAGCGGTGGCTCGGGTGGATCTTCGACAGGTACATCTTGGGCGAGACGCAGAGCACCGCCGCCACCTTGAGCCCTACCCCGGCGATCCATTCTGGAGGGAAGCCCTCGGCCCCGCTCGCGACCGGTACTTGTCGATCGGGCAGCGGCAGGCCGCGCGCGCGGTTGCGCTCGCGCAGCCGGGCAGTACCGTGATCATTTGCTTGCCCACGGGCCATGGGAAGACCGATGTCATCCAGGCCCCGGCCATCCTGGCGAGCCGGAGCGCCGGCGTCTCCGTCGTCGTTGTTCCCACCGTCGTTCTTGCCCTCGACATGGAACGCCGTACCCGGCCGCTGATGGAAGCGCAGGGATGCCCAAGCCCCACAGGACGCTATGCATACGTCGGTGGCTTGCCCGAAGACGTCAAGCGGCAACTCCGTGAGGATATCCGCACCGGCCAGCAGCGCCTGGTATTCGCTTCGCCCGAGGCACTCGTCAGGGGACTGCGCAAGCCACTCGAAGAAGCCGCGGAAGCCGGTCTGCTCAAGTACTTCGTTATCGACGAAGCTCATCTCGTCGAGCAGTGGGGCAACGGCTTCCGACCCGAGTTCCAGACGATGTCCAGCCACCGCCGCACCTGGCTTAGCAAGGCTCCCGACGGCCTGGCCCCTGTCACTGTGGCCATGAGTGCCACCCTCACTACTCAACAGGTCGGTACGCTCGAGGAGCTCTTCGCCGGACCAGACGAAGCTCAGATTGTCTGGGCTTCACAACTCCGCCACGAGCCTACCTACTACATCAGCGCATCCGAAACGCTTCAAAGTCGACAGGATTCGGTCCTTGAGGCCGTGTCGCTCCTGCCTAAACCCCTGGCCTTGTACGTCTCCACAGTGAGAGACGCAAAGGAATGGGGGGAGCGCCTCCGGGCCTCTGGGTTTTTCCGCGTAACTCAAGTGACCGGTGACTCAAGTGACCAGGACCGCCGCGATGCCGTTGAGGGCTGGGGAGGAAAATCAACCGAAGACGACAGCAGGTTCTCTACCCGCTTTGACGTTGTCGTAGGCACTTCAGCTTTCGGTCTGGGCGTAGACCTGTCGGACGTGCGAACCGTGCTTCACGCATGCCTGCCCGAGACAGTCGACCGGTACTACCAAGAGATCGGCCGTGGTGGGCGAGACGGAAACCCGTCTGTCGCCTACATGGTGACGGCACCCGGGGACCGAGACATTGCCGAGGTTCTCGGCAGCGAACCAGTCATCACCTCTGAAAAGGCGCTGAAGCGTTGGGACGCCATGTTCCGGCGTGAACAGCAACTCGGCGGCAGCCATTATCGTCTCGATCTGGATTCCCGCCCCAGCCACGTCAGTGAGGACTCCGAAACCAACAGGTCCTGGAACGTTCGCGTCCTCAACCTTATGGTTCGCGCCAAGCTGATCGAACTCCACGTACCTCAACCGCCCCAACGCGAAGAGGGAGAGCTCGAATCCGTATGGGCAGAGCGTGTAGACGAGTTCAGGAAAAATGTGGGGACGCGGGCTGAAGTCACCATCAAAGACCCTCAAGTCAACACTGCGGAGCGATTCATATCTCGCTTCGAGGCGGAGCGGCAGAAGCTTCTGGATCACCAGAAGAAATCCCTCACGGGTCTGGAAGAGGCACTCGGTGGAAGTCAGTGCATCGGTGACGTACTCGGAGAGTACTACCGCCTGCGACGAGGCCGAACTTCCCTGCCTACCCGTGTCACCTGCCGTGGCTGCCCGAACTGTAGGGCGACCGGGCGCCCAGACAAGTCCGGCTTCTACAGGCTCGCCGGGGAGCCTCGTCCGTGGTTGCGCTTCCCGGTACCTCCTCCCAACGATCCACTGGCCCGCTACCGTGACGGTCTGGCCTGCTTGAGCTTGTGGTGGGAGGGCGAGCAGGAGCAACGTCTCCATGTACCCCGCCTCCTGGAGCGACTGGTGCGCCGCGGGATCGCCGTCGTAGGCGGCCCTGGTGTTACGACACGGTGCCGGGATGTACTCCGTAAGGCAGCCCGTACATACCCTGTTGTGTTCGATGAGGATGCCGAGTTGCTGAAGTCATGGGCTGGCCCTGTGGTGTGGATCCTGGACGACTCGCCCTCACTGGACTATGACACCGCAGCACGGTTCAGTTCAGAGGACATCACGTACCTCCTTCACCCACGCCACACTCGACACCCGGATCGGACCAACGATCCGCTGATCGATATCCACCGCGCCAAGCTTCCGGTCTTCCGCGCCTTGGAGGAAATCTGATGACGCTCCTAAATCCCCGCGGCGCAGCCTTGCCCACTCAAGCATGGGCAGTCGTGCGGTTGCTCGCCTATTTGGAGAAGGCAGTATCGTTGGAGGAGGCACGTTCTCTGCTGTCCCCGCCGTCAATTCGCGGCGAGAAGACGAAGGACAAGCCGCCCTTCGACAAGGCAATCAGCACTCTCGACGAGTTGGGCCTGATTCGGATCGAGGGCGAAGATCAGCAGCTCTCTCTGGCTGGTGCCGCTACGACACTTGACGGGCAGGACGTATCCGCGTTCAACTCCGTACTCCGCCAGGCGGTTCTCGATCAGGCCAAGAACACTTCGCTCGGCGATTCTGCCGACCAGACCGGACCTCGCGACCTTACCCGCGCACTGGCCTGGCTGCTCTCGTTGGATCCGACAGATCCGATGGACTGGTACAGGGTGCAGAACGACCAGCGAGAAGCGTTGCGGCCGGAGGCAGGTCCCGTATTCTCCAACGAAACTCGGTGGAACCACTTCAACTACTGGGCCCCCAGGGCCCCGGCGTTTGCCCGGGTCGTCCGGTTTGATCATGTGATGCCGTAGAGGCTGAGGACGAGGGTGCGTTCGGTGTGGGCTCGGCGGCCGGCGGCGGTGTTGACGTACCCGGCAAGCTTGAGCGCACCGCGGATCAGGTCGCGGACGGCGGCGAGGACTGAGGGCGTGTTGTGGGTCCTGACCTGGGACTTGTCCTCGTTGAAGGTCACATCCCGACACCAGTGGACGGTGTTCTCCACGGTCCAGTGCCCGCGAGCCCATGAAGCGATCTCGGCGGCACTCGCTTCCTCGGCGGGCAGGTCGGTGATGGCGTAGACGGTCTCGCTGGACCACTTCTTCGCTCCGTAGAGACGGCGTCTGCGCTGGATGCGCAGGACCTGGGCCGCGTGGGGAAAGAGCAGGCCGTTGACGGTGACGACCTGGACGAGACGCTGTTCGTGGCGGCCGTGGCCGCGGGCGTCGTCACGGTGGATGACGGGGATCTCCTTCCAGGGCAGGGCGTGGAGCTGACGGGCTTGGCCGCGCTGGTTGTTCTTGATGGTCAGCAGGTAGTGGGCGCCGCGTTCGTGCAGGTAGGTGGCGTGGTCGCGTTGGGCGTGGAGGGCGTCGGCGGTGACGACGGCCCCCTTGAGATCGGCGTCGTCGAGCTGGTCGAGCAGGGGTTGGAACTCGGGGATTTCGTTGGTCTTCGCGCCGATCTCGCGGGAGGCGAGGGTGATGCCGTCGCCGTGCCGGACGGCGGAGAGCACGAAGACGCGGCTGCCGTCCGGGCGCTTCGCACTGCGCAGGCACTTGCCGTCCACCGCGATGGCCCGGCGCCGGGAGCGCACCGGTTCGGCGCGGGCGGCCGCCCGGTGGGCGCGGCGCTGTTCGCGTTCGATGCCGCCGTCGGGCATGAGCGGCTCGGGAGAGTGGGACACCGTGGACAGCAGGGGCCGCAGGTGGTCGTAGCCGGCCGCGCTGACCTCACCGGGATCGAGCCGCCCCAGAACGGTGCGCAAGGTCTTCTCGCTCGGGATCCGGTAGCGGCCGCGCAACGGATGGTAGGGCAGACCGAAAGCGGCCAGTTCCTCAGGCGTCGCACGTCGGCACCACTCCGCCGCCGCGGTGATGGAGTCATGGCCCGCCGGGGTCATCGCACAGACCACCAGGGCCAGCAGCGAGGAGACCCGGTAGCGCACCCCGCACGCCCCGCGAGGATCGGTGACCGACTCGAACTCGGCAACCAGGCCGCGGACTTGGTCTCGCGCGGCATCCGAGCCGAGGGCCTCCAGGCGGGGCGCCGGAGAGACGGGAACGACGGCAGGGGATGATGGAGGAACGAACACGGCACCTTCGTGGATCTTGCAGCGTAGAGAACTCCATGATCCACAGGTGCCGTGTTCATCTGCTTCCGAGGCCCGCCAGCATGATCAACCGGCCCAGGCCGGGGCGATCCGGGCAAACGCCGGGGCCCTG
>NZ_LJBR01000088.1 GCF_001282115.1 Streptomyces sp. NRRL B-24085 | reverse complement strand
CACCCACGCCCACGTGCAGGCCGGCGGCGCGCGCCCGTCCGGGCCGGGCGCGCGCCGCCGGCCTGCACGTGGGCGTGGGTGAGCCGGTAGCAGCGCTGCCAGCTGATCTCCCACTGCGGGCACCACCCGGATCTGCTTCGCGGGCGACGGCCAAGCCAGCCTCTCACGCGCACGCTTCGGGCGGTCACGGCCTGCGCAGTACCGCGCTTCCTCCGGGCGGTACTTCGTGTGCGAGGGTGCCGGTCAGGAGGTCGTGGACGGGGGCCGGCAGGGGCACGGCGTCGGCGCGGTGGTTGATCAGGAATTGCCAGCGCCGGCCGTCGGGTGCGTGCCGGGTGACGACTTCGACGCCGGTCGGCTGATCCGGCAGTTCCGGCTGGACGCCGGTTTGTTCCAGCAGGCGGTCGACAAGGGTGCCGTAGTCGGCGTCATCCAGGCGGGTGGAGAGGTACCAGCCCTGTCCGGTGCCGAAGTGGTGCCGGGTGAGGGCGGGTCTGCCCGTGAGCATGCCGTGGGTGTAGGTGGCGAGCGTTTGCGCGCCCTCGCAGCGCAGGGACTCGCTCCACACCGTGCCGGACGATCCGTCCGACAGGGTGATCCGCTCGTCCGTCCGCAGCGGCCGGTACTCCTCGACGCGGATGCCCAGCGCCTCGCGCAGCGGTGCGGCGGGATAGCCGCCGAGGCGGGCGTGCATGCGGTCGTCGACGTATCCGCTCGCGTGCTGGACGAGGAGGGTCCCGCCGTCGGCGACGTAGCGGCGCAGGCTTTCCGCCCCCGCGTCGGAAAGAAGGAAGAGGGCCGGGGCGATGACGAGCCGATAGCGGTTCAACTCGTGCTCCGGGTGGGCGAAGTCGACGGTGACGCCGGCGTCCCACAGCGCCCGGTGGGTCCGCAGGAGCGCCGCGTGGTAGTCGAGGCGGGAGGAGGGCAGACCGTCCACGCCGAGCGCCCACCAGGCGTCCGGGTCGTGCAGCACGGCCACCGGCGCGGTGACGATCGACCCCGCCAGCTCGCCCAGCCGGGCGACCGCCTCGCCGGTCTGTGTGACCTCGCGGAAGATCCGGCTGTCGGGCCCGGCGTGCGGGACCATCGCCGAATGCCAGGTCTCCGCGCCGGTCCGGGACTGCCGCCACTGGAAGAACAGGGCGCCCTCCGAACCGCGCGCGATGTGGGCGAGGGTGTGCCGCAGGATCTCCCCGGGCTCCTTGCCGAGCACCCGGTCGCCGTCGTAGACGGTGTTGGTGCCCTGTTCCATCAGCAGCCAGGGGCGGCCGTCGGCCAGCGAACGGGTGCGGTCGGCATGGAAAGCGGCGTCGGCAGCGGCGTCCAGGCTGGGGGCGCTCGGGTACTGGTCGGAGGTGACGACGTCGAGTTCGCGGGCGAAGGCCCACAGGTCGACGTTCTGGTACGCGGGCAGCATCAGGTTGGTGGTCACCGGCCGGTCGCTGTGCTCGCGGATCGCGTCGCGCTGCTCGCAGAAGGCGGCGATGATCTCGCCGGACCAGAAGCGGTGGAAGTCCAGTGCCTGGCCGGGGTTCTTGTGCCATTGCGTGGCGCGGGGCGGCAGCACCTGTTCCCAAGAGGTGTAGTGCTGGCTCCAGAAGGCTGTTCCCCAGGCCTCGTTGAGGGCGTCGAGTGAGCCGTGGCGGGCGCGCAACCAGTCCCGGAAAGCTGCGGCCGTGTGGTCGCACCAGCAGAGCGTGCCGTACTCGTTGTGCACGTGCCACAGCGCGAGGGCGGGATGGTCGCCGTACCGCTCGGCCAGGGCGGAGGCGATCCGGCGGGCCGCGTTGCGGTAGGCGGGCGCGGTGAGACAGTACGTGTCGCGGCTGCCGTGGGTGAGGCGGGTGCCGTCAGAGGTGACCGGAAGCGCGTCGGGGTGGGCCAGGCTGAACCAGGGCGGCGGGGAGGCCGTCGGCGTGGCGAGGTCGACGGCCACGCCGTTCGCGTGGAGGCGTTCGATGTGGGCGTCGAGCCAGGTGAAGTCGTAGCGTCCTTGTTCGGGTTCGAGCAGGGCCCAGGAGAAGACTCCGAGTGTGGCCAGGTTGACCCTGGCCCGACGCATGAGCGTGTCGTCCTCCTTCCACACCCTCTCGTCCCACTGTTCGGGGTTGTAGTCCCCGCCGAAGGCAAGACTGCCCAAGCGGCCGGTGATCCTACGAGTTGTCATAAGGGCTCCTCGGGCACGGAGCGTCGAAGCGCTTCACTGAGTTGGTGAAGGTAACGGTGGGTTTGGCGCAAAGCAAGGGGCTTGGAAAAAAGAACCCCCCTGTGCGGCAGAGTGGTGACCGCCTCTCAGAACAGTCTTGCGCTGTCGAAGCGCTTCAACAATGAGCTCAGCGACACAACGCTCTATGGCATCCGCGCCACCCGCCCGGCATTCGACGCGATCGCCGTTGCCCGGCTCGGCATCGCGGTCGCCGCCCTCGGCGACCCTCCGCTCTCAACGGCCGTTCGACACGAGACCGTACGGGTTCAGCAGGCTGCTCAGGTCCCAGGAGGCGTCGCCGTGCGGTCGCCGCTACGAGGATGCGGACCGCTCTTGTGGTCACGCCAATGCGCCTACCGGGGGTCCCGGCCGACCCCACTCACTGCGCGCGCTGGTCGCCTGCGTCACCTTGACCCCGAAGCGTTGTTCCGGCATCGGCACCGGTCCCTTGGCGCGGGCACCCGCATCCCTGGCAGTCGCCGTGACGTGACGGTCCGAGCGTGGAGGCCGTATGGACCAACGGTTCGACAGAAGGATAGGGTCTCAGTTTGTAAACCGAGGTGACAAACATGTCATCAACTACGAACGGGACGACTCGCATGACCGATGACATCCTGCCTCCTTCGCGTGCCGTCGACGCCGTCGATGCGGTCGACGAGATCCGGGCGCTGACCGAGGTGAGGCCCAGCGCGAGACAGGTGGCGTGGCAGGCGATGGAGTTCTACGCCTTCATCCACTTCGGCATGAACACGATGACGGATCGCGAGTGGGGTCTGGGAGGCGAGGACCCTGCCCTGTTCGACCCGTCCGACCTCGACGTCGATCACTGGATGTCGGTGATCGCAGCGGCGGGGATGACAGGTGCCATCCTCACGGCCAAGCACCACGACGGCTTCTGCCTGTGGCCCTCTCGGGTGACCGCGCACTCGGTCGCCGCCTCCCCGTGGCAGGAGGGAAAGGGCGACCTCGTGCGGCTCGCGGCCGATGCGGCGCGGCGCCACGGTCTGAAGTTCGGGATCTACCTCTCGCCGTGGGACCGCACGGAGGCGTCGTACGGCTCGGGGAAGGCGTACGACGACTTCTTCGTGCGCCAGCTGGAGGAGCTGCTGTCCGAGTACGGCGAGATCTTCTCGGTCTGGTTCGACGGAGCCAACGGCGAGGGCCCCGATGGCGCGCACCAGGAGTACGACTGGGAGCGCTACTACGCAGTCGTACGACGGCTGCAACCCGGAGCCGTGATCTCGGTCTGCGGCCCGGACGTCCGGTGGTGCGGGAACGAGGCCGGACACACCCGCCCTGACGAATGGAGCGTCGTACCCGCCGCGCTGCGCGACGTCGAACGCGTCGCCGATCGGTCGCAGCATGCCGACGACGGGGCCTTTTCGCGGCTCGTCCGAAGCGACGAAGAGGACTTGGGCAGCCGCGTGGCTCTCGCCGGCCGCCTCGATGACCTCGTGTGGTATCCCGCCGAGGTGAACACGTCCATTCGACCGGGGTGGTTCTACCACCAGAACGAGGACAACTCCGTTCGCTCCGCCGGCGGACTCTTCGACCTGTGGTGCGATGCGGTCGGCGGCAACGCGTGCCTGCTGCTCAACGTGCCGCCCGATGCCCGCGGGCGGTTGGCCGCTCCCGACGTTGCCGCCCTGACGGGGCTGGGCGAACGCGTCCGGGCGTGGCGAAACGGAGTGCTGGACGCGGACATCGAGCTGTCGTCCGGGGCCCCGCGCACAGGGTCGGGCGAGTCCGTGGCTGACCGGTCCGTCCTCACGCGCCTGGCCGCCGATGCGGCGGCACCGTACGTGTGGCGTCCGGAGGTGTTCGATGCCGTGCCGACCGCCTCGCTCGTTTTCGGTGATCCCACCGAGGTGGGCGCCGTGGTCATCCGCGAGGACATCACCCAGGGCCAGCGCCTCGAGCGTGTGGTGGTGATCGGGGTGTCCGACGGAAGTGATCGGGTGCTCGCCGAGGCGAATTCGGTCGGCTACCAGCGGATTCTGCGCTTTGCCCCGCGCGTCGTCGACAAGGTCGAGGTCAGAATCGAAGCATCCCGCGGCCGTCCGGCGATCCGTACGCTCGCAGTGATTGATGCCGACGTTGCGTGGCCTCGAAAATGAACCCTGTGTTGCGTGAGCGCGCCATGGCGCGCCGATACCGAGAGTGTGTTGGATGGATTCATGACAAGCGCACCTGACGACCCCGCATCGCCCACCGGGGCCGGCCCCGGATGGCCACGGCTGCATCCGACGACGCAGTCGGCGTACAACCGCATCCTGTGGAACGGTGGGCTCTCCAAGAGCGAGGTGGCGAAAGCGCTCGGCCTGTCCCGCACCCGGATGACGGCGATCGCACGCGATCTCGAGGCCGCGGGTCTCATCTTCGAAGGGGGCAGGGAACAGAGGGCCAGCACGGGACGGCCCGCCGACATGCTCCTCGCCAGGACCGACCTCTTCCACTTCCTCGGCGTACATGTCCGTGCGGGTGAACTGGTCGCCGCGGGGATCGATCTGACGAACAAGGTGGTCTGGGAGCGGCGCCAGCCCGTCGCCGAACTGGACCCGTCCGTCGTCGGCGCGCAATGCCGCACCTGGCTGGCCGAGGCGAAGGCCGACGGCCTGCGCGTGGCGGCTCTGGCCGTGTGCGGATCGGTTGAGCGGATCGACGGAGCCGAGGAAGGGGTCGGTCTCCAGGCCGTGGCGCCCGAGGCGATCCGGTCGGAATGGGAGCAGGATTTCGGCATACCGGTATGGGCCGAGGACGACATCATCGCCCTCACGGCGTTCGAGCAATGGCCGCGCCTGGCCGAGGGCCAGGACAGCATGGCCCTCATCTCCCTCGGGCGGGACATCGGGTTCGGGCTGGTCGCCGACCGCAAGATCATCCAGGGTGCGCACGGCAGGGCGGGCAGGTTCTCCCACGTCCAGGTCGCGAATGACGGCGCGAAGTGCCCCCTGGGACATCGCGGCTGCTTGTGGGCGGAAAGCTCCACGACCTCGATCGTGAACGATGTCGCCGACGCGCAGACGCTCGACGACGTCATCGGCCGAGCCGCGGCGGGGGAGCGGACGGCGTGTGAGCGGCTGGCGCGCGCTGCCCATGGGATCGGCGTGGCAGCCGGGCACATCCTGAATCTGCTTGATCCCGACAAGGTGATCCTGACGGGGGACAGTCCGTTGCTCCTCGATTCCCGTACCGAGTACTTCGACGAGGGGATGCGGTCCGTGTACACCGTGCCGGAACCGCCGGTCATCGAGGTCACGGTGTTCGACTTCCTCGAATGGGCACGCGCGGCCGCCGGGCTGGCGCTGTACCGACGCCTCGCCGAGTACGACCACTGAGGGGCACCCTCGCCTCGGCAAGGCGAGGGGTTGGTCCTGAAGTGCTGGTGAAGTGAAGCTTCCGGCAGAGGGTTGTCGACCACGCAGACAGCCGACGCCGGAGGCTTGGCACGCCGGCCTGCCCGTCGGACATTGCTGCGCGCGTCCCCTGTTCGACGCCGCCTGTCCGCTGTGTCCTCGGGGAGGTTCCTCCGGTCTCTGCGTCCGGTGACGCGCCGTCCCGGTGTCGGCCGTCATGCCCTGCCGGCAGCAGCTGCCTGTGCGCCGCCGGACTTTGCGGGGTGCCCGCTCACCGCACAAGCCGCGCCAGACGTCACCGCGGTCTGCGGCCGGGCGGCCGCCCGCTGAGCCGACCGGGCCTGGTCGAACGCCGCTTGTTACCGCGGCCACTGCCGTGCGTGGTGGTGCAGACGACCTCTTCGCAGCATGGCCGCCCTTTCCTTCCACAGAGGCGCACCCCGGACCAGGCCGTCATCAGCCCGTCGTCGGCCTCGATACCGGGCGGTTCCTGCGCCGAGCGCGGTGGTCGACCACCGCTGAGCCGGTCGCTCCAACGTCGTCTGTGCCCCGAAGTGCATGAGGCGCTGGCGGAAAACGTCTGCTGTGCGGACGAGGCACAAGGGTTTGTCACCTCCATTGACAAACTCTGCTGACGCGAGTGATGCTCGTCGCCGCGAGAGACCGAGTCCGCTCCGAGTCAAGGGAGACTCATGCGCACCAGCAAGTTCCGCAAGCTCGCGGCTGCTCTGGCCGCCGCAGCCGCTACCGCACTCCTCGCTTCCGCCTGCTCCGGCGCGGGCACCTCCACCTCCTCCGACGGGAAGGTCACCCTGCAGTACTGGGCGTGGGCGCCCGGAAGTGCACAGGAAGTCAAGGAATTCAACCGCACGCATCCGGACATCAAAGTGGTCCACACCGACGCCGGCGGTGGCGAGCAGTCGTCCGCCAAGCTGCTGGCCGCGATCCGCGCGGGCAACGCGCCCGATCTCGCCCTGGTGGAGAACACGTCGCTGCCTCGCATGATCGTCGCCGGTGCCCCGCTGGACATCACCGACTACGTCGCCGACGTACGGAAGAACTATTCGGCCGGGTCGTGGGCGCAGACGACCTTCAGTGGACGGACGTACGGGCTGCCGCAGGACGTCGGTCCCATGGCGCTGCTCTACCGCAAGGACGTCTTCGACAAGTACGGCATCAAGGCGCCTGTGACGTGGGAGGACTACCGGAAGGCGGCCGCCAGGATCAAGGCCCGCGACCCCAAGCTCACGATGGCCTCGCTGAGCACCGACGGTTGGGGCTGGTACGCCGCGGTGGCGGCACAGGCCGGCGACGACTGGTGGTCGGTCGACGGAGACAAGTGGACCGTCAACATCGACGGCGCGAACTCCCGCAAGGTGATGGACTTCTTCCAGGGAATGTTCAAGGACGGGCTCATCGCTGCCGACCCGATTCTGACGCCGACGTACAACCAGCAGCTGAACAACGGCACGATGCTCTCCTGGCCCTCCGCCGCCTGGGCCCCCGGTGTCGTCTACGGCGTGGCGCCGAAGACCGCCGGCAAGTGGGCCCTCGCCCCCCTGCCCCGGTGGAACGTCAACGACCCGACCGTCTCCTTCCAGGGCGGCTCCTCGATCATCGTCACCTCCAAGTCCAAGCACCCCAAGCAGGCAGCGGAATTCGCGAAATGGCTCAACGCCAGTGACCAGGGCGCGAAGATGATCCTCAACGTGCAAAACGGCTACCCCGCCGCTCTGGCAGGCCAAAAGGCCGCAACTGCGCAGAAGCCCCCGGCTCTCATGCCGCAGCAGACCGACTACTACAAGGTCGTCGCAGAGATCGCCAAGCACACCCGCCCGGTGACCTGGGGCCCGAACACCGATGTCGCAGCCACCGCATTCACGGACGCGATGAACGCGGCCGTCCACAACGGCACTTCATGGGCTGACGTTCTGACCGTCACGCAGAAAGCCGTCGTGAAGGACCTGAAGAAGCAGGGATTCAAGGTGCGCGAGGGATAGGGCGGTGGACTGAAGGAAAGCGCAGAGCGTCAGAGAGGGCATCCGCATGACCAACACAGCCGTTGCCGACAAGGACATCAGGTCAGTGACGGCGGCCGCTCCGCCGCCGACTCGTCGCCGTCGTCGCCGCAGCATCGCGCCGTACCTGTTCAGCGCACCCGCCATGGTGCTGTACACCGTGTTCACGGTGATCCCTGTGGTGTACGCACTCGGCTCCAGTTTCTACGCCCAGCGGCGGACCGGCGGTGGCGCCCTCGGCACCCGCTCCACGGTGTTCGTCTGGTTCGACAACTACGTCTCGGTCTTCCACGACTCCCAACTGATCGCCGGCCTGCGACATCTGGCGCTCTACGGGGTCATCGCCGTGCCGTTGACCCTGGGCCTCGCGCTGCTGTTCGCTCTGCTGCTGGACGCGCCGGGGGTGAAACTGCGGCGCTTCGGGCGCACGGCGATCTTCATCCCCTACGCCGTGCCCGGCGTCGTGGCCGCGCTGATGTGGGGGTTCATGTATCTGGCGGGGACGAGCCCGTTCTCGTACGTCACTCGGTCCCTCGGGTGGGGGGACATCCCCTTCCTCGGGCCGAACGGAATCTACGGCTCGCTCGCCAACATCTCCATCTGGGGCGGCACGGGATTCAACATGCTCGTCATCTACACGGCGTTGCGCAGCATTCCCCACGAGCTGATCGAGGCGGCGCGCCTGGACGGGGCCAACGAGATCCAGATCGCCCTCCGCGTCAAGGTGCCGCTGGTCGGCCCGGCGCTGCTGCTGACCGCGATCTTCGCGCTGCTGGGGACTCTCCAGCTCTACGGCGAGCCGCTGATGCTCAAACCTCTGACGAACACCATCTCCAACACGTGGGTGCCGCTCATGTCGATCTACCAGGACGCGTTCGCGCTCGACGATCTCCATGACGCGGCGGCGGCGTCGATCGTCCTCGCCCTCGGTACCGCGCTGGTGTCGATCGCAGTCCTGGCGTTGGTCCGCGTCTCGACGAGGCGGGGTATGCGATGAGCGCGATCACCGAGAGGACGCACGAACGAACCAAGATCGTTCCCACGCTCATCATGGTGGCGGGGGCGCTCTACTGCCTCCTCCCCGTGGCCTGGGTGTTCGTCGCTGCCAGCAAGGCCCCCGGCGAGCTGTTCGACTCCTTCACCTTCGTCCCCGGCACGGGTCTGCTCGACAATCTCGGCGACCTGTTCTCCTACGACGGCGGCGCCTACGGACTGTGGGCGCTCAACTCGCTCCTGTACGCGGGCGTGGGAGGCGTCCTGTCGACGCTCGTGTCGGCCTCCGCCGGCTACGCCCTGGCGAAGTTCGACTTCAGAGGCGGCCGGATCTTCTTCGCCGCCATCCTCGGAGGACTGCTCATCCCGGGCATCACCCTGGCCGTACCGCAGTACCTGCTGCTGTCCGACCTGCACCTGGCCGGCACCCAGTGGTCGGTGCTCCTCCCGAGCATCCTCAGCCCGTTCGGTATCTATCTGTGCCGGGTGTACGCCGCGAGCGCCATCCCGGCGCAGATGCTCGAAGCCGCCCGGATCGACGGCGCCGGCGAGTGGCGGATCTTCCGCAGCGTCGTGCTCCCCCTGATGGCGCCGGGCATGGTGACGGTGTTCCTGCTGCAGTTCGTCGGCATCTGGAACAACTTCCTGCTGCCGTACATCATGCTCTCCAACACCCGGACCTTCCCTCTCACGGTCGGGTTGAACTCCCTGCTCGAGCGCGGCTCCGGCTCGCCGTCGCTGTACACGCTCGCCATCACCGGCGCCGCGCTCGCGATCGTCCCCCTCATTGCCCTGGTGCTGTTCCTGCAACGGTTCTGGCGCCTCGACCTCATCGCTGGAGGAGTCAAAGGATGACTTGGTCCCACGTCGACAACGCCTGGCCCACACGCGGGCTGAGCTATGGAGCCGACTACAACCCCGAACAGTGGGACAGGGACGTATGGAAGGAAGACGTCCGCCTGATGACCCAGGCAGGGGTCAACCTCGTCTCCCTCGGCATCTTCTCCTGGGGCCTCATCGAAGTCGCGGACGGAGAGTACGACTGGGAGTGGATGGACGAGATCGTCGACCTCCTGGCGAGCAACGGCATCGCCATCGACCTCGCCACCCCGACGGCCGCGCCCCCGGGCTGGCTGCTGGCGGCACATCCCGAGATCCGCCCCGTCGACCACGACATGCAGCCGCACTGGCCCGGCGCCCGGCTCGGCTGGTGCCCGAGCAGCCCGGTCTTCCGCGCCTACGCGCTCCGCATGGTCCGAGCGCTCGCCGACCGCTACGGCCACCGTGAACACGTCGTCATGTGGCACGTCAGCAACGAACTGGGCGGCGGCAACGGCCGCTGCTACTGCGACGCGTCGGCGGCGGCGTTCCGCGACTGGCTTCGACACAAGTACGGAACCCTCGAAGCGCTGAACAAGGCATGGGGAACCGCCTTCTGGGGTCACACCTACCGCGACTTCGCGCACATCCTGCCGCCCCGCGGCAACGACGCGAAGAACCCGTCCCTCGTCCTGGACTTCGACCGCTTCTCCTCGGACGAGCTCCTGGCGCACTACCTCGCCGAGCGCGACGTGCTCAAGAGCGTCACCCCCGCCCTGCCCGTCACGACGAACTTCATGGCGGGCGCCGAGCCCGACGTCGTCGACTACCCCCGGTGGGCACCCCACATGGACATCGTCGCGAACGACCACTACACGCGCTCACCCGACCCGCTGCCCGAGCAGGACGTCGCCTTCTCAGGCGACCGCATGCGGGCCATGACGACACAACGCCGCCCATGGATGCTCATGGAACACTCGACCAGCGCCGTCAGCTGGCAGCCGCGCAACCGCGCCAAGGCGCCGGGAGAGATGATCCGCAACAGCCTGAGCCACGTGGGTCACGGCTCCGACGGCATCCTGTTCTTCCAGTGGCGCGCCTCCCTGGCCGGAGCGGAACAGTTCCACTCGGCCATGGTTCCCCACGCCGGTGAGGACACCGCCCTCTACCGCGACGTGTGCAAACTGGGCGAGTACCTGCGGCGCCTCGCCCCGGTCATGGGCTCACGCACGCCGCAGGCCCGCGTCGGCATCCTCTTCGACGACGAGGCGGGCTGGGCGATGGCGAAGGGAGTCAAACCGAACAACCACCTCGCGTACGGACGCATCGTCCGGGACTGGCATCACGCGTTCTGGCGGCTGAACGAGAGCATCGAAATCCTCTCGCCATGGTCCGACTTCACCGGCTGCGAGGTGCTCGTGGTGCCCGGACTCTTCCTGACCGACGGTGACACCGCGGCGCGCGTGAGTGCCTTCGCCGAGGCCGGCGGCACGGTCGTGCTCGGCTTCCTCTCGGGGATCGTGGACGAGCACGACCAGGTGAGGCCCGGCGGATACCCCGGGGCGTTCCGTGAACTCCTGGGCGCCTGGTGCGAGGAGTTCCGGCCCCTGCAAGAGGGCGAGACGTTCACCCTCGACAACGGTTGGTCCGGCACCGAGTGGACCGAACTCGTCCGCATGCGCGACGCCGACGTGATCGCCCGCTACAGCGGCGGCGACCTCAACGGCCATCCAGCGATCACCTCCCGTGCGCTCGGGACCGGAGGCCGTGTGGTCTACGTCTCGGCCGGACTCGACAGCGATGCGCTGCTCGACGTCGCCCGTTCTCTGATACGCCCCACCGAACTGTCGGACATGCCGAAAGGGCTCGAAGTGCTCGTGCGCCGCAACGACGAGGAAGCCTTCACCTTCTTCGTCAACCACGCGGACGAAGACGCGATCGTTACGGCGCGGGGCCGGGAGATGCTCACAGACGAGCCGGTCGGTGGAGAGTTGCGCATACCGGCCGGAGAGGTGCGGGTCGTGAGGTCGGGCACCTCGAAGTAAGCCAGGCACCGGCCTCTACATGGACCGCCGCAACTACGTGTGGGACAACTACGCCGGCACCGCGACCTTGCGCAACGACCACGGCCGCTTCGTCGATGACGCTTCCTGGGGCGGGTGCCGACACCACCAGGGCCGTGGCCGCCACCACTGACTCCGCTTTCCAGACCCGCTGCACGAGGTGATGCCGCGGGACGGCGGGCCCGGCCTGGGCCACATCCCGTCGCCCGGGGCCGGCGGGGTACACCTGCGGCAGCGCCAGGAGCGGGCAGAGCATCGTGGCACGGTGCGCTATGCCGGGGTGGCTGGGGTCCGGTGATTTGGAGGCGCAGGTTCCACTGCTCACCGGGCCCCAGCTATGAGGCCCGGTTCCCGGGCAGGTGGCTGTTACACCGCTTTACCGCAGAGCTGTCCTAATCCGCCACATGCCTGTGGCTCCGGGGGAATCCGGAGCCACAGGCATGTGCGCTGCTTGGCGTGCTACCAGCGATACCAGCGGCCCTTGCGTCCGCCCGTGCCGGCGGAGCGCATGACGAAGCCCAGCAGCCAGACGACCAGCACGATGACCGCGAGCCACCACAGTGCCTTCACCGCGAAACCCGCGCCGAAGAGAAGCAGAGCCAGCAGAAGAACTACAAGCAGGGGAACCATAGTTATCAACCTCCGTCGCTCCTCGTGCCCGGCGAATGCCAGAACACACAGTCGATTTCCCTGGTTTCTCCACTGCTCCTGCGGGCACTGGGCTTAGTTTCTCCACATGGTCATGGGGTGATCCGGTTGGGGGATCGGCGGCGGGTGGCACGGCTGATTCGACTACGGCCGTTCTTGGGGCGGGCAGGCGCTCATGCTGTACTCGTTCAAGGCGTCCCAGGTCCGCTTGGCGTCGGTGACCGTTCCCGGGAGCCGGTGCGTGCCACCGCATCACCTTCGGGCAGTCCACCCCGGATGACGCCAAGGCCAGGAGGATCTGTCGGGTGGCGGTGCCGGTTCATTAGGGTGATCCGCATGGACATGCGGAGCAGTGTCGCGGTGCTGGTCGGGGAAGCTGAACAGCAGATCCACGACCGGGTATGGAGATTGGCGCCGAGCGACCGGACACTCGCGCGGGAGACCGAGGCCGGTCTGCGCGATGTTGTCGGCCCGCGGGACGTCCAGGAGGCTCTGCCGCAGATCAAGCGGCTCGAACACCTGCGGGAAACTCTCGCCGTCCTGGCCATCGCCCTCGCGCGTACACACGGCCGTCTGGCCTGGTTTCTCTCCGGCGCCCTTAACGCGCTCGAACCGATCCTGCGCTGGCGTGCCCTGCCGGCTGACCGCGGTGGCACCTTCGGCACTGTCCTTCCGAGGCCTGAGGAATACACGGAAGCGGAGGACGCCGTCCGCCGACTCCAGGACGCCCTTGCGCACATCACCGCCGACCCGGTCGACCTCGGCAGCGTTCGCGCAGATCCGCAAGCAGACGGGGACTGAGCAGGGTGTCCCGGCAGGTTTCCGTCGCATGCGTCCTTTGACGGGGCCGTCGCCGCGCTGGGCTCCGGGCAGGCTCGTGGCCAACCTGCGCGACGAGCTGTCGGACAGAGCCTCACCACGGCGGCGACATCCGGGGCCGGCGTCCTGATAGCAGCCTGCACACAGATTCCCTGCCCGCCGCCCGACAGACATGGCTGATCACCGCATCCGTCGCCTGGTTATCTGCCCCACGACAGGTTCGCTGGCCGGGACGGTGACGGGCGCCGAAGCCCCGTCCGGCGGGCGCCGAACACCGGGCCGTCCCTCCGTGAGGGGGACAGAAGCGGAGTCACGAAGTTTCCACGAGCGGAGCTACGGCCATGAGTTGGGCGAAGGCGGCCATGCATGCGGGGCAGTGCCGCGCCTGCTCGGCCTGTGAGGCATGCATATGGTCAGCGAGTTGCTGTCCGCACAGGGCGATGGCTGTCTGTTTGGCGATGACGTGCCACACCACGGTGGTGCCGGGCCGGTCGGGTCCTGGACGCATCTCGTACATGATCGGCCTCCTTGAGTGGGATGCCTTTCGGCTCCCAGCAGACCCTGCCCGCAGGGAGTGCACCGCCCGACGTGGGCCGTTGGAGTGACAAACGGGCCCCGTCTCGGCCCTGGCGCCTGTACCTCCATACGGTCGCATGGCAGCCGTGATGCTCGCCGGGCGCGGTCGCGAACGCGTCGGCCAGCTGGCGACGACGGCACAGCGACTGCCCATGTTCTGCCGCCGCGATTCCGGCAGAGCGCGTTCGTCCGATCCGTCAGGGGGCGTCGGTCGTTGAGCTGCTGCTGCGGTGGACACCCAGGATGCAGGGTTCGGGGCGCACGCCTACCGTCGGTTCTGTCCGCTGAGGGGACATCGCCCACTTGGCGCTGTCCGCTGCGAGTGGTGCCAACGTCCGAGCCGATCATGGCGCGGTGCTTCACGCTGGGTGACGCTTCGAGGGTCGGCGTCCGGCATGTGCGGCCATCGGTTTCAGGCAGTCTCGTTGACAGGTGAGGAGAGCAGCATGGGCCGGGCCAAGAGTGCTCGCGACAAACGCGCCCGCACTCAGCGGGGGAGAACCCCGGGAGGACGGCGCCAAGGGCCGAACAGCCAGAGCCGTTCCACCGTGCCCGTGCCCGTGGCCGGCGGTGCCGGAGCTGACACGGCTGGAGCCGGCGGCACTAGCGCCGAGACGGCGCAGGCTCCGGACGACAGCGCGCCAGTCTCACTGCCGCCTGAGCGCACGCCACCCATACAGCACGTCCGTGTGGATGCGCCCGTTGATACCGGTCAGGCATCGCCGCCCCCTTCCCCTGGGCCGTCCCCGGCCGCCGTGGCACGACTGCGCGTAGCGGAGATCGATCCGTGGTCCGTGGCTCTGACCGGCGCCCTGGTGTCTTTCGGGGTGGGGCTGGCCCTGGCCGTGGCCGCCTGTCTTTCGTGGGTCGTGACCGATGCGGTGGACCCGGGGCAGCCAGGTCCCTCGCTCATGTGGGGTCTGACCCTCCTCTCCGTCACCGTGCTGGTGGGAACGGTCCTGGGAACGGCCATGGCAACGATCATCGCCTTCTTCTACAACCTGGCGGCGCAGTACACAGGGGGTGTCCATTTCACCCTCCGCCGACAGGCCGCACGGCGCCCCGGCTTGGTGCGACTTCGGGCAGTGTTGGAACGAGACCGCCGGAGCTCCCGCCTCCCCGTACGGCTTGGCGTGCGCCGACGGCCGACAGCCTGAGCCCGCGGCCATCGACCGCGACCGCTCCTGCGACCGTTGGCGCGGTCGCAGACCGGCCGCAGGGAGGAAGTCGGCCGCAGGGAAGAAGACGGCCGCAGGCCAGTCACGCAGTGCTTGATCACACCCCCGGCACCGCGCTGGCCGCAGCCGCCTGCATGCCCTCATGGGCAGCCGGCAGGCATATGTGAGCGGAGCGGCTCAGGTTGCTGCCGGACATCGTGGTTGCCGGGGTACATCCGTGATGCGGCCACTGTTTACAGCTCAGTGGCTGAGCGCTTCGCGGAGGGTGGGATAGCAGTCGATGAGGGTGTCGACGCCGACGATCTGGATGATGCGCTGCACGGGGCTGGTAGGTGCGGCCAGGCGGAGCCAGCCGCCGGCGGCGGTGACGGTCTGGTGGGCGGTGATGAGGATGTTGATGCCGGTGGAGTCCATGAAGGTGACCCGCTGCATGTCGAGCACGAGGCGGGGCCGCGGCGTGCCGGAGACGTCCAGCGCCTGACGGAGCTTCTCGCCTGTGTCGTCGTCGATCTCACCGGCGAGAGCAAGGATGCGGATGCCCGCGCTGGTGGTGTCCACGATCGACAAATGGCCTGGCTGCGCCGCTTGTCCGGTGTCTGGCATCTCGTCCCCAGTCATGTGGGTGATCCTGGCACACCAGCGCCTTCACCTGCAGTGCTGCCCATGGACAGGGTGGGCAATGCCTTCATGTCGAAGGCGTAAAGCCTGTGCTGCGGGTACGCGTGAGGTGTGTACGGGGTAAAGGTGGACCGCGATGCAATCAGCTTCAGTGAGTGAGAACGCCCCGGTGCCCGGGGAGCAGGCCCTACAGACCACGGTGGCGCTGGAAGGGGACAGTACGTCCATAGCCGATGCCCGCCGGCACGCCGGGGACTTCCTCGCCCACGTTCAGAGCGTGTACAGCCTGCCGGTTTCGCAGCGTGCCATGGACCTGACCCGGCTGGTGGTCAGTGAGCTGGTCACCAACTCCCTCAAGTACGCGCCGGGCCCGGTGCTGCTTGATGTGCGGGTTGTCGGCGATGTGGTGGAGGTGGTGGTGTGGGACTGCGGTCCGGTGTTGCCGATGGCCCGGGCCGCCGACGTGGGGAGGGTGGGCCAGCACGGCCTGGAGATCGTGATGGCCGTCGCGCAGGGTTTCGAGGTGCGGCGGGAGCCGGTGGGCAAGCGCATCACCGTCCGCATCGCGCTCTTCGACGACTCTGGCGGCCCATGACCGGACACCTGCATCCGCCGCGCGCCAGATCAGGGAGACGCGTCCGGCCTGCGGCCGTGTGATCCCACGGGATCACACGACTACGCCGAAGCCCTGGCCTGCCGCTCCCATAACTGGGCCTACACCCTAGGTGTGCTGTCCCGGGACGCCGGACGCCGCCCCCTCGTAAGGGGAGCGGCGCCCGGCGCGGTTCACGCCGAGTGGATCTCCAGGGCGGCGCGCACGGCGGACTCCAGTGCTCCCTCGATCCACGCCGGTTTCACGGAGGTGTGGTCGCCCGCGAAGTGCAGCGGCCCCTCGGGGGCCGGGATGGACGTGAGCAGCTCCGTGTGCTGGCCGGGCAGCAGCACGGACGCCTCGCCGTAGGCGTACGGGTCGCGCATCCAGCTCTGGGTGCGGCCGGCGCCGGTGTAGAAGACCTCGATCCGCTGGCCGTACACCTCCTGGAGCCCGCCCAGGGCGTACGGGTAGCGGGCCTCGTCGTCGAGGGAGTCCCAACGCAGGGCGTCGTCCGCCCAGCTGTAGGACGCCAGGACCACCCCGCCGGCGCTGCCGGGCACCGGGTGGGACGGCTGGTACATGAACCGGTTGGCGTTGTCCGAGACCGAGCCGCCACCGACGACGTCGACCGCGGCCGGCTGGTCACGGGTTACGGCGCGGTTCGCGGCGTAGTGGGTGCGCTGGCCGGCCGTGATGTGGCCGGACGGGACGGACGGGTGGGCGCCGAGCAGGCTGCCGTCGCCCGGGGTGCGTCCGGCGCGGTAGGCGTCGTACAGCCCGGGGTCGATGCGGCCCAGCTCCCGCTTCCAGTCGGCCTCGTCGAACTCCCACCAGCGGCGGCTGAACTCCAGCAGCACCTTGGTCGCGCAGTCGTAGTGCAGTTCGGTGACCGCCCGGCGCTTGGTGTACGACATCGGCGGGCTGACCTGCACGTGCCGCAGGCCGGAGAAGGGCACGGTCACCACGGCCGCGTCCGCCGTGAACTGCTCGCGCACGACCGGGCCGGCCCGTCCCTCGGAGACGGTGTCCACCCAGACGTGTGGTCCCCGGGCGCGTACGTGCCGGGTGTCGCTGCCGGCCCGGTCGGGGTCGTAGTACTCGATCCGGGTCACCCGCCGGTCGAACCGCACGGTGTCGCGGACCTTGGCCAGCAGGGCGTCGGGCAGGACGGCCGTGCCGCCCTCCAGCTCCCAGAACGCGGTGTCCGGGCTGATCAGGGAGGACCCGATGAAGCTGTGCACGAAGGACAGCGGCAGCCGTGAGGTGAGGTTCTCGACGGTGCCGATCAGGTCGACCGTCCGCTCGTCCAGGCCGGCGTGCTCGGTCAGGAAGCGGAACATCGACCAGTCGCCGAAGCGCTGGATCACCTTGGCCCAGCCCTGGATGCGTTCGGGCAGCGGCTTGTCGGTGCGCTTGCCGTCGGGTCCGAGCGTGCTGAACTCGTCGCGCACCGGGTCGAGGACCGAGCGCAGGATGGCCGCGGCCGGGGTGTCCCAGTGGGCGCGCGGGACGCCGAAGGAGCGGTTGATGCGCCGGGGGGCGCGGGCGTAGTCGGCGCGGCGCATGCGCACGCCGTTGACGTGGATCCAGGTGTGCGCGGCAGGCCGTCCCTGCCCGTCCACGTCGACGTAGTAGAACGGCCGCTTCTTCAGGCCCAGTTGGCCGATGAGGTCCATCACCAGCGGGTGGCTGCCGGGCAGCCGCATCGCGCCGGCCTCGGCGTACTGACGCGGGTCGGCGAAGGGCTGCGCCGCCTTCTCGTGGCCACCGCGGCGGAACGTCTTGATGCGCCCGCCGACCCGGTTGCCGTTGGCCTCCAGGACGGTCACGTGGTGTCCGGCGCGCTGGAGCAGCCACGCCGTGACGAGGCCGGCCGGGCCCGCCCCGATGACGAGAACCTTCTTGGCCCCGGCCGTCCGGGTGCGGGGCAGGCCGTCCTTGAGAACGCGCCGGTAGCCGGGGACGAGGGGCCGGCCGTCGTCGTCGAGGACGAGCAGGGCCCGGGCGACGGCGAGGCCGCGGTCGAAGTCCGCGCCGCGCGCTGCGGACGGGGCCACTGCCGGGGCGGGATTGCGCGGGGGCGACTGGGCGGGCAGGGCCGCCGCGCTGCCGGCGCCGAGGAAGGCGGCCACGGCGGTCGTGCCCGCGGCCGTCGTGAGCGTCCGCCCGGTCAGGCAGCCGTGGTCGGC
>NZ_LJBR01000087.1 GCF_001282115.1 Streptomyces sp. NRRL B-24085 | reverse complement strand
GCATCACATGATCAAACCGGACGACCCGGGCAAACGCCGGGGCCCTGTGCCTCGATCGCGCCCTGCTGTTCGAAGTGCCCGTCCCCGTTGTCTCGCCTCCGCGGTACCGCACCCGGCTGGCCGAGACCCTGAGGCTGACTACCGGTCTACGACAACTCTTTGCGCGAGGCGGATGGGCCAGCCAACCCGACCGGGGCTGGTGGCGGCAGCAGAAGCGTCTGGTCGCCGACTACCGACTCCACGTCGCGCCGCGCCGCTACCCCCGCCGTGACATCCCCGCAGAGGATGCCCTGGCGGAGCTGGCCCGCCTTGACCAGTGGCGTGACCTGCAGCAGCACGTCGCGGCAGCCCACGTGCGGGACTACAAGCTGGCTCGCTTCCAGTTGGACGCCACGCGCACCGTGTTCAAGGCGCTCGGTGGTCCGCGATCAACGGGAATCATTGTCGGCGCGGGTACGGGTAGCGGTAAGACCCTCGCGTTCTATCTGCCGGCATTCGCGGCGATGGCGGAGCACGCCCGGCCTGGTACAACGTCCCGGGTACACACCCTTGCCCTCTATCCCCGCCTGGAGCTCCTACGAGATCAACTCCGGGAAGCAATTCGTGGGGCCGACGGCATCGAGGGAGCCCTGCGTGCGCAGGGACGTCGTGCTCTGCGTATCGGCGCGCTCTATGGCAACACCCCTTGGAACGCGCGGGACCTGAAATTGGAACCGGGTGGCAGGGTGGCCGGAGCGTGGGCGCGAACCTCTGAGGGGGCCATTTGCCCGTACCTCCCGTGCCCAAATCCCGAATGTGGGACCGGTGACTTGGTGTGGTCCGACAGCGATCGGCTCCAGGGGCGCGAGCAGTTGACCTGCGTGAAGTGCGGCCACACCATCAAGGATGGGCGCCTCGCACTCACGCGCGAGTCGCTCAAGGCCAACGAGCCAGATCTACTCTTCACCACCACCGAGACCCTCAACCGCGCCAGTGCTGACAGCTACCTCGAGCGCCTGCTCGGGTGGCGCGGAGGCAACCCTGGCCCCGCCCTTGTCCTCCTTGACGAGGTTCACACGTACACCGGCGTACACGGGGCACAGGTCGCCCTCCTTCTCCGTCGTTGGCGTGAAGCGGTTGGCCGGCCCGTCACGTTCGTCGGTCTGAGCGCCACGCTGCGAGACGCCAGACACTTCTTCGCCCAACTGATCGGGCTGCATCCGGGCGACGTCGAGCCGATCGAACCGGCTGAGGACGCCATGGAGACCGAAGGCCGCGAGTACGCGCTCGCACTACGTGGCGACCCCGTCGCCGGCGCCAGCCTGCTGTCCACATCGATCCAGACCGCGATGCTCTTCGGACGCACGCTGGACCAAGAAAGTGACCGCTTCCTTTACGGCTCAACGGGTTTTCTGTTCACCGACGACCTCGACGTAACCAACCGTTTCTACGACGATCTCCGTGATGCGGAGGGAGGTCAGTACCGGTCCGGCGGTCGCAGTGGCTGGAAGCCTGTGCTCGCTGGCCTTCGCTCCCCAGATCGGGACGAGCACGATGCCCGCTACCGGGATGGTCAGTCCTGGGACATGGTCGAGAAGATCGGGCACGATCTCGATCCTGGCCTTCGCCTCCACCACCTACGGATCGGCCGGACCTCGTCACAGGATGTGGGCGTCGACCACAACGCGGATCTCACGGTGGCCACGGCCTCTCTTGAAGTCGGCTTCAACGATCCTCGGGTCGGGTTGGTCCTGCAGCACAAAGCACCCCGCGACGCCGCCGCCTTCATCCAGCGCCGCGGTCGCGCCGGGCGTCAGCGCGGAACCCGTCCGATCACCGTGGTCACACTTTCGGACTATGGTCGAGACCGTCTTGCCTACCAGGCGTACGAGACGCTGTTCGCCCCGGAGGTATCGGCCCGAACGTTGCCCATCGGCAACCGGTTTGTGCTGAAAATTCAAGGCACGCAGGCCCTCCTGGACTGGACTGGCCGCAAGCTCCGCAGCAGACGTCAGTGGGCGGACCCGCGCAAGCTGCTCAAGGCGCCCCGCGGCGGCGTCGTGCGCCAGGAGGATCAGGCGGCAAGCGAGATGCTCGCCGAGCTGCTCCAGGCGCTCCTGGACAATTCCGGTCTCCAGGATGAACTCGCCAACCATCTGGTGCGGGCACTCCGTATCAGCGCCGACGAGGCTCAAGCTTTGCTCTGGGAGCAGCCCCGCTCGCTCCTCCTGGCCGTAGTGCCGACAGCCCTCCGCCGGCTGCGCAGCCAGTGGCGGCCGCTGCGCGACGACTCGGGGGCCCGGGACGGCGCGATGCTTCCCGAGTTCGTCACCCAGTCGTTGTTCGCACCATTGAACCTGCCAGAGGTGGACCTGCTGCTGCCCTTCTCTGAGGGGGACAGCATCGAGCAACTTCCCATCGCTCGGGCTCTGCGCGAAGCGGTACCGGGGCGAGTCAGCCGCCGCTACGGACACCGCCGTGACGAGCACCGCACCTGGCTTCCGATGCCTCCCGACGACACGGATGCGCTGCCGCTCACTGACATCGTCCGGAGTGGCGATCCTGAAGGAATGTGGTTTCCCCACGGGCACGGCCCTTCAGGATTTCAGGTGTTCCGCCCGCAGCAGCTCATCCTCGATCAACCCCCTCAGGAGATCGACACCCGGTCGCAGGGCATCCCTCGCTGGGGCACGCAGATCGTCGTTCCAGAGGATGCGTCCCTGAGCTCGGCGGACGTTCCAGAGCCTTCGTTGTGGTCGCAGCGCATCGCCTCGGTCAACTTTGCAACCCACGCCGCTGGCAACCCCATCGAGGTTCGGCGCATGACAATGGGGGCAGACTGCGAGATCGCTCGTAAGCGCGGGGACAGTGAGAAGCGAACTGTCCGATACGAAGTGCAGGGTCAACCGGCTGCCCTCGGCTTCCGGCTTGAGGTTGACGCCTTCCGCGTCAGGCACATGCCGCTGGATCTCACCGAGCCCGCCGTACGGGACTATCTGGATTCTCCGCAATGGCGCTCTCTCGCGTTCTCCTACGCCGTCGCCGAGGATCCAACGCTTGCCGAGATCACCAACAAGTTCCAGCGCGAGTGGCTGACTCAGGTGTATCTGACTGCATTCGCCCTGGCCGGACTGGACGGCACGCGCACCGGTGAGCAGGTGAGGGCCTCACTCGCCGACGGATCGTGGAGCCAAAACCTCGCTGAAATCTTCAAGGTTCTCTACCGGGACAACAGTGAGTCCGAGCAGCCCGTAGACGGGGACCGCCTGGTGGCCGCACTCCTGGAGTTGTCCCACGACAGCCGCGTCATCTCAGCACTCGACGGAGCAGCGGAACTCCTGGTCGCGCCCGACGTCGCCGCGCACACCGAAGAGTTGGCGCAACGCGCATATCGCGACACCCTGGCCGCTGCGATATCCACGGCGGCTCAGCGGGCCTGTCGCGATGCGCAGGACGGCGACCTAATCGTCGACGTGCTGCCCGGAGACGGCCTGGGCGACCCGGCCACCGTGTGGTTGAGCGAGACGTCCATCGGAGGATTGGGGGTCATCGAGCGTCTTGTGCAGTACTACAGCGAAGACCCGCGCCGGTTCTGGGGACTCGTAGCCAGTGCACTTGCCCCCAGCGACTACGAGTATGTCGATGCGACGCTGACCCGTCTCCTTCGACACCTCATTCAGGAGCCCGGCGGTGAGGCCGCGCAGATGATGAATGCTCTGCGCAGCGCAGAGGACTCCACGGCGGCGGGCACCGCCCTCCGGGGGCTTCGGGCGGCCTGGGAGCGTCTGGATGGCCCTCCTCGACGTACTGCAGTGTCCGCCATGTCGACTCGACTCCTCCGCCCCGGTTCCAGCCCCGACACAGACGCGGTAGCCCTGGGACTTGTCGATGCATGGAGCGAGTTGGAACAGCGCCTCGGTATCGAAATAGACGCACGCGTCCTGGCGTACGCCGCCGGCGCCGGACGCCTCACGGTGAGCAGCTCGCGGGAAGTGACTGCGGACCAGGCGTTCAGTCTGCTCTGGCCGCGCGGGCGACAGGCCAGAACCCAAGATCTCCAGCACTACCAGCCCTATGTCGGGCCCCCTGTGCTGGACCGGCTCCTCGTACAGGCTGCACACGACGACAACATCGCGCAGATCGACGTCACAGGCACCGACTGGACGCTGACCTACCAGAAGGCAATGTCGGAAGGCGCTGCTGTACAGCTTGTATGTCCAGCCAAGGAAAGCACGGCAATGGCGCAGGCCCTCGTACGCGTGCCGGCGCTGCCCATCGACCGGGACTTCCTGAAGGTGTTCGGCGAAGTTCGCGGGTTCGCGCGCCACAGAGATCAACTGCAAGTGCGAGTGGAACTACGGGAGGCAGCACAGTGAGCGTCCTGGAACGCACCGTCCGCATCGGAGCGCGCACTGGTCTTCGTGTCGATTCGATGCTGTCGGCTGCCTTGATCGCTGAGGCGGTGAACCCGAGCAGTGAACTCTGGTTGGTCTCACCGTGGATTACCGACGTCCAAGTA
Organism: Streptomyces sp. NRRL B-24085; assembly: GCF_001282115.1. Taxonomy (GTDB): domain Bacteria; phylum Actinomycetota; class Actinomycetes; order Streptomycetales; family Streptomycetaceae; genus Streptomyces. The sequence continues at coordinate 10,899 of NZ_LJBR01000087.1, read as the reverse complement.
CTGGACAACAGCCACGGCGCCTACGATTCGTTCTTCGGAGATGTTCCGCCACTGGGCTGGCGGCTTTCGGAGGCCCTGGCCCGTATCGCGAGCCCTGAGGCACGTGTACACGTGGTCACACGCCCTGCCCCGCATAATGCGGCCTTTCTGCAGCATCTGGAATCGGCCCCGGAACGGGACTACATCCGCATCGTGCAGAGTCCAGATGTCCATGAGAAGACGCTCTGCGGGAAGGACTGGATTCTGACCGGGTCGATGAACTACACGATCCGCGGCATGGCGGTGAACGACGAATCAGTCACGTATAAGGTCGGCGGCCCGGACGCGGGCCAGGCGCGGCTGGACCTCAGGCAGCGGTGGGGGGCTGGCGCGTGAATCAGAGCCAACAGCGCACGCGGGAGCAGACCGAGGAGTTCTTGCAACGATTCTTCGGAACAGGAAACCGTGTCTGGCCGAACCTCGATCCTGCCTACCAGCACGCTGGCCGGACCCTTCCGTTCGTGGAAGCCTTCCGCCGTGGGGACGACGCTCCTATCGTGCTGCCTCGTACCTACCCCGACCGGGACTGGTTCGTGATGTACGTCATCGCGAGAGATACTGCGGACGCAGCGAAGACGGCCGACTTGATCCGTTCGTTCGCGGGCCCGACGTACATCGCGTTCGACCCGCTACGGGGACTCCGCCCGGCTCCACTCGCCCCTGATGATCCGGTCGAGAAGGCGATCCTGGACTTCTTCGGTCCTCGCGTCACGTTTCGACTCGACACCGGCAAGACACGCCAGCACCGCACGAACCTCGCTGAGGCGCTGCAACTCATGCAGCGGACCGTCGCAAGCCGGCCCCCCAGATTGTGGCGACTCGCCAAGCCAATGGGACGGCTCCTGGCCGAGTTCGATGCCTCCCTGTCGGCCGGCGGAGACTCCGCTTCGCTCGATGCGCTTGAGCAGTTGGCCGCAGGTGGCGGCATCACGGCAACCAACCTGGCTAACCTGCATATCAAGAGGCTGGACCGGTTGGGGCGGAGCGCGGATGTCCTGGCCTTCCCCGGACTGCTGGACATCGTTCGCCAGAACCCTCCGGCGCCAGTACGGGAAGCGATCCTCAATGCCGTCTATTCAGTGGCGCTGGAGCAGCCGCTCACGGATAACGACCTCACCGCTGCAAAGAGCAAGCTGGTCGAATCAGGGAGGGTTGTCCCTGATCTGATCCCCAGCGACGCCAGTGCGTACGGGCCGCAGGCAATGACCGTACTGCTGCTGGCGGTTGGAATCCGTCAGGACTTCACTACCCTGCAACGCCTCGCGACATCAGTCGAGGCAAGCGGTCGGGTGGATGAGATCCCGTCTCTCGTATGGGATCACGTCACGGAGTTGCTGCCGACGGTCCAGCCGACAGAAGTCACAACCGCTCCGGTTCCCGAGCCACAAGAAATCCTGGCTGAACGTACAGCAGTGGCATCGGCGGGACGCTATGAGCCAGTTACGTCCTGGAGCAGTCTGCTGAGTTCGATTGCCGCAGGCCACGCTGACGGCAAGGCGGCGTTGGAGGACCGTACATGGATGGTCTGGCAGAGCCCGGCCACCGACGATGCGGCGCTTGCCGAGTTCCTGGATGGCTTGCAGGATCACGAGGCGGACAGGGTATGGAGCGCAGTCGGAGCCTTCATCGATGCCGTGGGATACGACGCGCCAGCGGGTCAGACGGCTCACGCGTTCATCCGGAACGCGCTGACCTTCGACCGATTCGGTCCAGGCGATCTTGCTGTCCTGCAGGCGCTGACGGAGATTGCCCTCCGGGCAGCCCCGGCGGAGAGGGAGTACAGGGAACTCCTTGAGGAGATCGGATCGGAGCGGAGCCGGTGGGTCGCTGCTGAACGGGCTGCGGTCGCGCTCGACTTCGTCGATCGCCTGTTCCTTGCCGGGTGCCCCAGTAACGAGGCTCGCAGTAACCTGGCGTACGCACTCCTGGAACCGCTCTGGCTGCATCAACAGCGCCTCAACGAGGCGGACTTGTCTTTTGCCCAGCGCCTTTCGCAAGAACTCGGCATCGACTTCGAGTGGGAGCCTCCCTCCAGGGAAGGCAGTGAGGGCGATTCGCCGTCTGAAATCCCGCCCCTGACACTGTTGCTGTACTCCCTGGATGAAGCAGTACTCGCCCGCTGTCGGGAAGAGGTTGAGCGACTCGCGCCGGCCGTGAAGGTAACGACGGCCTCCGACCGTGTCGGCACGCCGCAACTGCGCCAGAAGGCCCGCACGGCTGACGCGATTGTTCTGGCCACGCGCTGCGCGAAGCATGCGGCGACTGGCTTCATCGATCAGCACGCGGTAACCCAGCACATTGGGTACGCGAACGGTAGCGGCTCGGCCTCTCTTCTGCGTGCGGCAGTCGACGAGCTTCGCGCAGCAGCAGCGGAGTCCTGACAGCAAGGTGGCCGCCCCAGGGAGCTGGGCGGCCACCTTGCTAGGGCGCACTGTCAGGTACTACCCGCGGACTCGGGCCTGCAGGTAAGTGCTGAGCAGTCGTACGTCGCTGGACGTGTTCTGCAGACTGTTCCAGCGGCGCTCCTGGCCGTCCGGGAACGTCCATGTGCCAGCCGTCCACGCCACATGCTCTTCGAGGCCTCGCAGAATGGAGCGGACCTCGTCCCAGTTGACCTTGTCGACCGGGATATCAGTGGTGAGCCGGTCCATGACGAAGCCCATGGCCTGGATACCCACACCGTGCGTCAGCCTCGACTCCTTCGGGGGCTTGCTCCACGCGTCCTCGAAGATTTTCGAGACTGGCTTCCAGAAGGCCTGGAGGTGCGCGACCATCCGCTCCTCGTCGCCGGTGCCGTCGGTGGCGTTGCGGTACTGGAACAGCGCGCCCTCGTAGATGCTGTGCTCCAGCATCTTCAGCACGCTGTTGTCCTTGATGTTGCCCTTGGGAGACGTAGGGCTGCTGATCCTCCCGCAGAAGGGGCCCTCTTGGGTATTCAGGAGAGACATGATTTGCGCAGCGAGCCGGCGACGCTCATGCGAACGCGGCAACTGCCCGGTCGTCGCGGGCAACAACTCATACACGAGCCCCTTGGGGAGCGGCTTGGTCGAGTTGACCAAGATGAACTGCGACCGCTGCTCCGCCTGTCCGGAAGCAATGAAGCCCACGGCAGCGACGGGGAACTCGGCAAGGTCAGCGTCCCTGATGGCGGCGCTGCGCTGCTGTCCGTCAACCAGCCATGCTGGCTTGTCTTCGTCAGCCAGTGACTCGTCGACGGGGATGACCAGTTCACCAGGAACGGAGTAGTCGACGGATCCGCCGCGGGCTGCGGGAACAAATTTCACTCGCTCGTCGAAGGCAAGGACCAGTGCGTTGGGAAGCATCGCGCCGTCTGACTCAAGGTAACGGCGGATCGACCGGATGTGGCTGAGGACCTCGGGCCGCTGGTACCCCTGCAGCTGCTTCTCGTCGTCTCGGCGGATGCGCGAGACGGCGGCGAAGTCGTGCAGTTTCTTGCCGTCGACTGCGAAGCAGTAGATCTCCTTGCTGCCTTGGCTCACCTTGAGGGCAGGTAGCTTGAGCTCGTAGCGGTCGGCCACATTATCTCCTGTTTAGGGTGCTTAGAGTCTTATGCGCGGTCTGGGTGATTATGTGAACGACAGCTTGCGCATCTTGGCTTCCAGGACAGTCATGTTATGGAATCCGCGGCGCTTGTTTCGCTCTGTTCCGCGGAAGATGACCATTTCGATCTTGTGTTCCTTGCAGAGATCGCATGGGCAGTCGTCCCAGGGGCGATCAGCAAGGGTGGCCTTGTACCGCTCGACGTGCTTCAGCTTCTTTTCATCGCCGAGGAGCGCCTGATAGCCGCGCAGTGCCTCCATGACCTCTTCGGCTTCCGCATTGCGTTCGTCGTACCTGCGCAGCAGTTGGAGGCATTCCCGCTCTGCTTTGATGGCCACCGATTGAGAGACGACGCCAGCGAGGATCAGTCGCTTGAGGGTCAGGTTTCCATCGACCTGCGGAACTCTGATCGCTGTGTAGGAACCGTTAGCAGTGTGGTAGTTGTTGCGCTCGTCCATGAAGGCCTGGCGGAACGCTGAGGTGCTGTCGAAACTTGCGACGTAGTACTTGGAAAACTCTTCCATGCTGTCAACGCGGGTGATCCCGAGCAAATGGAAGTACACCTCATCCGCACGGACTTTAGCGATCCTCTCAAGGCAGGACACGATTTCGGGCGTCTTCAACGGGACCATGCCGCCCAGAGCAATCCGCTTGTAGCCCATTTTTTGGAGCCGAGCGACGCTGTCCGCGTAGCTATCTGGGCTCCATCCCTGAGCAGCGCCAACAGGCTCGAGTTTGTCATCCTCGTTCAGGGTCTTCGCGTTGCGAGCCCTGACGCCGGCGATGAACTCCTCCGCCAATTCTAGCGAAATCTCGCGGCGCTGTGCCCACGCAGGATTGACATCCGCGTCGGAGACTTTCGGATCGTAGCCGAAGATCACATGGTCAATGCTGATCCCTGAATTGAATTGGCAGCCGAGGTAGAAATCGAGGACCTGTTCGACAGAATAGGGAGGACGTTCTTCGTCGATATAGTTGAACGCCCCGCAGTCTCCGAGACTTCTCATCGCCTTGGGGAGTCTGAAGAATTCACGCACGCCAAGCCGGTATAGCCGCTCGCGCTGAGGTGCACTATATTTTCCTGCACCCTTTACCGAGCCGTCGACAATGGCCTTGCTGACTAGTATGCCGTCGTATGGGGCAGGCTTCACCGCTTGATGAGCGTAGAGATCGTCTCTCTGTCGAACCCGGTACGGAGAATATTCGTCATTGAGGAAGTCGTACGTCGGACTGACCTGGTCCTGGCTGTCTGGAAAGTAGAATTTCACGACGCGCTCATCCTTGACTCACGGTAAACACGGATCAGATAGTTTGACAGGATGTTGATGTGCTTCGTGACGTTCTCCAGCTCATTCCAGGAGAAGTTGATCTCAGACCAGCGTCCCTTGGTCCAGTGGCAGTGGGGTCCAATAAGTGCGAGTTCCGCCATGACCTTGTCGTAGACGTCGTTCGAGTTGACGTCTACTTCAAACAACACTCGCTCCATGACGCGATCCATGAGTCGCCCCATGGAGCGAATCCCGACGCCATGCATCAGCCGGCTCTTGGTCGGTGAGATTCCCCATGCGTCAGGGAATGTGTCCCTCACTGCAGTCCAGTAAACAACGAGAATGTTGCGGATAGTTGCCGTGTCAGTTGTTCCGCTGGACAAGTTCTTGTAAGGGAAGAGGACTCCGGAAGCCGACAAGGATTCCGTGATTGCCTGAAGGAGGCTGTTGTCCTTAACGAAAGTTTCTGACTTCTTGCTGGCGGTGGTTGACGCCTGCTTGATCAGACCTTTAAAAGGTGAGTCGCTATCCTGGTTCAGCGCATTTACCAGAGTTGCTGGGAGCTTACGGGCCGAGAGCCTCGTGGGCAGTTGGGTGTTCACCTCTGGCAGGAGTTCTGAGACCAAGTTCCCGGGAAGAGGTGACACTGTATTAACGCGCAGGAACTGGTCGCGTTGAATGTCCAGGTCCTCAGCTACAAATCCCGCGATGGTGATTGGCATCTTGGAGTTCCGCGTACGAGCAAGCGCCAGGCTCCGCTGCTGACCGTCGACAATGAGAGCTGGGCGTGGCGCTTCCCGTGATTCCGGGAGGGGAATCTCCAGGGTGCCAATGGTTGCGAGCCCGTCGCTAGGGTTGGGGCCTCGGCTCCCCTTGAAGCGTACCGCCGGGGGCAACGCGAGAATTAGGCCGTTCGGAAAGAGCACGTCGTCGCCGTCTAGGTATTCCAAGATCTGCTTGACGTGTTGCTTCTTCTCGGGGCGCTGATACCCAAATAGCTTGCCGGCCTCATCACGCGAGATCCGCGCGACGTCGGCTACGAGGTCAACTTCCCCTGCTTCCAGTGCGAACAGGTACAGGGGGATCTTGGGGTTCTGTTCGATGCGCAGGGCCCTGCGTCTGATCAGATTCTCTGTCACTATTCCCCCCTGGTGCGAATGAACAACCCGGCAAACCTGCTCTGCTCGCATGCTCGGCCGCTGTCTCGCAGTGCACGCAAGAGTCGCGTTCGTGAGATGCCGGGCGAGGAGGTGATCTGCTCTTTAATGAAGGCGACGACCTCTTCATCCGACATGGGCTCGCGGTTGTGCTGCTCCGGCTGAGACGTACTCGCCGCCCACTTGCGCCAGGAGTCGTTGGCCGCGGGAGAGGTCAGTCGTTTGTCATCGCAGTACTGGAGCCAGGACGCGGCCATGCGTACGTTCAGGCTCGTCAGGGTTCCGCCGAGCGCATGGCGCAACCCTGCATCGGAGGCGACTCGTTGGATGCCGGGGATCTCTTCGACGCCGCCGACCATCAGAGCCTCGCTTGCCACCGCGCCGAGGGCTCGAAGCTCTGCTTCCATGGCCTTCGCGTAGACCTCGGACAGCACCAGCAGCACTGGCCCTTCCTGGCCGAGTCCCGGCAAGGTCGCGCGGCCAACTCCCTCTTGAAGATGCCGCCACCACTGGACACCGTCTGCCGCCGAGGAAGCGACCGAGTCGGCGTGTCGGGTGCTGAAGGTCGCCGCGTAGGAAGGCGCCATTGCAGACACTGGCTGCAGGCCGAGGCCGGCGGATGCCACCCACAGTTGCGCATCGAATCCCGCCTTTGCGGCGGCTGTAGTTAGTCGACGCGACTGCGTCCAGTGATCGCCCCGGTAGAGCTCGGTGAGGGAGTGCGTGCGAGTCGCGTTCTCGACACGCTCCTTCCAGAGTGCCGAGCGTTCCTTCACTGTTCCGACCGGGAGCGACCTTGCTTGCAGTGCGGCCTCGGGTGCAGCTGCCTTGCGGTCCGTGCACGTGACGACCAGTGAAAGTTGCCTCACGCGGCTCTGCTCCCGACGCCGATAACTGGAAGTATGTTGGCGTCACTCTACCTGCCAGTTTTCGCGTAAGCTGCAGCGGTACACACAGAGCTAACTAGGGAGCAGGGCATGGCGGAGCGTCCCGCGATCGTTCTACTGAGTGGCGGCCTGGACTCGACGACCGTTCTGGCGATCGCCAAGGACCAGGGCTACACGCCGTACGCGCTGAGCTTCCGTTACGGCCAGCGGCACAGTGTGGAACTGGAGGCTGCGAAGCGTGTGGCGGGGGCGCAGGGGGTTGCTCGCCACGTCATCGCGGACATCGATCTGCGAGTTTTCGGCGGCTCGGCTCTCACGTCGGAGATCGAGGTTCCCAAGCACGAGTCTCTGGACGACGCCAGCAGCAAGGACACGGGAAGCAGCGTGCCCATCACGTATGTACCGGCACGCAACACGATCTTCCTGTCCTTCGCGCTGGCCTACGCGGAGACCGTCGGCGCGAGCGACATCTTCACCGGCGTGACCGCCGTCGACTACAGCGGCTACCCGGACTGCCGTCCCGAGTACATGGACGCGTACGCGAAAATGGCGAACCTGGCGACCCGCGCAGGCGTTGAGGGGACGCAGGAACTCAAACTCCACTCGCCGCTCATCGCCATGTCGAAGGCCGATATCGTCCGCGAGGGACTGCGCCTCGGTGTGGATTATTCCCTGACGTCTTCTTGCTACGACCCAGACGAGCAGGGTCGGGCCTGCGGGCACTGCGAGACCTGCCTGCTCCGTCTGAAGGGGTTCGCCGAGGCTGGCGTTACCGACCCTGTGCAGTACCAGGGCGCGTGAGAATGACCTATCTGGTCAAAGAGATCTTCTACACCCTGCAAGGCGAAGGGAGTCACGCAGGTCGTCCAGCCGTCTTCTGCCGCTTCTCCCGGTGCAATCTCTGGACCGGCCTGGAGAAGGATCGCCACCGTGCGATCTGCCAGTTCTGCGACACGGATTTCGTCGGTACCGACGGAGAAGGCGGCGGCCGTTTCGCGTCCCCGGACGATCTCGCGCAGGCGGTGGAACGAGCGTGGCCCTCGGCATCCAGGGAGCACCGCTTCGTCGTGTGCACCGGAGGCGAGCCACTCTTGCAGCTTGACGATGCAGCGATCGATGCCCTTCATGCCCGAGGCTTCGAGGTCGCCGTCGAGACGAACGGCACCCGCGTACCGCCAAAGGGCATCGACTGGCTCTGCGTCAGCCCCAAAATCGGCTCCGAACTGGTAGTTACGCGTGGAGACGAACTGAAGCTCGTTTACCCCCAGTTGGGCGGCGACCCCAGTCAGTTCGAGCACCTGGACTTCCGGTACTTCCGGCTCCAGCCCATGGACGGCCCGGACGTTGACGCCAACACCAGGGCGACGGTCGACTACTGCATGAAGAACCCGCGCTGGATCCTCTCTCTCCAGACGCACAAGTATCTGGGAATTCAGTAATGGAAATCTTCCGCGAGTTCACCTTCGAATCCGCGCACCGCCTGCCCAATGTGCCCGAGGGCCACAAGTGCGCGCGTCTGCACGGGCACTCGTACAAGGTCATCGTCCACGTCGAGGGGCCCGTCGGAGCCGAATCGGGCTGGGTCATGGACTTCGGTGACGTCAAGCGCGCCTTCAAGCCCATCGAAGCGCGACTCGACCACTACTACCTCAACGAGATCGAGGGTTTGGAGAACCCGACCAGCGAGGTCCTCGCCCGCTGGATCTGGGATCGGCTGAGGCCGACACTGCCCGGCCTCTCCGCCCTCACTGTCCGCGAGACGTGCACATCCGGCTGCACCTATCGGGGCGAGTAAGCGTGCACGACATCCAGAACGAGACCGACTCCCGAGGCATCGAAATCGACGACGTCGGCATCAGCGGCTTGCGCTACCCGCTGTACTTCGAGGACGGCCACCTCCGCCAGGACGGCGTCGCCGAGATCGAAGTGACCGTCCGGCTGCAGCACGACCGGCGGGGCACCCACATGAGCCGCATGGTCGCTCTCGCACACGATCACCTTCGTCGGTTCGATCCGCGCAAGCTGCCGTACGTCCTGAAGGTCGGCGCCGACCTCCTCGACGCTCCCGCGCTCGCAGTGACGATCGATGTCCCATTGAGCACTAGCGTGGTCGCGCCTGCGAGCGGCGCTGAGTCGTGGCAGGTCCACGACGCTCGTTTCGAAGGCCGCTGGGACAACGGCGACACGACGGTGATTACCTCGGTCACGACCGAGGTAACGAGCCTGTGCCCGTGCTCGAAAGCTATCTCGGACTACGGCGCCCACAACCAGCGCAGCCGCATCACGCTGTCCGTGACGGGGCACGGGGACACGCCCTATCCCTTTGCGGTGCAGGAGGCCGTAAGGCTCCTGGAGCAGAGTGCGTCCGCCCCTGTCGTGCCGTTGGTCAAGCGGCCCGACGAACGCGTTCTAACGATGCAGGCGTACGACCACCCTGTGTTCGTTGAGGACATGGCGCGCGACATCAGCCTCGCCTGCCGCGAACGGGGCCTCGAGCATGCTGTACGCGTTCGAAACCTTGAGAGCATCCACAGCCACGACGCTGTCGCTCGCATCTCCAGGTGACGACAGACATCGTCTCCCCGCAGCATCCCGACTCGATACGCCGCAACTGAGCCTGGGCCCAGCGCCTTCTGGGCCCAGACGATCAAGCACGCGTCCAGTTGGCGCGGCGGAGGTTCAGCGGGTCTGGGTGGAAACGGCTGCCGGCGCCTGCCCGGGAGGGGCGGGCGCCGGGGCCTGCGGAGTCAGCATCGCTCGTCGCGGAGTGGCAGCAGCGGGGACCTGACGGTGTCCTTGCCCCTCGGCGAGTTCGCAGGTGAGGTCCTGCAGGACGGCCGCCGGGGTGTACGGGGACAAGTGGAGCGCCCAGGTGGGCTGGTGGACGGCGTTGCCGCCCCAGACGGTCCAGGTCGGCAGCGAGCTGTTGGGCTTCTGGGCGGCGAAGGCGTCGAACTGGACGCCGGCGGCGTCCTCGCCCGGTGCCTCCCACCGGATCCAGCGGCCTTCGACTGTCTGCTTCCAGCCCGCATCCGAGAGCGGCCGGGTCGCCTCGGCGATCTCCGTCTCGGAGACGACGGTCGCCGGTCCGGCGCCCCACACGTAGTCGGAGGCCAGGGAGTTGAGCAGGGTGCGCACGATCTCCACCGGGGTGGTGGCGGTGGCCGTGGCGTGCCAGAGGCGCTCGCTGACGGGGGATTCGTAGGCGGCGATGGTCCACTTCATGTCACGGCATTCGGCGTCGTGATCGATGAGGGCGCGCAGAGTGAGCGATTCGTGGTTGGCGATGGTGGTGTTGTCGTCCCAGGTCCGGTACTTCTCCCAGTCATTGTTCTCGGTGAGGAAGTCCTCCAGCAGAGCGTCGTGGTCGCCGGGGTCGGCAGCGTAGGCGGGCACGCTCTCGATGGGCGGCGTGGATGGGGCCCGCGTCGTGCCGGTTGAGCCGAGTGCGATGCGGGCTTGGGCGGTTTGGCGTTCGGTGTCGGTCATGGGGGCGGGGCCGGAGCGTAGGGCGTCGCCGTGGGTGTGTTCGAAGGCTGTGATGGCTTGGGTGGGGGAGTCGAAGGTGTCGGTGACCTGCCGGAGGTGGTTCTCGCCGTGGAGGTACACGCCCTTCCCGCTGTCGCGGTAGGTGCCGACGGCCACGATGGTCCAGCCGTCTTCGGCGTGGGCGTGGATGAGGAGCCGTCCGTGGCGGATGTCGTCGTAGATCTTCTGGGCTTCGTTAGAGACCTCGCGGATCTCGGCGCGGGTGCACCAAGGCATCGGATAGCTCGCCCAGGTCCATTCCTCGGCGATCGCCTCGCGCAGGCTGGGGGTGATCTCGGTGGTGATCCCTTCGGCGTTCAGGGCCTGGGCGGCTTGGTCGGCCCAGTACGCCTCTTCGTGATCAATGCGGGCCAGGACCATGGTGTGTGGGTCGAGGGTCTCGAAGCCGTGGGTGGCCAGGAGTGCCAGGGCGGTGCGGTGGTGGGGGCCGGTGAGGGT
>NZ_LJBR01000086.1 GCF_001282115.1 Streptomyces sp. NRRL B-24085 | reverse complement strand
GGCGTGGGCGGCACGGTGGGGGTGGGGCAGCCCTCGTCGTACGGCTGCCCGGAGACGCAGTCGGGCGTTGGCGGCGGGGACGGCAGGTACGGCAGGGGCGGCACGGGCGTCGGTGACTGGATACCGAGGGGCGTGCCCGGGGAGGCGCTGTCCCTCGGGAGGTCCTCTGGAGGCAGGGGTTCCGGTGCCGTCGTGGGGATGACGTGGTCGTGCCGGCAGTCGTAGCCGATCCGGCGTTCGATCCAGGAGTGGTCGACGAGGTCGAGGATCGTGAGATCGGTGACGACCTGTTCGCTGGGGCTCACCACGACGACCTGGTCGGGCCGGTACCCGGGCCACGGCCGCCCCTCCACGACCGCGCCGCCTCGCATCGCCACCGGCGGCGTCAAGGGGTTGCCGCCGGCGCAGCGGACGCGTGGGACGCCCCGGTCGTCGACGAGGACGGCGGTGCCCGCCTGGAGGACGGCCTGGAAGCCGCTCGCCCGGCCGTCGCGGTAGCCGTGGTCGGTGACCCGGGTGTCGGCGCGCAGGACCACGGGGGCGAGTGCGCGCAGGTGGCCGGGGACCGCGGCCGGGGGGACACCGGCGGCCCGCGCGAACGCGCTCGTTCTCGGCAGGTCGGCGGTCAGGTCGCGGATCTGCCGTTTCACGTCGCAACTGCCGACGCGCTCGGTGCCGCCGTACAGGCCGGGCGTCCCGCCGGAGACGGTCCGCGGGGCGGTGGCGTCCCGGTGGGGCGTTCGGGTCAGGGGCGGCGGCGCGGTCGCCGCGGAGGGGGTGAAGGGGTTCGGTCCCCGAGCCGCCGCCGGCTGCAACAGGAGCATGCCGGTCGGCTCGCCGGTGCTCTCTTCGCGGCCGCATCCCGCGACGAGAAGGGCCGCCGCCAGGACACCGGCCGTGGCGAGGGTCCTGGTGGGTCTCCGCACCACGCTCTCCCGTCCGTCCCGTGCAGTTCGTCACTATTGTCTGCTTCACTCACTTGGGTTACGCAAGCGGAAGGGAGGTACACGGAGAGTCACTGAGGGTCCGGCTGGACAATGGAGGCAGGAGAGCACGGCCGTGGACTGGTTCACCGCACCCGACTACTGGCTGAGCCGGCTGGTCTTCCAGCGGGCTCTGGCGGGGCTGTACCTCGTGGCGTTCCTGGCTGCGGCCCTGCAGTTCCGGCCGCTGCTCGGCGAGCGCGGCATGCTGCCGGTGCCGCGTTTCGTGGCGCGGGTGCCGTTCCGACGGGCCCCGAGCCTGTTCCAACTCCACTACTCGGACCGGTTCTTCGCTCTCTGCGCGTGGACGGGCTGTGCGGTGGCCGGCGCGCTGGCGGCGGGCCTCGACTCCCGGCTGCCGCTGTGGGGCGGCATGCTGCTGTGGCTGGTGCCGTGGCTGCTGTACCTGTCGATCGTCAACGTGGGCCAGACCTGGTACGGCTTCGGCTGGGAGTCCCTGCTGCTGGAGGTCGGCTTCCTCGCGGTGTTCCTCGGCAACGACGAGGTGGCCCCGTCCGTGGTGGTGCTGTTCCTGCTGCGCTGGGTGCTGTTCCGGGTCGAGTTCGGCGCGGGGCTGATCAAGATGCGCGGCGACGCCTGCTGGCGGAAGCTCACGTGCCTGGACCACCACCACGAGACCCAGCCGATGCCGGGGCCGCTGAGCTGGTTCTTCCACCATCTGCCGAAGCCCGTGCACCGGGTGGAGGCGGCCGCGAACCACCTCACCCAACTCGTCGTGCCTTTCCTGCTGTTCACCCCGCAGCCGATCGCCACGGCGGCCGCGTCCCTGATGATCGTGACCCAGCTCTGGCTGGTGCTCTCGGGCAACTTCGCCTGGCTGAACTGGATCACGATCGTCCTGGCGGTGCCGGCGCTGGAGCTCCCGGGCGAGGCGCCGGACGGGCCCGCGACCCCGGTCTGGTACCAGATCACGGTCCTCACCGTCGGCGCTCTCCTCCTCGCCCTGAGCTACCACCCGGTCCGCAACATGATCTCCCGGAGCCAGATCATGAACCGCTCCTTCGACCCGCTCCACCTCGTCAACACCTACGGCGCGTTCGGCAGCGTGAGCCGGATCCGCTACGAGGTGGTGGTCGAGGGCACGGCGGACGACGTACCGCGCCGGGACTCGGAGTGGCGGGAGTACGAGTTCCGGGGCAAGCCGGGCGATCCGCGGCGCTGGCCGCGCCAGTTCGCGCCCTACCATCTGCGCCTGGACTGGATGATGTGGTTCGCCGCGCTCTCCCCCGCGTACGCCGGGGCGTGGTTCGGCACCATGGTGGAGCGGCTCCTGGAGAACGATCCCGCCACGCTGGGGCTGCTGCGCCGTTCCCCCTTCCCCGCCGACGAGCCGCCCCGCCATGTCCGCGCCCGTCTCTTCCGGTACCGGTACACGACGTGGCGGGAGCTGCGGGAGACGGGGGCGTGCTGGGAGCGGACCTATGTGCGGGAGTTCCTGCCTCCCACCCGGCTGGCTCAGCCGGCCCGGCAGACCTGACGCGTGCCGCGGGTCAGAGGCCGTAGGTGCGGGTGGCCGTGGCGCCGAGGACGTCGGCGCGTTCGGACGCGCTCAGGCCCCCGATGAGTTCCCTGGTCACGGACAGCGTCTCGGCGTAGGCCGCCCCCAGGGTGCACACCGGCCAGTCCGAGCCGAACATCAGGCGGTCCGGGCCGAAGGCCTCCAGGACGGTGTCGGCGTACGGGCGCAGGTCGTCGGGGGTCCAGGTGGCGAGGTCCGCCTCCGTGACCATGCCGGAGAGCTTGCAGACGGTGTTGGGGAGGGCGGCCAGTGCGCGGACGTCGGCCGCCCAGGGGGACAGGGCTCCAGAGGCGATCGGCGGTTTGCCCAGGTGGTCCAGGACGAAGGTGAGCTGTGGGAGCGCTACGGCGGCCTCGACGCAGGCGGGCAGTTGATGCGGGAGGACGACCAGGTCGTAGACCAGGCCCGCCTCGGCCACCGCCGCAAGGCCCCGGCACACGTCTGGCCGCAGCAGCCACTGCGGGTCCGGCTCGCCCTGGACCTGGTGGCGGACGCCCTTCAGGCGGTCGCCGCCCGGAAGGTCACGCAGGCGGGCCAGTTCGTCGGCGACGTCCGGCCGGGTCAGGTCCGTCCAGCCGACCACTCCCGCGATCAGCTCGTGCTCGGCGGCCAGGGCCAGGAACTCCGGGGTCTCCTCGGGCACGGTGACCGTCTGGACGAGGACCGTGCGGTCGACCCCCGCCGCGGCGGCCTCCGGGACCAGGTCCGCCATCGTGAAGTCCCGGCGCAGCGGACTGCCGGGGGCGATCCAGTCCTGGTCCCGCACCGACAGGTTCCACAGGTGGTGGTGCGCGTCCACGACCGTCACGGCAGTTCCCACACGACGGGCAGGCTCGCCGCGGCGCCCGCGCCCGAGTAGTCGTGCACCACGTCGAGGAGGTCTGCCATGCGGGCCTGCCAGGCGACGTTCACTGGGAGCTGCTCCAGTTCGGCGAGGAGACGGGCGTAGTCCTCGCACTCCAGGACGTGGAAGAGGTCGGTACCGCTGCGCCAGATCGTCCAGGAGGTGGCCCCGGCGGCGCGGATCGCCTCGGTGAGCTCGACGGGGACCTCGCGGTGGGCGGCGTCGTACTCGGCGACGCGGTCGGCGCGGACCTTGGTGTGCAGGGCGACTCTCATGCGAGCTCCTCGGTGTCCCTCAGGTCCTGCCAGAAGGCGGCGGGTACCGCGGTGGCGAACTGGTCGGCGCTGTCGTGGACCTCGGCCGCCGAGCGGGCGCCCACCAGGACGCTCGCGACCGCCGGGTGGGCCGCGCAGAACGCGAGGGCGGCGGCGCGCAGACCGATGCCGTGCCGCTCGGCCAGCGCCTTCAGCCGCAGGGCCCGGTCCAGCAACTCCCCCGGTGCCTCGGAGTAGTTGTACGTCGCCCCGGGCCGCGGATCCGCCAGCAGACCGGAGTTGAAGGCACCGCCGACCACGACGGACACGCCCCGTTCCTCGGCGGCGGGCAGCAGATCCGTGAGCGCGCTCCGGTCGAGCAGGGTGTACCTTCCGGCGCACAGCACCACGTCCACGTCGGTGTCCCGGACGAAGCGGGTGAGCATCTCCGTCTGGTTCATCCCGGCGCCGATCGCGCGGACCACGCCCTCCGAACGCAGTTTCTCCAGCGCCGGATAGCCCTCGTGGAAGGCCTGTTCGGCGTGGTCGTCGGGGTCGTGGAGGTAGACGACGTCCACGCGGTCCAGGCCGAGCCGTTCGAGGCTCGCCTCCAGGGTGCGTCGTACGCCGTCCGCCGAGAAGTCCCACACACGGCGGTGGGCGGCGGGGACGGCGAAGCCGTGGGCGAGGTCGTCGCCGTGGGCCGGCGTGGGCTCCAGGCGGCGGCCGACCTTCGTGGAGACCGTGAACTCCGAGCGCGGGAACGACCTCAGGGCCTGCCCCAGCCGGCGTTCCGACAGGCCCAGACCGTAGTGCGGGGCGGTGTCGAAGTAGCGGATGCCGCGCTCCCAGGCGGCCGTCACCGCCTCGTGGGCCTGCTCGTCGGTCACCTCGGTGTAGAGGTTGCCGATGACGGCGCCGCCGAAGCCCAGTGCGCTGACCGGGACGCCGCTGCCGCCGAGGGTGTGCGTCCTCACCGGCCCACCGGCCTCAGGCGCAGGCCCTGCATGCCGCCGTCGACGGCGAGGGAGGTGCCGGTGGTGGCGCCGGAGAGCGGGCTCGCCAGGTAGGCGATGGCGCCCGCGACCTCGTCGGCCGAGACGAGGCGGCCGGTGGGCTGGCGGGCCTCCAGCGCGGCCCGCTCGGCGGCCGGGTCGGGGGCCTTGGCGAGGAGGCGGCCGATCCACGGGGTGTCCGCCGTGCCGGGGTTGACGCAGTTCACGCGGATGCCCTCGCGGACGTGGTCGGCGGCCATGGCGAGGGTCAGGGAGTACACCGCGCCCTTGGTCGCGCTGTACAGGGCCCGCTGCGGGAGGCCCGCGGTGGCCGCGATCGAGGAGGTGTTCACGATCGCCGCGTGCGCCGACTCGCGCAGGTGGGGCAGGGCGGCGCGGGCCACCCGGACCATGCCGACGACGTTGACGTCGAGGACGCGGTGCCATTCCTCGTCGTCGTTGTCCGCGACCGTGCCCTGCGCTCCGATGCCCGCGTTGTTGACCAGCACGTCGAGCCCGCCGAGGTCGGCGGCGGCCGCGGCGACGGCCGTCCGCACCGAGGCGTCGTCGGTGACGTCGGCCCGGTAGGCGAGCAGCGGCTCCTCCACGGACGAGGGGTCCAGGTCGAGGACGGCGACCCGGGCACCGCGTACGGTGAGGAGTTCCGCGGTGGCCCGGCCGATGCCGGAGGCGCCGCCTGTCACCAGGGCCCTCAGACCCTCGAAGTCGCTCATGCCGCCCGCCCCTTCTTCTCCGTGTCGTCGGCGAGGTCTTCTGCCCAGAAGGCGCCGCCCGGGAACGTGTACCGCGCGATGGACTCCGGGCGCATCGCGGCCGAGAAGCCCGGCGCGGTGGGTGCCGTGTAGTGGCCGTCCGTGATCACCACGGGGTCCAGGAAGTGGTCGTGCAGATGGTCGACGTACTCGATGACCCGGTTCTCGGTCGTGCCGGTCAGGGCCACGTAGTCGAACATCGAGAGGTGCTGGACGAGTTCGCACAGGCCGACCCCGCCGGCGTGCGGGCAGACCGGTACGCCGAACTTGGCCGCGAGGAGCAGGATGGCCAGGTTCTCGTTGACGCCGCCGACGCGGGCCGCGTCGATCTGGACGACGTCGAGGGCGCCCGCCTGGAGGAGCTGCTTGAAGACGACCCGGTTCTGGACGTGCTCGCCGGTGGCGACCTTCACCGGGGCGACCGCCCTGCGGATCGCGGCGTGCCCGAGAATGTCGTCGGGGCTGGTGGGCTCCTCGATCCAGTACGGGTCGAACTCCGCGAGCGCCTCGGTCCAGCGGATCGCCTCGTCGACGTCCCAGCGCTGGTTGGCGTCGATCGCCACGCGGATGCCCGGGCCGACGACCTGGCGGGCGACGCGGCAGCGCCGTACGTCGTCCGCGAGGTCCGCGCCGACCTTGAGCTTGATCTGCCGGAAGCCGGCGGTGACGGCCTCGGCGGCGAGCCGGGTGAGCTTCTCGTCGTCGTAGCCGAGCCAGCCGGCGGAAGTGGTGTAGGCGGGATAGCCGGTGGCGAGGAGCTTCGAGGTGCGTTCGGTGGCGCCCGCCCGGCCCCGGCGCAGCAGGTCCAGCGCCTCCTGCGGGGTGAGGGCGTCGGTGAGGTAGCGGAAGTCGACCTGCCGGACCAGCCATTCGGGCTCGGCGTCGGCCAGGAGCTGCCACAGCGGCTTCCGGGCGCGTTTGGCGGCCAGGTCCCACACGGCGTTGACGACCGCGCCGATCGCCATGTGCATCACGCCCTTCTCGGGCCCCAGCCAGCGCAGTTGGCTGTCGCCGATCAGGTCGCGGTTCAGCGTGCCCGGGTCCGCGCACAGTTCCTCGACGGAGCGTCCCACCACGTGCCCGCGCAGCGCCTCGATCGCGGCGACCTGGACCTCGTTGCCCCGCCCGATGGTGAAGGTGAACCCGTGTCCCTCGTGCCCGTCGGCCGCGTCCGTGCGCAGGACGACGTAGGCCGCCGAGTAGTCGGGGTCCGGGTTCATCGCGTCGGAGCCGTCGAGCTCGCGCGAGGTGGGGAAGCGGATGTCGTGGGTGTCTACCGCGCTGATACGGGCGGGCGTCGAGGACACGGAGGGCCTTTCGGTAGGGGGCGGGGCGGGCTCAGTCCTGCGCGCGGCCCGTCGTCACACGGGCGATCATGAGAGCGACCAGGATGATTCCGCCGTAGATGGCCTGGATCCAGAAGGACGGCACCTGGGCGAGCGTGAGCAGGTTCTGTACGACGCCCAGCAGGAGTACGCCGGTCAGGGCGCCGAACATGGTGCCGTTGCCGCCGTCGAGGCTGATGCCGCCGATCACCGCGGCCGCGAACACGGTGAAGATCATGTTCTGGCCCTGGTTGGCGCTGATCGCGCCGACGTAGCCGGTCTGCATGATGCCGCCGACGGAGGCGAGGACGCCCGCGACGACGAACACGCCGAGCATCACGCGCTCGACACGGATGCCGGCGGCGCGGGCCGCGTCGGCGTTGCCGCCGATGGCGTACAGGGAGCGGCCGATGCGGTGGTACTTCAGGACGAGGCCGGTGACGGCGAAGGCGACGGCGGCGAGCCACACGGACATCGGGATGCTCAGGAAGGTCGTCGTCGCCAGGGAGTAGAAGCTGTCCGGCATGCCGAAGAGGGTCTTGCCCTTGGTCGCGCCGACGAGCAGTCCGCGCAGCACGATCAGCATCGCGAGCGTCACGATGAACGCGTTGAGCTTGAACTTCACGACCAGGACGCCGTTGAAGGCGCCGACCGCCGCACCGACGACCAGGACCGCCAACAGGGCGAGGGCGGCCGGGAGTTCGGTGCCCCAGCCGGACTGGGCGGCGGGCAGGACGAGAAGGGCTCCCACGGCCGGCGCGATGCCGACGACCGACTCCAGGGACAGGTCGAACTTGCCGGTGATCAGGACGAGCGACTCGGCCAGCACGACCATCGCGAGGGCCGCCGAGGCGCCCAGGATGGAGATGAGGTTGCGCTCGGTGAGGAACGAGTCGTTGACGAACGCGCCGAGCACCATGAGCAGCAACAGCGCGGGCACGAGGGCGAGTTCGCGGGCGCGGCGCAGCAGGACCGTCCGGGCCGCCCGTGTCTCGGGCACCCGCGCCCGCTTCACGGGCGGGGCCTGGGTGTCAGCCATGGTGGTCCACTCCTTCGATGGAGGCGATCAGCGCGTGGTCGCGCCAGCCGGCCGGGTGCTCGGCGACCACGCGGCCGTGGAAGAGGACGAGGACGCGGTCGCAGCGGCGCAGGTCGTCGAGCTCGTCGGAGACGACGAGGACCGCGGTGCCGTCCTCTCGGGCGGTGTCCACGCGGGAGAGCAGGGACTCCTTCGACTTCACGTCGACGCCCGCGGTGGGGTTGATGAGGACCAGCAGCCGGGGGTCCGAGGCGAGGGCGCGGGCCATGACGACCTTCTGCGCGTTGCCGCCGGAGAGGTCGGAGACGGGCTGGTCGGGGCCCTCGGTGTGGATGTCGAGGCGGTCGATCAGCCCGGTGGCGAAGCCCCGTTTGCGGTCGGTGCCGACGAAGCCGCGGCGGCCGAGCCGGTCCAGGACGCTGAGGGTGGCGTTGTCGCCGATGGTCATGCCGTGGACCAGGCCCTGGGCGTGCCGGTCGCGCGGCACGAAGCCGACGCCGGCCTTGAGGCTGGCCCGTACGTCGCCGAACGGCAGCGGTCTGCCGTCGAGCTGGGCGGTGCCGCTCGTCGGGGTGTGCAGTCCCGTGAAGGTCTCGGCGAGCTCGGTCTTGCCGCTGCCGCTGATGCCGGCGAGTCCGACGACCTCGCCGCGGCGCACGGTGAGGTCGACGTCCTCGTAGGCGTCGGAGGTGAGGCCGCGGGCGTCGAGGAGGACGGGGCCGCTCTCCTCGACCTGCCTAGGCCGGACGTGCTGTTCGGCGACCGTCTCACCGGCCATGGCCTCGACGAGGGCCGCCCGGGGCATGTCGGCGACCGGGGCCGTGGTGATCCAGCGGGCGTCCCTGAGGACGGTCACCGTCTGGCACACCTCGTACACCTCCTGGAGGTGGTGCGAGATGAACAGGAAGGTGACACCGGAGCCCTGGAGCGTACGCATCCTGGCGAACAGCCGCTCGATCTCCCGGTTGTCGAGCTGCGCGGTCGGTTCGTCGAGGACGATGAAGCGGGCGCCGAAGCTCAACGCCCGGGCGATCTCCACCATTTGGCGGTCCTCGACCTTGAGGTCGGCGGTGCGCGCCTCCGGGTCGACGCGCACGTCCCAGGTGTCGAGGAGTTCGGCGGCCTCCTTCCTCAGGGCCCGCCAGCTGATGAACCCGCGCCGGAGCGGCTGCCGGTTGATGTAGAGGTTCTCGGCGACCGTCAACTCGGGGACGACGGTGGGCTTCTGGTAGACGCAGGCGACCTTGGCCCGCCAGGCGTCGCGGTCGCCGAGCGGGGGCGCGGGCTCGCCGTCGAAGCGGACGGTGCCCTCGTCGGGGGCCTGGAGGCCGGTGAGGAGGCTGACGAGGGTGGACTTGCCGGCGCCGTTGCGGCCGACGAGCGCGTGGGACTCGCCGGGCAGGACGGTGAGGCGGCCGTCGGCGAGGGCGGTCGTGGGGCCGTACCGCTTGACGACCCCGTGGGCTTCAACCAGTGGGGTGCTCATTTGACGGTGTTGCCCCACAGCTCGGGGTCGTCGACGTTGTCCTTGGTGACCAGGGGCGCGGGGAGCTGGTCCTCCAGGATGCCGCTCGGCAGCCTGACGATCGTGGAGTCGTGGTCGGTCGGGCCGGGCTCGAAGGTCTTCCCCTGCATCGCCGCCTTGATGTAGTACATGCCGTACTTGGCGTACAGGTCGGCGGGCTGGGAGACGGTGGCGTCGATCTCGCCCTTGCGGATGGCGTCGTACTCCTGCGGGATGCCGTCGTTGGAGACGATGGCGATGTGGCCCGCGGTGCCCGCCTTCTTCAGCATCCCCTTCGACTTGAGGGTCTGCAGGGTCGGCGCGAGGTAGACGCCACCGGCCTGCATGTAGATGCCCTTGATGTCGGGGTTGGCGTTCAGGAGGGTGCCGAGCTGCGAGGCGGCCGTGTCGGACTCCCACTTGGCGGGGATCTCCAGGACCTTGAGCTTCGGGAAGTTCTTCTTCACGCAGGCCCGGAAGGCCTCAGAGCGGTCGCGTCCGTTGACGGAGGCCAGGTCGCCCATGATCTGCACGACCTTGCCGGAGGGGATCTGCTCCCCGAGGTACTGGCAGGCCTTCTCGCCGTACGACACGTTGTTCGCCCGTACGACCATGGCGACCTTGCCCTTGTCGGGGGCCACGTCGACCGCGACGACCGGGACGCCCTTGCGTTCGGCCTGGTCGAGGCCGGCCTCGATGGCGGCGCTGTCCAGCGGGGCCACGACCAGGCCCTTCACGCCCTGGTTGAGCTCGTTGTTGATGTCGGTGATCTGCTGGGAGGGGTCGCTGTTGGAGTTGACCGTCTTCAGCGTGTCCACCCCCTCGGACTTGGCCATCTTCGGCACGTAGTCGTTGTACGACTGCCAGAACGGCGAGGTCAGCAGCGGCAGGATCACGCCCACCTTGCCGGTGCCGTCGCCTCCCGCACTGCCGGCGCTGCCGGTGTCCTTGGTGCTGCCGCACGCGGCGAGCACGAGCGAGGCGCTCGCGGCCGCGGCCACCGCACCGACGATCCGAATCCTGTTCCGCTTCCCCACTGTCCTGCCGGGCATCTGGCGGCTCCTCGTTGAGCGTGTTCTCGCATGGTCGAACGTGCACGGGTCGAGCAGATGACGGCATACTTATCAGACCACTCGCCCTTGGCAATACCCTCCAGCGGCAGATTTTCCCGTTCTGAGGCCGTAGTGGTCCGACCACATCGATGGCTAGACTTCGGCGCACCCGGTGAGTGGCACCCGGTGAGCGGAGGAGTGGCGTGGACGAGACAGCCCCGCAGAAGGGCACCGTGACGCAGCGCGCCATCGAGCAGATCAAGGCGATGATCGGCGAGGGCCGGCTGGAGCCCGGCCAGCGGCTGCCGACCGAGCGTGAACTGGCGGTCCAGCTGGGCATCTCGCGCAGTTCGATGCGGGAGGCGATCCGGGCGCTGACGGTCCTGGGGGTGCTGGAGGCCCGGCACGGCTCGGGCATCTACGTCACGCAATTGGAGGCCGGCGACCTGTTGGAGACCTTCGGAGTGGTCGCCGACCTGTCGCGGGGGCCGCGGCTGGTGGAGCTCCTTGAGGTGCGCCGCATCCTGGAGTCGACGGCGACCGCGCTGGCCGCCGCCCGGATCACCCCCGACCAGCTCGCCGAGGTCGAGAAACACCTCACGGCCATGAACGCCACGGACGATCCGGAGGAGATCCTCGCCCACGACCTGGCGTTCCACCGCGAGATCGCGGCGGCCGCCGGCAACGACACCATGGCGGCGATCCTGGAGGGCCTGTCCTCCCGTACCTTCCGGGCCCGGGTCTGGCGCGGCTACCAGGAGGAGGGCGCCTTCGAACGCACCCGCCGCGAGCACACGGCGATCCACCGCGCGCTGGTCGCCCACGACCCGGAGGCGGCCAGGGCGGCGGCGGCCGCCCACGTGGGCGAGGTGGAGGAGTGGCTGCGGGCTCAGCTCGGGCCGTGAGCGACGGGCGAGCCGTCGGACGGCGGGCGCCTGAACGGGCGGGCGAGCCGTCGGACCGCGAGGGCCTGAGCGGCCGGCGAGCCATCGGACCGCGGGTGCCCGAACAGCGGGCGAGCCTGTGCACCGCAAGGGCGTGAGCGACGGGCGAGCCATCAGACCGCAGGTGCTCGAACAGCGGGCGAGCCGTTGCACCGCAGGGGCGTGAGCGGCGGGCGAGCCATCGGACCGCAGGTGCCCGAACGGCGGGTGGGCCGTTGCACCGCAGGAGCGTGAGCGACGGGCGAGACGTCGGACCGCAGGTACTGGAACGACGGAAGAGCCGTTGGCCCGCGGGGACCCTGAACAACGGGTGAGCCATCGTTCCGCGGGCCGGCTCGGGGCCTGTACGGGGGCGGGAGGCTCGGGGCACAGCCGCGCCCCGGTGACCGGGTGGGTGCGCGACCGTACGGCTGTGACGACAGCGCGCCCCACTGTCCCGTCGGCGTGACGCGCGACCTGCCGCCGGCGCTCCTCGGT
Source organism: Streptomyces sp. NRRL B-24085 (assembly GCF_001282115.1). Classification (GTDB taxonomy): domain Bacteria; phylum Actinomycetota; class Actinomycetes; order Streptomycetales; family Streptomycetaceae; genus Streptomyces. The sequence continues at coordinate 22,832 of NZ_LJBR01000086.1, read as the reverse complement.
CCGACACCGTCCGCCGCCTCGGCCCCGCACGCCGCCCCCGGCATGAGCCTCGTGCGCCGCCGGATGACCGAACCCCCGGACGAGCGCCCCGGGTGCGAACGGCCGTCGTCCTGTCCGGCCCGCGTTCTCCTGCTCGGCCACGGCCGCTCCCACGTCGAGACCGACACTCGCGCGGGCCGCCCTCGGCGCCGTTCATGTGCGGCGGCAGTACGGCCGTACCCCGGAAATCAGGCGTCCCGCCGGGAACACCCGGTCCGGTCGGCGCGGTTGCACCGACCAGGGGACCGGCGTCGCCGGGCGGGGGGACATGGAGATCATCAGGTCCTGCGCCCGTCGGCATCCGGGCCCGGGAATCGCGGCGCGCCCGCCGCACTCCGATCCAGATGTGTTTCCGCAGGAGGACTGTTCTCATGACCGACCGACCCTTGACGCTCATGGCCGTGCACGCCCACCCCGACGACGAGGCCACCGGAACCGGCGGGGTCCTCGCACGGTACGCGGCGGAAGGCGTCCGCACGGTTCTCGTCACCTGTACCGACGGTGGATGCGGTGACGGGCCGGGAGGTGTCAAGCCGGGCGATCCCGGCCACGATCCGGCTGCGGTCGCTCTGTTGCGCCGTCAGGAACTGGAGGCGAGCTGTGAGGTGTTGAAGATCAGCGACCTGGAGATGCTGGACTACGCCGACTCCGGGATGATGGGCTGGCCGAGCAACGACGCCCCCGGTTCCTTCTGGCGGACCCCCGTCGAGGAGGGCGCGGCCCGACTCGCGGAACTCATGCGGCACTACCGCCCCGATGTGGTCGTCACCTACGACGAGAACGGCTTCTACGGGCATCCCGACCACATCCAGGCCCACCGCATCACGATGGCGGCGCTGGAGATGACCGAGCTGACGCCGAAGGTGTACTGGACGACGATGCCCCGCTCGGCGATGGAGCGGTTCGGCGAGATCATGCGCGAGTTCGGTGAGGACATGCCGGAGCCGGATCCCGCCGAGGCCGCCGCACTGGCCGAGATCGGCCTGCCCGACGACGAGATCACCACGTGGGTGGACACGACCGGCTTCAGCGGTCAGAAGTTCGACGCGCTGGCCGCGCACGCCAGCCAGGGCGAGAACATCTTCTTCCTCAGGATGGGCAAGGAGAGGTTCGGCGAGCTGATGGGCGTGGAGACCTTCGTCCGGGTGCGGGACACCACCGGAGCGGCCGTACCCGAGAACGACCTCTTCGCCGGGCTGCGCCCGGAGTAGTCACCCAGGTCCCGTCACTCGTCGAAGCGGCGCCGGGCGGCCTCGATGTGCCCGAGGTACTGGTGGGTCCAGCCGCACATGCTGTCGACCGTGGCACGCAGGGCCCGGCCGGGCTCGGTGAGGGTGTACTCCACCCGTGGGGGCACGGTGGGGTGCACCTTGCGGTCGACGAGGCCGTAGCGCTCCAGCATGCGCAGGTTCTGGGTGAGCATCTTGTGGCTGACGCCCTCGACCTCGTCGCGCAGCTCGCTGAAGCGCAGGGTGCGCTCCCCCAGCGCCTCGATGATCAGGAACGCCCACTTGTTGGCGACGTCCGAGAAGATCTCGCGCGCCAGCGAGTCGGCGCGCCTGAGGTCCGCGTCTTCGGGCGAGCCCGTGAACTGCTTGGTCACCATCTGGTTCCCCAGTCACCGAAAAGTGCGTTCTTCCAGGTCAACGGTCACTCTCCTACAGTTTCCGAGTAACCACAAGAGAGCACGTGCGGCTCGTCCCGCGGCAGCGGACCCACGGGCTCGCACGGCAAGGAGGAACGCGAGCATGACCACCGTCGACGTCTTCAACCACGGCATGCCGGCCGAGAGCGACTTCGGATACGCGCAGGCGATCAAGTCCGGCGATCTGATCCACGTCTCCGGACAGCTCTCGGTCGACGAGGCGGGCGAGTTCCGCCACCCGGACGACTTCGCCGCCCAGCTCGAACTGACCCACGCCAACTTCGACAAGGTCCTCAGGCACTACGGCGCCACCCGCAACCAGATCGTCTCCCAGACCCTGTACGTGGTGAACCTGCGTCACCACGCCCGGGCGGTCTCGGAGGGCAACCTGGCGTACTTCGGCGACCACCGCCCGGTCAGCACGGTCCTCGGTGTCACCGAACTGACCTTCCCCGGGCAGGTCATCGAGACCAGCTTCATCGTCGACACCAAGCTGCCCGCCTGAACCGGGTCAGCTCCGAACCGGCGTGACCGAGGGGCGGGGAGCGATCTCCCCGCCCCTCGCCGCTCAGGCCCTGGTGAACCGCAGGGTGACCAGTTCGAACGGCCGCAGCCGCAGGGAGACCTCGTTCCCGTCCCGCCGCAGTGCGGGGGCATCGTCCGACGGGCGCTCCAGCAGGTCCGTGGCGGTGACCCCGGTGACCTCGAAGCCGGCCCGGACGGTGGCCCGCGCCCGTCCGCCGTGCGCCTCGTGGAAGCGGACCACCACGTCGCCGCTGCCGTCGTCGGCCAGCTTGACCGCCGTGACGACGACCGCGTCCTGGTCGACGGTCACCAGCGGGGCGACCTCCGCGGAGCCGCGGACGGACCGCTCCGGCAGGTTGATCCGCCATCCCTCGCGCACTGCGTCCCCGATCCCGGCCCCCGGCACCAGGGCGTGTCGGAAGCGGTGGACGCCCTGGTCGGTCTCCGGGTCGGGGAAGCGCGGGGCGCGCAGCAGGGACGCCCGGACCGTGGTGGTCGTGCCCCGGTCGCCGTCCGTGCGCACGGTCCGGGTCACGTCGTGGCCGTACGTCGAGTCGTTGACGACCGCGACACCCCAGCCGGGCTCCTCCAGGTGCACGAAGCGGTGGTTGCAGGCCTCGAACTTCGCCGCCTCCCAGGAGGTGTTGGTGTGCGTGGGCCGGTGGAAGTGCCCGAACTGCGTCTCCGACGCGTACCGTTCGGCGTGCAGGTCGAGCGGAAAGGCGAGCTTGAGGAACTTCTCCGTCTCGTGCCAGTCGACCTCGGTGTCCACGAGCAGCCGCCGCTCCCCCGGTGCCAGCGACAGCAGCTGGGTGACGCGGGAGGCGCCGAAGGTCCTGGTGATCCGCACCCCGTGCGGCCCCTCGGGGGCGATCGCGTCCACGTCGGTGAGATCGGTGACGGTGTGGCGGTAGAACTCGTCCACGTCCCACGCGTCCCACATGTTCGGGAAGTCCGGGTGGAGTTGGAGGAGGTTCCCCGCCCGGTCCGGTGCGATGGTCTCCCGGTCGGCCGCGATGTCGTACGCGGAGACGACCAGGCCCCGCTCGTCGATCTCGATCCGCAGGATGCCGTTGTCCAGGACGTGCCCGCCGCCGGGGCGCCCGGTCACCGTCGTGCGGCCCTCGACGACCGCCGTTCCGGCGCCGCCCGCCGCGACCCCGCCTCGGGCGTGGGGTGCGGAGTTGAAGAACAGGTCCCGGGTCCCCTCCCCCGCCAGCGCGCGCTGGGCCGCGTCGATGATGCCGTTCAGCTCGTCCGCGAGCCGCTCGTAGGTGCGCCGGGCCTCGCGGTGCACCCAGGCGATCGAGGACCCGGGCAGGATGTCGTGGAACTGGTGCAGCAGGACCGTCTTCCAGATGCGGTCCAACTCCTCGTACGGGTAGGGGAATCCGGCCCTTACTGCCGCTGTCGCCGCCCACAGTTCGGCCTCGCGCAGGAGGTGCTCGCTGCGGCGGTTGCCCTGCTTGGTCTTGGCCTGGCTGGTGAGGGTGGCCCGGTGGAGCTCCAGGTACAGCTCACCGACCCACACCGGTGGTTCGGGGTACTCGGCCTCGGCCTTCTCGAAGAACTCCGCCGGGGTCTCCCAGACCACGGTCGCCGACCCTTCGAGGTCGCGCAGGCGGGCCGCCTTGGCGACCATCTCCCGGGTGGTGCCGCCGCCTCCGTCACCCCAGCCGGTGGGCGCGAGGGAGTGCCGGGCGACCCCCTTGTCCTTGAAGTTCCTCGCAGCGTGAGCGATCTCGCTGCCCTTCATGGAGCAGTTGTAGGTGTCGACGGGCGGGAAGTGGGTGAGAATCCGCGTGCCGTCGATGCCCTCCCACTGGAAGGTGTGGTGGGGGAACTTGTTCGTCTGGGACCAGGAGATCTTCTGGGTCAGCAGCCACTTGGAGCCGGCCGCCCTGATGATCTGCGGCAGTCCGGCGGCGAACCCGAAGGTGTCCGGCAGCCACGCCTCCTGGTTCTCGATGCCGAACTCGTCGAGGAAGAACCGCTTGCCGTGCACGAACTGACGGGCCATCGCCTCCGAGCCGGGCATGTTGGTGTCCGACTCCACCCACATGCCGCCGGCGGGCACGAACCGCCCGTCGGCCACGGCCTTCTTGACCCGCGCCCACACCTCGGGCCGGTGGTCGCGCACCCAGGCCCACTGCTGGGCCTGGGACATGGCGAACACGAACTCCGGTTCGTCGTCGAGCAGCGCGGTCATGTTGGAGGTGGTCCGGGCGACCTTGCGGACCGTCTCGCGCAGCGGCCACAGCCACGCCGAGTCGATGTGCGCGTGGCCGACGACGCTGATGCGGTGGGCGGAGGGGACGGCGGGCTCCGACAGGACCGTCTCCAGCCGTACCCGCGCCTGCGCCGCGGTGCCGTTCACGTCCTGGAGGTCCAGTGCGTCCAGGGCCTTCTCGACCGCCCGCAGGATCTCCCAGCGGCGCGCCGACTCCACCGGCAGCTCGGCCATCAGCTCGCCGAGCACCTCCAGGTCGATGACCAGCTGCCACACCGTCTCGTCGAGGACGGCGAGGTCCATGCGCGCCAGCCGGTACTGCGGTTCGCTGCCCGCGGTCTCCTTGTCGCCCAACTGCGTGGGCAGGAAGGGGTGGTAGTCGAGGATGACGGGGTTGGAGGCGGCCTCGACGTGCAGGCGCACCTCCTCGCCGCCCTCGACGGGGGCACCGATCCGCACCCACTGGTTGCGCGGGTTGAGGCCCTTCACGGGGGTGCCGTCGGGCCGGTAGACGAGGCCCTCGCACTGGAAGCCGGGCATGTTCTCGTCGAAGCCGAGGTCGAGGATCGCCTCCACGGTCCGGCCGGCCCACTCCTTCGGGACGGTCCCGGTGACGCGGAACCAGCTGGTGCCCCAGGGAGCACCCCAGCGGGCGCCCACCGCGATGGGCTCCGGTTCGGCCGCCAGGCCCTCGGCGACGGGCACCGGCTCGTCGGGCGCGTGCCACACCGCCACGTCCAGCGGCACGGACTCGGGGTACACGGCGGGGCGGAGGCGCTCGTCGAGGACGCGCTTGAGGCGGGCCTCGACCAGGCTGCGGTCGTCATGCATGCGGGGTGCTCTCCAGGGTTCCGGGGGTTACCAGAGGTGGGTCACGCGGTCACCAGGGATGGGTGACCGTCACGGGGGCCGACGAGGTGTAGAGCTCCCCCACGGCACGCAGCTCCAACCGCGCCCGCCGCTCGCCCTGTTCGGGGCGCAGGCCGGAGACGAAGAAGGCGCGCTGGCAGGTGCCGCCGAGGAAGCGCCGGGTGCCGTCGGGCAGCAGCCGGTGCAGGGTGTAGTGGCGTACGGCGCCGGGGGCGGGGTTCCAGGCGAGGCGCAGGTCGCCGCCACTGGCAGCGGTGACGCGCAGGCCGGTCGGCGGGCCGGGGGTGCGGGGGGTGTCGTACACGGCGATCCTGCCGAGCCGCCACTTCAGCGCGCCGGTGCCGGTGAGCCGTACGCCGAGGGCGTGGACGGACCCGGCGAGCCCGGTCAGCCGTACGGTCGAGGTCCGCCAGCCGTCGCCCGCGGCCACGGGGAGGTAGGTGTACGGCGGTGTCTCGCCCGGCGTGCCCGGCTCGGCGGTGGCCACGGCGAGCTCGACGTCCGCCTCGCCCTCGTCGGTCCGGTGGGTCAGTTCGACCACGGTGTCACCGCTGACCGGCAGCCGTACGGCGTACAGGTCCACGGTGACCGGCGCGTCCAGCACACCGTCCACGAGGACGCTGCTGCCGCCCCGCCAGGCGTCGTCGAAGTCGAAGGAGACGGCCGGCCGGGTGCCCCGGGTCCGCACCACCCACCGCCGTGACGGCAGTCGGTCCTGGAGCCCGAGGTGGTTCCACGGCGTGTCCGACGTGACGACCCCCTTCTCGTACCACCGCAGCCCGTGCCCGGTGTTGAAAACACTGGCGAACGGCAGTGAGGTGACCGTCGACCGGTCCGCGACGGACACCGCCGGTGCCCGCCAGCCGTCCGTGTCGTCCGGCCGTGCGGGATCGAGCGAGGCGCCCGTCCAGAAGCGGTCGTCGGCCGCGTGGAAGTCCCGTGGGGTGCGCCGGTCCGAGGGCAGGTGGTTGCGGGTCCACTCCGGCCGGTACAGCCCGATCGAGGTCACGTGGGCGCTGTCCCCCGGCACGATCGCGTCCCAGTTCTCGGTCGTGTTCCAGCCGTTCGCCTCCACGTCCACGCCGGCCCACAACTCGTAGCGGCTGCGCCCCAGTCGCTGGGCGAGTGCGCCCGAGGAGGCAAGGCTGTCCGCCGTCCACCGGAAGTCGACGAACATGTCGTCCGCGGACTCGAAGAACGGCTGGTTGCGGCTGTTCAGCGCGCCCTGCCAGCTCACCGTCCCGTTGACGGTCATCGAGTCGTACCAGGTGACCCGCAGCCCCCTCGCCCGGGAGAGGGACTTCAACTCCTTGACGAAGCCCAGCATGTCGGCCCCGAGAGCCGCGTCCCCGCCGCCGGTCTCCGCGTTGACGAACCACCCGTCGAAGCCGTACGCGGTGGCGACCGCGACGAGTCGGTCCGCCAGCGGGTAGCGGCCGGCCGCGTCCTTCTGGACCAGGTCCCGGGTCCACTGCAACTGGCCGCCGAACGCGGTCGGCGGCAGGAAGATGTTGCCGAGGACGGGCACACCGTGCCGGTGGGCGGCGTCCACGATCGGGGCGTTCGGCGCGAGGATCAGCCCCTCGCCGGACGAGCCGCCCCAGAAGACCAGTTCGTCGACATAGGCCCAGTGCCCGAAGGCGTAGTAGTCGGACGTGGCCGAGCCCTGCGAGGGGTTGCCTGCCGTGGGCCCGAAGGAGACCAGCGACTGGATGCGCGCCTGGTCGGCCCGGGCCGTCGGGTTGGCGGGCGTCGGGGTGAAGCGGCCGGCGAGCGGTACGGCGGCCGCGTTGAAGGCGAGGTCGGCGTCCTCGGCCGCCCGCCAGGCCTTGAGGCTGCGCCAGGTGATGCCGGTGCCGGGGCTGCCGGAGGGCAGGGAGTCCGGGTACCAGTAGGTGGCGTACGGCTGGAGCGCGGTCGCCGTCGCCGCCTTCGCGGGCAGCGCGGGGAGCAGCGCCGCCGCGGTCGCGGCGAGCAGGACGGTGCGTCTGGTGGGGTTCACGAGCGGGTGCCTCCTAGTGGTCCTTGTGGGGTGGGAGTACCTGATCGGATGTGACGACCTCGGTGATGGAGCGCGCGGCCAAGTGGTCCCGGTCGGTGGCGCGGGTGTCGAGGACGGTGGTGGGGCGGGCGCCGTCGGCGACCAGCCGGAAGTACGCGTCGAAGACGGGCCCGCCGGGCGCGCAGAGCGAGCGGGCGGCGGGGTCGGCGGGGACGACGAGTGCGGTCGTACGTCGTTCGGGTGCGGCCGAGCCCGCCCGGGCCGCCCGTTCCAGGACCCGGGCGGTGTCCTTCGGTTTGCGGTCGTTGGTCAACAGGCCGAGGCCGTACTCCAGTTCCGGGAAGTCGGCCAGTTCCCGGGACACGTCGTGGGAGCACCACCAGGTGATGCCCCACAGGTCGGGGCAGTCCAGGGCGTTGGCGACGGTGGCCTCGGTGAAGGCGGCGGCGTGCTCTGGCGGCACCAGGGGCGCGGGGGCGCCGACCTCCTGGAGCCAGACCGGCCGGTGCGGGTCGTCCGCCCAGGCCTTGCTGAGTTCGACGAGGTAGGCGGCGTGGTGCTCGGCCGGGACGGAGGTGCGGCCGTGGCGCTGGGCGGTGCCGTTGAAGACCCAGGAGTGCACGGCGGTGACGGCGCCGTGGCGGGCGGCCTGGGCGGGGGTGAAGGGCTGGTCGTCCTGGTACCAGGTGGCGTCGTACTCGGCGTGCAGGTGCAGCCTGCCGGGGGCGCCCGCCTCGCAGGCGGCCAGCATCCGGGTGAGCCAGGCGTCGATCTGCTCGGAGGTGGCCCGGTCCGGGTCGGGGTGGGGGCCCGCGGAGAACTGGTTGACCTCGTTGCCGAGGGTCATGCCGAGGAAGTTGGGCCGGTCCGCCAGTGCCGCCGCGAGGGTGCGCAGGTAGGCGGCCTGGCCCTCGACGACCTCCGGGTCGGTGAAGAGGTTGCGGCGGTGCCAGGTCCGGGTCCAGGCGGGCAGGAAGTCGAAGCTGCTCAAGTGCCCCTGCAGACCGTCGACGTTGACGTCGAGACCGCGCTCGGCGGCGGCGTCGACGAGCCGCACGAGATCCGACACGGCCCGCTCACGGATCAGCGCGCGGTTCGGCTGGAAGTACGGCCACAGCGGGAAGACCCGGACGTGGTCGAGGCCCAGGGCGGCGATCGAGTCGAGGTCGGCGCGGACGGTGTCCAGGTCGAAGTCGAGCCAGTGGTGGAACCATCCGACGCTCGGGGTGTAGTTGACGCCGAAGCGCACGGCAGAAGGCATACGGGATCCTTGACTCTGGGGGTTCGTTCAGCCCTTCACCGCCCCCTCGCCCACCCCGCGGAAGAAGTACCGCTGGAGGCCGGCGAAGAGGGCGATCAGCGGGGCCACGGCGATGACCGTGCCCGCGGCGACGAGCCGTTCGTCGTTGGCGAAGGTGCCGTGCAGGTAGTTGAGGCCGATGGTCAGCGTGAACTTCGACGGGTCGCTCAGCACGATCAGCGGCCACAGGAAGTCGTCCCACGCGCCCATGAAGGCGAAGATCGCGACGACGGCGATCGTGCCCTTCACCGACGGCAGGGCGATCCGCAGGAACCGCTGCCACGCGTTGGCGCCGTCGACGTACGCCGCCTCCTCGATCTCGTAGGGCAGGTTGAGGAAGGCGTTGCGCATCAGCAGGACGTTCATCGCGCCGATGCAGCCCGGCAGGACCACCCCGATCAGGGTGTTGTTGAGGCCGAGCTCCCGCATGGTGGTGAACTGGGCGATGATGATGCCCTCCACCGGCACGAGCATCGCCAGGATGAAGGCGAGCGTGGCCGCGCGGCGGCCGCGGTAGCGCAGCCGGGCCAGGGCGTATCCGGCGAGTGCCGAACCGACGCAGTTGGTCACGACGTTGCCGACGGCGACCTTCAGGGAGTTGAGGGCGTAGTCCCAGACGGGGATGGTGTCGGCGACCCGCTCGTAGTTGTGCAGGGTGGGATGCTGCGGCAGGAAGGAGGGCGGCGAGCTGTAGATGTCCTCGGTGGGCCCCTTGAGGGAGGTCGACAGCTGCCACAGGAAGGGGCCGACGGTCAGGGCGAGGACGGCCAGCAACAGGACGTATCGCAGGACCAGTTCGCCCTTGCGCACCCGGGTCACGACTCCCCCCTCCGGTCGGCGCGCAGCACGAGGAGCATCAGTGCCACGGTGACGACGAAGACCACGATGGAGATGGCGGACGCGTAGCCGACCCGGCCGGTGAGCCCGGTGCCGGTGCGCTGGACGAGCATCACGAGCGTGGTGTCCTCGCCGGCCGGTCCGCCGCTCGGGCCGGCCATCAGGTAGACCTCGGAGAACACCTTGAAGGCGGCGACCGAGGACAGCGCCCCGACGAGCGCCATGGTCGAGCGGACGGCGGGCACCGTCACCGTCACGAACCGGCGGACGGCCCCGGCCCCGTCGACTGCGGCGGCCTCGTGCAGCTCCCGCGGCACATTGGCCAGCGCGGCCAGGTAAATGATCATGTAGTAGCCGAGGCCCTTCCAGACCGTGACGGCCATGGCGCTCAGCAGGAGCAGCCACTGGTCGCTCAGGAAGCCGACCCGGCCGACCCCGACGGCCTCCAACAGCGAGTTGATCAGGCCGCGTTCGTCGAGCAGCCACACCCAGATGAGTCCGACCACGACGATCGACGCGACGACCGGGGTGTAGAAGGCGGACCGGAAGAAGGTGATGCCCGGGATGTTCTTCTGCACCAGGAGCGCGAGCAGCAGCGGCAGGATCACCAGCGCGGGCACGACTCCGAGGACGTACAGCGTGCTGTTGCGCAGGCCGATCCAGAACATGTCGTCGTGCAGCAGCTCACGGAAGTTCGCGAGGCCCACGAACTCGCCCGGGATCAGGGTGCGCTTGTCGGTGAAGGCGTTCACCAGCGTGGAGACGAACGGGTACAGGATGAACACGCCGATGACGATCAGGCCGGGCGCGGCGAACAGCCAGGGGCTGGTCGGCAGTTGGCGCCGCACCCGACGCCCGCGGGGGACGTCGGGCGCACGGCTGTCGGGCCGGACCCGGGGGACGGTGGACGAGGACATGGCTATCCCTGCTGCTGGAGCAGCGTGTCGCAGGCCTTGACAGCGTTGTCGAGAGCTTCCTTGGGGCTTTCCTTGCCCTGGAGCGCCTTGGCGACCTCGTTGCGCAGAGCCGTCTTCATCTGCTCGCTGAACAGCACCGGCGTGTAGTTGACCGCGTTCTTCAGGGACTTGGCGGCGGCGATCCGCACCCGCGTCTCGTCCGTGCCGTCCTCCTTGGTGAAGTACGGGTCGTCCAGCGATCCCGCGGTGCTCGGGAAGATGGCGACCTTCTTCGCGAAGGACATCTGGTGCTCGGCGTCGGTGACGTAGTGCGCGAAGGCGACGGCTGCGGCCTTCTTCTTGGTCTGCGCGTTCACCATCACGCCCATCACGTACATGTTGACGTGTCCGGTGCTGGTGATCTGGTCGGTGATGCCGATGTTCTTGTACAGGTCCGGCGCCTGCTTCTTGAAGTTGCCGAGGTCCAGGGCGCTGCCCGGGTTCATGGCGACGGCACCGGTGAGGAACTTCTTGCCGGACGACTCGGGTGTGGCGGTCAGCGCCTGCGGGTCGAGCGCCTTGGCGTCGTACAACTCCTTGTACTTGGTGAGGAGTTCGACCCCCTTGGCGTCGTTGAAGGCGAAGGCGGTGCCCTCGGAGTTCATGAGCGGGACGCCGTAGCGGCCGAAGTCCTCGATGGTGGGCACGTTGGCGAGGGTGGCGACCTTGCCGTCGCTCTTCTTCGCCAGCTCCAGCGCGTCGGTGAAGAGCTCGTCGTACGTCTTCGGCGGCTGGTCGGGGTCGAGCCCGGCCTCCTTGAAGAGGGACTTGTTGTAGAACAGCGGGCCGGTGTTGAGGTACCAGGGGAAGGCGTACGTGCCGGTCATGCCCGGTATCTGGTGGCTGGCCCAGGCGCCGGCCAGGTACTCCTTCTTGTACTGTCCGGCCGCCTTGTCGAGGTCGAGCGCGAGGCCGGCCTTGGCGAGGGGTGCGACCAGGTCCGGGGACACGTTGACGACGTCGGGGAGGGTGCCGCCCGCGGCGTCGGCGCTGATCTTGTCGGCGTAGCCCTCGGCGGGCTGATCGATCCACTTCACGTCGGTGCCGGGGTACTTCTTCTCGAAGTCCGCGATCACGCCCTCGAAGTAGTCCTTGAAGTTCGCCCGGAGGTTCCAGGTCTGGAAGGTGATGTCGCCCTCGATCTTGCCGGAGGCGGCACTCGAACCGCCGTCGTCGCCGGAGCCGCAACCGCTCAGCGGCAGGACGACACAGACGGCGGCGGCAGCGAAGGCTCTGCGGGAAATGGGCACGGCGAACCGTTCTCCTTTGCGGCGGGTTGGCCAACGACGGAGACCCTGCACGCCCCTCCACGGGCCCGTCAATGCCTCTCGCACAGCTAATTTGTTTAGTGACTAATGCGCATTAGGTTGACGGAGCTGAACCGCATTAGTACATACTGTCCGAACACACCGGCGGGGGAATGGGGAAACAGCGTGTCAGGCAAGCGGTCAGTGGCCCGCAGGCCCACGATGAAGGACATCGCGCGGCAGGCGGGGGTCTCCCAGAGCGCGGTCTCCTTCGCGCTCAACGGCCGGCCCGGGGTCTCCGAGGACACCCGGGACCGGGTGCGGCAGGTCGCGGAGGAACTCGGCTGGCGCCCCAGCACCGCGGCCCGCGCACTGTCCGGCGAGGGCGCGGCCACGGTCGGCTTCGTCCTGGCCCGCCCGGCCGAGACGCTCGGCGTCGACTCCTTCTTCCTCCAACTCGTCTCGGGCATCCAGGAGGTGCTGGCGGAGCGGCACCTCGGACTGCTGTTCCAGGTGGTCGAGGACGTCGAGGACGAATGCGCGGTGTACCGGCGCTGGTGGGCCGAGCACCGGGTGGACGGCGTCCTGGTGGTCGACCCGCGCACCGACGACCCGCGCACCGGGGTCCTCGACGAACTGGGTCTGCCGGGTGTCGTGATCGGCGGCGCCCCCGACGAACTCCACCCCGGGCTCTCGACCGTCTGGGCGGACGACGCGGGCGCGATGGCCGCGGTCGTGGACGAGTTGTACGCGCTGGGCCACCGGCGGATCGTGCACATCGCGGGCCTGCCGGGGCTCGCCCACACCGAGCGCCGCATCCGCACCCTGCGCGCGGAGGCCGGGCGGCGCGGGCTGACCGGGGTGGAGTCGGTGACCACCGACTACTCCGACGCGGAGGGCGCGGCCGCGACCCGCCGGGTCCTGGAGGCGGCCGCTCCCCCGACCGCGCTGATCTACGACAACGACGTGATGGCCCTCGCCGGAGTGGCCGCCGCGACCGAGCTGGGCCACTCGGTGCCCGGGGACGTCTCGGTGGTGGCCTGGGAGGACTCGGCACTGTGCCGCATGGTCAAGCCGTGGCTGTCGGCGCTGTCCCGGGACAGCGTGGAGTTCGGCCGCACGGCGGCCCGGGAACTGACCGCGCTGCTGGACGGCGGTCCGGCCCGGACCGTACGGGTGCCGGTGCCGCGGCTGATCGTGCGGGACAGCACCGGGGCGGCCCGGGGCGCCTGAAACCGAGGGGACGGCGCGCCCCACGGCGGGGACAATGGCCGTATGCCCACGAGGGGAACGCTCTGTGCCGCCACCGCACTCGCGCTGTCGGCCGCGGTGGGCTGCACGGGCGGTGACGGCGAGGACCGCCCCCGCCCGACAGCTCCGAGCGCTCCGTCCGCCTCGGCCCCCCGCGCCGCGAGCCCCACGGCGACGCCCTCCCCGGTGGACCCCGTGTCGATCCCGGCCCTGATCCGGCGCGAGCACAAGGGGTCCGGCCTCGAACTGGGCAGGGTGCTGGCCCGCCATGCCGCCTACACCAGCTACGAGGTGACGTACCAGTCGGACGGGCTGACGATCTCGGGCCTGATGAACATCCCCTCGGGCAAAGGCCCCTTCCCCGCCCTGGTCCTGGCGCACGGCTACATCGACCCGGCCGTCTACACCACCGGCCGCGGCCTCGCCCGCGAGCAGGACCTCCTCGCCCGCAACGGCTATGTCGTCCTGCACACCGACTACCGCAACCACGCCCGCTCGGACGAGGACCCCGACAACGACGTGAACCTCCGCCTCGGCTACACCGAGGACGTCATCGGTGCGGCGCTGGCCCTGCGGTCCGCCGGCCGCCCCGAGATCGACACCGGCCGCCTGGGCCTCCTCGGCCGTTCGATGGGCGGCGGTGTCGTCTACAACACGCTGGTGGTGGCCCCGGGCCTGTTCGACGCGGCGGTCGCCTTCGCGCCGGTCAGCGCGCGCCCCGAGGAGAACATCGACCAGTTCCAACGTCCCGAGGGGGACCCGCTGGTGGCCGAGATCGAGTCGGCGCACGGCACGCCCGCGACGAACCCGGGGTTCTGGCGGGGAGTGTCCCCCCTCACCTACCTCGACCGGGTCACCGACCCCCTGCTGATCCACCACGGCACCGCCGATACGACCTGTCCCCTGCGCTGGACCCGGCAGACGGTCGCCGCGTTCGAGAAGGCGGGCAAGGACGTCGAGTTGCGCACGTACCAGGGCGAGGGACACACCTTCTATTCGCGGTGGGCACACTCGATGGACACCACCATGGAATTCTTCGAGAAGCACCTGCGCTGAGGCCCGGTCGCCGTGACCTGCGTCCACGTCCCGGTCCAGGGGCTGCACCGGGCGGGCCGAATGTCCAGGCGCGGGTGCTCTCGACGTGGCGTCCGCCGCCGGGCAGAGTTCTTCCTACGTACTCGCCAGTAGCCCCGAGGAGCGCACGTGACCAACTGGGTCGGCCGTACCGCCGCCGAGATCGCCGCCGCCGTCCGCGAGAAGCGGGCCACGCCCCGGGAGGTGGTGGCCGAGCACCTCGCCCGGATCGAGAAACTGGACGGGCGCGTCGGGGCGTTCCGGGTGGTCCGCGCCGAGGCGGCACTCGCGGAGGCGGACGAGGTGGGCTCCCGGGGTGATCTCGGTGAACTGCCCCTGGCCGGAGTGCCCGTGGCCGTCAAGGACAACCTCGCGGTGCGCGCTGAGAGCAACCGCGTCGGCTCGGCCGCGACCCCGGACACGCCCGCCGACGCCGACCACGAGGTCGTGGCCCGCCTGCGGGCCGCGGGCGCGGTGGTCGTGGGGCTGACGAACGTGCCGGAGCTGTGCGTCTTCGGCACCACGGAGGGCGTCCACGGCACCTCCCGCAACCCCTGGGACACCTCGCGCACGGCGGGCGGTTCGTCCGGGGGCAGCGCCGCCGCGGTCGCCGCGGGCCTGGTCCCGGTCGCCCTCGGCAACGACGGCATGGGCTCCCTGCGCATCCCGGCGGCCAACTGCGGTCTCGTCACGCTGAAGCCGGGCTCGGGTGTGGTGCCGGCCGGCATCAGCGACGGCGACTGGTTCGGCATGTCCGAGAACGGCCCCCTCGCGACCACGGTCGAGGACGCCCGTCTGCTGCTCTCGGTCATCGCCGGCACCGAGTTCGTACGACGGGACGCGCCCGCCACGCTCGACGTCGCCGTGTCCCTGCGCAGCCCGCTCGCCGGGGTCACCATCAGCGCACCGTACGCGCAGGCGGTCCGCGAGGCGGCCGGACTGCTGATCAAGGCCGGGCACCAGGTGCGGCGCGCCGACCCGCCGTACCCGCTCTCGCTGGGGGTCACCTCGCTCGCCACCTGGACGGCGGGCACGTCGGTGGACGCCCAGGGACTCGACCCCCGGCTGCTGGCCCGGCGCACCCGGGTGCACGCGGCGATCGGGCGGCGCTTCGTCAAGACCGTACGGAAGGGGAAGGCCCGGCAGGAACTGCGCGAGCGCCTGGAGCCGTTCTTCGCCGAGCACGACGTGCTGCTGCTCCCGGCGCTGGCCCGCCGCTCCCCGAAGGCGGAGGCCTGGCACGAGCGGGGCTGGCTGCGCAATGTCCTGGCCAACACCAACTACTCGCCGCTGACCCCGCCGTGGAACCTCACCGGCTGGCCGGCCATGTCGGTGCCGCTCGGCACCCTGCCCTCGGGCGCCCCCACCGCCGTGCAACTGGTGGGCCGGCCCGGGTCGGAGACGGTGCTGCTGGAGGTCGCGGAGGAGCTGGAGCGACGGCGGCCCTGGCGGCGGACGGCACCGCTCGACTGAACTCCTGCCCCTACAGGGCCTTGTACATGATGTGCAGCCCGACCGGGCCGTGCCGGGGGTGGTCGAAGGCGTCCGGCACGGTGCCGAGAATCGTGAAGCCGAGCGAGGTCCACAGCTTCACGGCCGGGTTGGTCTCCACGACGGCGTTGAACACCATGCCCCGGTAGCCGTCGGCCGCGGCGGTGGCCAGGATGTGCTCGGCGAGGGCCCGGCCGATTCCGCGGCCGCCCCGGTCGGGGTCGACCATGAAGCCGGCGTTGGCGATCCGGGCTGCCGGGCTACCATAGTTGGGGGTGACGTAGGCGGAGGCGACGACCGCTCCAGTCTCGTCCTCGACGACGTGGACCCGCTTGGCCGGGCTCATCCACAGGGCCCGCGCGGCTTCCTCGGAGGTGTCGGGGTCCCAGGCGTAGGTCTCGCCCGCGGCCACGATCCGGTGCCAGAACGGCCAGATCCGTGGCCAGTCGTCGGCCACGGCTTCTCTGATCAGCATGGGCGTGAGTCTCGCACGCCCATGCCGTCGGCGATCGCGAAGGTCCTGCCGTCAGTCCACGCTGGGCAGGATGTGGGGCTCGGCCAGGTCGTCCTCGTAGCCCGCGAGACGGATGGGGGCGGACCGCGCCCACACGTCGAGGCTGCCGATGTCTCCGGGCCGTCGGCCCGCGCGCTCCGGGCGTTCCTTGGGGCGCTGTTCGCGATTCGTCTTCTCCGGTGTCACCGCGCACTCCTTATGTGTCGGGCTCACCCTCGGGACGTACCCGGCCAACCTACGGCCGGTGCCTGGACGTCCGCTCGGGTCTGGGTCGAGATCGGGTCGGACGCGGTGGCGCCGGCAACTGATGTGAGAACAGACCGTGGTGGCCGGCGTGTCCCGGGACGGACTGTGGGTGTGGGTGGGACCCCGTACTGCCGTCCGTCCGCTACAGATTAACCAGATGAGCGGGGGGCCGCTCGATAGGGAGTGAAAACAAGGTGTAACCATTGCACTTCACTGTGGCTTCTCCGCCCGCTTTTCGCCTGATTTGCCGCTTTGAGGACCTTCCTGGAGTCACTCGTTCGGCCTACGGCTCGACCGGTCCTCCGACTCTCGGGCCGCGCAGTTCAGGTCCCGTTGGCCGATTCGCAAGGCGGTCATGTTCTGCTGACCCACGGCAACGGCCGGACCGGCGGGAGGTCTGACGTATGGAACTGCGCAGTGTCGACGAACTGATGGATCTGCTGCACGCCTGCGGCAGCGAACACGCCCTGCGGACCGCGGCACTGCTGCGCCGCAGCCGGCCCGCCGACAAGGAACTCCAGGTGGCGGGCCTGGTGATGGGCACCGGACAGGCCGCCGACGTCGTCCGCGCCCTGCTCGGTGAACGGGTCCACCGCCTGCTGGCCCACCGCGGCCCCGCCCCCGACGACGACCTGCTGCGCCTGGCGGCCGAGGAGAGCCGCACGGCCCGGTTCGACGCCGGCGTCCTGGAGGACTGGCGGGCCGTCCTGGAACTCGTCGCGGCACACAACTCCCGCCTGGAGACCGTCGACTGACGGCTCATCATGAAACCGTACGGCGATGACGTCCTCGTACGGACTGCACGGCAGGGCCGCCCTCGTGACCGGCGGCACCCGCGGCATCGGGCGGGAGGTCGCCCGGCAACCGGCCGACGCCTGCGCGCTGGTGTGCGTCACGGCCAGGGACCCGGACGACGTCCGGCGGACCGCCGCAGAACTCGGTGGCATCGGACTCGCGGGCAGCGTCGCCGACCCCGCCCATCCGAGCGCCGTCAAGGTCGAGGCACCGCTGCGGCTGGTGCAGGCGGTGTGGCGTGGATGGATGCGGGAGCACGGCGGATCGGTGGTCAACGTCTGCACAGAGGGCGCCGGACACGTGGGCCCGAACGTCGGCGCCTACGGCACCGGCAAGGCGGCGCTGCTCCACCTCACGCGGCAGCTCGCGGGGGAGCTCGCGCCGCGGGTGCGGGTCAACTCCGTCTCGCCCGGTCCCGTACGGACGGAGATGGCCCGGTTCGTGTGGGAGAAGGGTCCCGTCGAGCTGCCGCCGGACCGCATCGGCGAGCCGCGGACATCGCGCGGGCGGTGGTGTGGCTCGCGTCCGACGCGGCCATGGCGGTGCCCCCGCGCGAGCGCAGTTCGAGCGTGGGGAGGATCACCGGGGCGGATCTGCCGGTGGACGGGGGCACGCGGGTGCGGGCGGCGCACCCGGGCGGGTACGCCGTCCATGACCGGCTGCGGTCGTCCGCGCCACCCGGACCGTGACCGCTCCTCCTCACGGAAACGCGAGGAACCAGACGATGACCACCAGGGCGATGAAGGCGATCAACACGACCGTGAAGAGCCTGCCGCGGTGTGACGTGCCGCCACCACGAGGCCGGTCCTCGGGCAGGGCCGCGTCGCGGGGACGGTCACCCCGGTAGAACTCCTCATCGCTCGGATAGACGTTGCGCGGATCGCTGTGGGCGCGCGGATCGACGCCGTGCGGGTCGCTCATGAGAACCTCCCGGTGCGCTGGGCCCGGTCCCCGGGTGCCCGGCCGGGACCAGGCCACACGCGCTGCCCGCGGCTCACCACTTGCCGGGCGCGTAGTCCTTCAGGAAGACCCCGTAGACGTCCTCGCCGGCCTCGCCGCGCACGATCGGGTCGTAGACGCGGGCCGCGCCGTCGACCAGGTCCAGGGGGGCGTGGAAGCCCTCCTCGGCGAGGCGGAGCTTGTCGAAGTGAGGGCGCTCGTCGGTGATCCAGCCGGTGTCCACCGAGGTCATGAGGATGCCGTCGGTCTGGAACATCTCCTGGGCACTGGTCCGCGTGACCATGTTCATGGCGGCCTTGGCGGCGTTGGTGTTGGGGTGGCCCGCGCCCTTGTAGCCGCGGCCGAAGACGCCCTCCATCGCCGAGACGTTCACGACGTAGGCGCGTCCGCTGGCCGCCTTCTTCGCGGCGTCGGCCATCGCCGGGCGCAGCGCGCTGATCAGGATGAACGGGGACGTGTAGTTGCAGAGCTGGGTCTCCAGGAGCTCCACCGGGGAGATCTGGTCGATGGTCTGGACCCAGGTGTTGCTGTCCACGACGTCGGGGACGAGGCCGCCCGCGTCGATGGCGGTGCCGTCGAGGTGCCGGGCGACGCTGGCGTTGCCCGCGACCAGGGCGAGGTCGGCGACCTGCTGGGCATCGAGGCCGGAGATCCCGGCGGGCAGGGAGGCGAGTCCGTCGACCGCGCCGGAGCCGAAGGCGCCGATGACGTGGTGGGCGGGGAGCTCACCGGCGGGCAGCGGGGCGCTCTCGCCGTCGACCAGGGCGGCGTAGGCGGAGGGCAGCCGGCGTACGGTCTGGGTCGCGTTGTTGACGAGGATGTCGAGCGGGCCCGCCTCGGCGACCTGCTCGGCGAGGGCCACGGCCTGCGCCGGGTCGCGCAGGTCGATGCCGACGACCTCCAGGCGGTGCAGCCAGTCCGCGGAGTCGTCCATGGCCTTGAAGCGGCGGATGGCGTCCTTCGGGAACCGGGTGGTGATCGTGGTGTGCGCGCCGTCGCGCAGCAGGCGCAGCGCGATGTACATGCCGATCTTGGCGCGGCCGCCGGTGAGCAGGGCGCGCTTGCCGGTGAGGTCCGCGCGGGCGTCGCGCTTGTCGCGGTTCAGGCGGGCGCAGTCCGGACAGAGCTGGTGGTAGAAGTAGTCGACCTCGACGTACCGGGTCTTGCAGGTGTAGCAGGAGCGCGGGCGCTGGAGTATCCCCGCGATCCGGCCCTCCTCGGTCCGCGACGACGGCAGGATGCCCTCGGTCTCGTCGTCGATGCGCTGGGCCGAGCCGGTCGCCGTGGCCTCGGTGACCGCCTTGTCGTGGGCGGTCTTGGCGGCCCGGCGCTCCTGCCGGCGGCGCTGCTTCACGGTCCGGTAGATCCCGGCGGTGGCGCGGCGCACGGCGATCGCGTCGGGGTGGTCGACCTCCAGCTTGTCGAGCTCGTCGAGCACGCTGAGGCAGACGGCCAGCCGCTCCGGGTCGATGCCGGGGCCGAAGACGCCCTCGTCACCGGGTTCGCGCACGACCTCGTCCGTGGTCGTGGCCGAGCCGTCCTCTGTCACCGTCATCGCGCTGCCGTTTCCCTGGTCACCCGTGCGGCTGTGGCCGCGTCCGCTGGTCGAACGCGGAATTTTACTTCAGCGCGGGGCCCCGCCCGAAACCGGAAACGATCAAGAACCGCAGGCGACCAGCAGTTCCGCCACCTCCTCGGTCAGCGCCCGGGCCAGCACGTCCAGGTCAGGCACCGCTTCCGCGTCGGCGACGAGGCCGTAGTGGACCTGTCCGCGGTAGGTCGAGATGGCGACCGCGAGGGACTGGCCGCGGGCGAGCGGGGCGAAGGGATAGACCTCGGTGACCGGGTTGCCGCCGAGCTTCAGGCCGATGCCGGGCAGCGGGACGCTGGTGACGAGGATGTCGAACCACAGCCGGGCGCCCTGACCGGCCAGCGGCCCGCCGAGGCGGTGGCCGAGGGCCGGGACGTGGTCGGCCAGCAGGGCGACCGCGCCGGCGCCCCGGTTGGGTCCGGCGTCCTTGTTGCGGTCCATGGCCGTGCGGACCGTGTCGAGGCGGCCCAGCGGGTCGGCGTCGTCGACCGGAAGCCGCACCAGGTACCCGGAGAGCCGGTTGCCCTGGGGGTGCGCGGTGC
Source organism: Streptomyces sp. NRRL B-24085 (assembly GCF_001282115.1). GTDB lineage: Bacteria > Actinomycetota > Actinomycetes > Streptomycetales > Streptomycetaceae > Streptomyces. Next base: position 2,717 of record NZ_LJBR01000086.1, on the reverse strand, counting down.
GCGGTCGGCGCCTGGAGACCGGGATCAGGGCGCGGGGGGTCACGCCCTCGCTGCCGTCGCCGCGCTCGTCCAGCCAGCGGCGCAGGGCGCCCGCGACGACCGCGATCAGGACGTCGTTGACGGTGCCGCCGCGGCTCTTGCGGACGCGGTGCACGTCGTCGAGGTCGACGACGACTCCGGCGGTGCGGCGGGTGCCGCTCGCCCCGGAGGTGAGGGCGGCGCAGGGCTGCGCGCCCAGGGAGGACAGGGCGACCGAGGCGCCGATGTCGAGGGCGCGGCCCAGGTCGGAGGCGGCGCCCCGGACGAGCTCGGGCAGCCTGCGCACGTCCGGCAGCAGCTTCCTCGCGGGCTCCTCGGGGCGCGGCCGGGGGGTGGGCAGGTCCATCGGGTCCAGGACGGCGGCGGCGAGCGTCAGTGCCCGCAGTCCGTCGGCGAGGGCGTGGTGGAACTTGAACAGCACCGCGAAGGAGGCCCCGTCCTCCCCCGGCAGCACGTGCGCCTCCCAAGGCGGCCGTTCGCGGTCCAGGGATTGCTGCATGAGCCGGCCGGCCTCGGCGTGGAAGTCCGCGGTCGGGGCGTGCAGCAGGACGTGCCGGAGCGGGTCGAAGTCGGGGTCGGGGACGCGGGCGGCTCCCCCGAAGGCGTACGGGAAGCCGAGCGGCCACACGTCCCGGATCCGCATCCGCAGTCCGGGGACGGCGGCCGCGCGGCCCGCGAGCAGGTCGGCCGCGTGGGCGCCGGCGGTGGGCGAGTGCGCCGTGAAGACGCCGAGCGCTCCCAGGTGCATCGGGTGCTCGGCGGATTCCATGTTCCAGAACGCCAGGTCGAGAGGGGCCAGCAGGTCGGAAGTCAATGCCTTGCCTCGCGTCGACAACAGGTGGACCAGCAGTCAATCGCCCTCCGGCGATTACGGTCAAGTACGATCAAGCTACGCTCAGTTAACAGCAGATTAAGTCCCGCCCCCGGCGAAAGGGGCGGGACACGTGGTGCGGATGGGCTCATCGGAGGGTGATCAGCACCCTGCCGGGGCAGCCCGGGACGCGTCACGGATGAGGGCCTGGTGCGCGGCCCTGACCCGCCCGGCGTCCGGTTTCAGGACCTCCCGGTCGTAGGTGAGCAGCCCGTTCAGCTCACCCTCGACGTCCGAGATCTGGGTGTAGACGGCCCCGTTGCCACCGCGGCAGGCCAGGGCCCGCACCTCGTCGAGCTTGGCCAGGTAGTCGTCGGTGTAGGTCGCCGGATCGACGTCGACGTAGGACTGCTGGACCGACCAGGCGTGTCCGGGCACCGCCAGGCCGAGGCCGCCGTACTCGCCGCTGACCAGGGCACGCCGGCCGTCCGGGTGAGGCGGCAGGGCGGGGCTGGGATAGCCGTGCTCGTCCATGATGTCGCCGGCGTTCCCGTCGGCGCCGAGGTTGAGCCCCGACTGGTTGTTGACCAGGCGGGTCGGGTCCCAGGCCTTGGCCTGTTCGGCGACCCGGCCGACGTCGTACTGCCCCCAGCCCTCGTTGAAGGTCACCCACATGACGATCGACGGGCTGCTGATGTGCTCGTCGATCATCTGTTTCATCTCGCGCTCGTACTCCGCCCGGGCGGCGGGGCTCGGATTCACTCCCGCGGTTATGGCGGGCATGTCCTGCCACACCATCAGACCCAGCCGGTCGGCCCAGTAGAACCAGCGGTCCGGTTCGACCTTGATGTGCTTGCGCACGGCGTTGAAGCCGAGCCGCTTGTGCACCCTCAGGTCGTACGCGAGGGCCTCGTCGGTGGGTGCGGTGTGCAGGCCGTCCGGCCAGAAGCCCTGGTCGAGGGTGGCCATCATGAAGACCGGCTCGCCGTTGAGGACCGTGCGCGGGGTCCCGTCCACGTTCTCGACGGCGATGGAGCGCATCCCGAAGTAGCTGCCGACGCGGTCGGTGCCGACGGTCACCTTCAGGCCGTACAGGAAGGGGTCGTCGGGCGACCACAGGTGCGGGTCGGCGAGGGTCAGGGTGAGCGGCCGACCGGTCCGGCCGCGGGCCGTGGCGACCTTCCGCTTCCCGTCGTACGCCGTCGCGGTGACCGGTACGCCGTCGCGGACGCCCTGCGCCTCGACCGTGAGCCGTCCGGTGGGGACGTCGGGGGTCAGCTTCAGGGAGTCGACGTGGTCGCGGGCGACGGGCTCCATCCAGACGGTCTGCCAGATGCCGGAGGACGGGGTGTACCAGATGCCGCTCGGGTCGATGCGCTGCTTGCCGAGCGGCGGGTTCTCGCCGTCGGCCGCGTCGGTGGGGTCGTACACGCCGACGATCAGTTCCTGAGTGCGGCCGGGCTTCAGCGCGTCGGTGATGTCGGCGCTGAACTTGTCGTAGCCGCCGGTGTGTTGGGCGACCCTGGTCCCGTTGACGTAGACCTCGGACCGCCAGTCGACGGCACCGAAGTTGAGCCGCAGGCGCTTGCCGGAGCCGATGTGCCAGTCGGCCGGGACGGTGAAGGTGCGGCGGTACCACATGCGGTCCTCGTGCCGTTCCAGGCCGGAGAGCTGGGACTCGACCGGGTACGGGACCAGGATGCGCTCGGCCAGGGTCCGGCCCACGGGCGGCTGCTCACCGGCCTCGGCGGCGGCGAACTGCCAGCGGCCGTTGAGGTTCTGCCACTGGTCGCGGGTCAACTGCGGGCGGGGGTACTCGGGGTGGGCGTTGCCGGTGCCCACCTCGTCGGCCCACTTCGTGCGCAGC
>NZ_LJBR01000085.1 GCF_001282115.1 Streptomyces sp. NRRL B-24085 | reverse complement strand
CCCCCGGCCTGGCCCGCCTCGACGAACTCGTCGGCACCTACCGCAGCGCCGGCCTCCATGTCGAGGTCGCCCGCGCCGACCACGGCACCACCCTGCCCGCCGCCGTGGACCTGGCCGCCTACCGGGTCATCCAGGAAGCCCTCACCAACGTCCAGAAGCACGCCGGTACGGCGGCGAAGGCCGAGGTCAGCGTCGTGCGCGTCGGCCCGAACGTGGAGATCACGGTCCTCGACGACGGGGCCGGCAGCGACGACGACCCGGACAACGGCGGCGGCCACGGACTGCTCGGGATGCGCGAGCGCGTCACCGCCGTGCGCGGCACCCTCACCACCGGTCCCCGCTACGGAGGCGGATTCCGCGTCCATGCGATCCTGCCGGTCAAGACCCGCACCGCCGCGAGGGACCAACCGGGGGAGCCCGTATGACGATCCGTGTCCTGCTCGCCGACGACCAGGCACTGCTGCGCAGCGCCTTCCGGGTGCTCGTCGACTCGGAGCCGGACATGGAGGTGGTCGGCGAGGCGTCCGACGGGGCCGAGGCCGTCCGGCTGACCAGACAGGAGCGTGCCGACGTCGTCCTCATGGACATCCGGATGCCCGGCACGGACGGGCTCGCGGCCACCCGCATGATCAGCGAGGACCCCTCACTCGCCCACGTCCGCGTGGTCATCCTGACCACCTTCGAGGTCGACGACTACGTCGTGCAGTCCCTGCGCGCCGGCGCCTCCGGCTTCCTCGGCAAGGGCAGCGAACCCGAGGAACTCCTCAGCGCCATCCGGGTCGCGGCCGGCGGTGAGGCGCTGCTGTCCCCGGCCGCCACGAAGGGCCTGATCGCCCGCTTTCTCGCCCAGGGCGACGCGGACGACAACGACCCGGTGCGCTCCGAACGCCTCGCCGCCCTCACCGTCCGCGAGCGCGAGGTCCTCGTCCAGGTCGCCGGCGGCCACTCCAACGACGAGATCGCCGAGCGCCTGGAGGTCAGCCCGCTCACGGTCAAGACCCACGTCAACCGCGCCATGGCCAAGCTGGGCGCCCGGGACCGGGCCCAGCTCGTGGTGATCGCGTACGAGTCGGGCCTGGTGCGGCCGCGGGCGGAGTGAGCCCACGGAGGCCGCCGCGAGGACCGGAGAGAGAAAGTCCGCCCGGCGATGTCGAGAACCCGCGTCCCGCTCCGTCCCCGTGGTGAGAGCGGCCAGAATGGGTCGCACCGGAACACCAGGAGACATCATGGCCAAGTACCTGCTGCTCAAGCACTACCGCGGCGCTCCCGCTCCGGCCAACGACGTGCCCATGGAGCAGTGGACGCCGGAGGAGATCTCCGCGCATGTGCAGTACATGCGGGACTTCGCGGACGGGCTGGTGAAGACCGGGGAGTACGTCGACGGGCAGGCGCTCGCTCCCGAGGGGACGTGGGTGCGGTACGACGGCGAGGGGCGCCCGCCGGTCACCGACGGGCCGTTCGCCGAGACCAAGGACCTCATCGCCGGCTGGATGGTGATCGACGTCGACAGCTACGAGCGGGCCCTGGAACTGGCCGGTGAGCTGTCGGCCGCCCCGGGCGCCGGCGGGAAGCCGATCCATGAATGGCTGGAGCTGCGCCCGTTCTACGCCGAGTCGCCCACCGCCACGGAGTGCCACCCCGGTGGATGAGACGCTGCTCAGAGGGCTCACCCCGAGCGTGCTCGCCGTCCTCGTCCGCCGCGGAGCCGACTTCGCGGCGGCCGAGGACGCCGTCCAGGACGCGCTGGTCGAGGCGGTCCGGGTCTGGCCGGACGATCCGCCGCGGGACGCGAAGGGCTGGCTGGTCACCGTGGCCTGGCGCAAGTTCCTCGACGCGACCCGCTCGGACACGGCCCGCCGCCGGCGCGAGGAGCGCATCGAGGAGGAACCGGTGCCCGGGCCCGCGTCCGCCGCCGACGACACCCTCCAGCTCTACTTCCTGTGCGCCCACCCCTCGCTCACCCCGTCCTCCGCCGTCGCCCTCACCCTGCGCGCCGTCGGCGGACTCACCACCCGCCAGATCGCCCGGGCCTACCTCGTGCCCGAGGCGACCATGGCGCAGCGCATCAGCCGGGCCAAGCGCACCGTCGCCGGCGTCCGCTTCGACCAGCCCGGCGACGTCGCCACCGTGCTGCGCGTCCTCTACCTCGTCTTCAACGAGGGCTACTCCGGTGACGTCGACCTCGCCGCCGAGGCCATCCGGCTCACCCGGCAGCTCGCCGCCGCCATCGACCACCCCGAGGTCGCCGGGCTGCTCGCCCTGATGCTGCTCCACCACGCCCGCCGCGCCTCCCGCACCGCCCCCGACGGCTCTCTGGTGCCGCTCGCCGAGCAGGACCGCGGCCGCTGGGACACCGCGGCGATCGCCGAGGGCGTGCGGATCCTCCAGGCCGCCCTCGCCCGCGACCGGCTGGGCGAGTTCCAGGCCCAGGCGGCCATCGCCGCCCTGCACGCCGACGCTCCCACCGCCGAGGAGACCGACTGGGTGCAGATCGTCGAGTGGTACGACGAACTCGCCCGCCTCACCGACAGCCCCGTCGTCCGCCTCAACCGGGCGGTCGCCGTGGGCGAGGCCGACGGCCCCCGCGCGGGCCTGGCGGCGCTGGCCGCGATCGACGACACGCTGCCCCGCCACGCCGCGGCCGCCGCCTATCTCCACGAACGCGCCGGCGACCCGACGACCGCGGCCCGCCTGTACGCCGAGGCCGCCCACAAGGCCCCCAACCTCGCCGAACGCGACTACCTGACCCGCCAGGCGGCCCGGCTCAACTCCCGTTCCCGGCACTGACGTCACGGCCCTCGACCTTCCCGAACCGGGACCGCTCACCCCGTTACATATGCTGGGCCCTCGTACTGCCGCACGGGGGAAGGGGATGCGGACGTGCCGCTGCACAAGGACGACCCGAAATCGGTCGGCGGGTACAAGCTGGTCGACCGGCTCGGGTCCGGGGGAATGGGCATCGTCTACCGGGGCAGATCCCGCTCCGGCCGCGAGGTCGCGGTGAAGGTCGTGCACGCCCAGTACGCCGAGGACCCCGTCTTCCGCACCCGCTTCCGCCAGGAGATCGAGGCCGTCCGCAAGGTGAGCGGTGCCTTCACCGCCCCGGTCGTGGACGCCGACCCGGAGGCGGCCCGGCCGTGGATGGCGACCCAGTACGTCCCGGGCCGCTCGCTCGCCGACCGGATGTCCGAGCTCGGCCCGTTGCGGGAGAGCCAACTGCGGCGCCTGGCACTGGGGTTGGTGGAGGCACTGCGGGACATCCACCGGGCCGGGGTGGTGCACCGCGACCTCAAGCCCGCCAACGTCCTGATGGCCGACGACGGCCCCCGCGTCATCGACTTCGGCATCTCCCGGGCGGCGGAGAACAACCCCCTGACCGAGACCGGCCAGATGATCGGCACCCCGCCCTTCATGTCCCCGGAACAGCTCACCGACGCCCGCACGGTCGGCCCGGCCTCCGACGTCTTCGCACTCGGCGCGCTGCTGGTGTACACCCTCACCGGGCGGGGACCGTTCGACGCGGACAGCCCCTACCTTACGGCGTACCAGGTGGTGCACGACGAACCCGTCCTGGACGGCGTGGGGGAGGAGCTGCGGGCGGTCCTGCGGAGCTGTCTGGCCAAGGAGGCCGCGGACCGGCCCGGACTGGACGAGGTGGCCAGCGAGTTCGCACGGGTGCTGCCCGAGGAAGCGGCCGAGGGCCCCCCGACGGTGACCTCGCGTGGCGAGCTGCCTGACCCCTCGGACACCGGGGCCCCCGGCCCGGAGTCGGCCACCTCGCCCGGCCGCCGGCGCCGGCTGCGTCCGCTGTGGGCGGTGACCGCGGCGATCGGCGTGCTGGCCGTCGCACTGACGGCATATCTGCTGAGCGGCCCCGGGCGGACCGACAGTGACGGCGGGGGCGGCACGGTCCAGGCGGAGGGCGCCGCAGCGCGCGGAACGGAGCTGCCCACCGGCTGGCAGCCCTGGCGGACCACGGTGTACGCCAGTGCCGAGCACGGCCCGAAGAAGGGCATCACCCTTCTGGACGGAGACGACGGCCCGGAGTGCCAGACGTACGAGGGCGCCGTGTACTGCGCGGGCGACGCGGTGATGCCCGTACGCCTCGACGGTGTCACCGGACGGGTCGACTGGCGTACCGAGGGGACGCCGTCCTTCGCGATGAAGAGGTCGCACTTCTTCTGGCTCCTCGGTGTCGCGGACGACGTCATGCTGGTCAAACAGCAGTACCAACCCGAAGGCGGCGACCTCGTGACCTCGGTCGTCGCCCTAGACACCGGCACAGGGAAACGGCTCTGGCACCGCACGGTGGACCTCCAGTCGACCCACGTGTTCGTCTCCGGCGACCTGGTGCTCGTCCCGGACATCGGCCGCGGATCGCTGACCGCGCGTGCGGTGCGTACCGGCGCCCAGCGCTGGACGGCGCCGCTTCCGTCGGGGATGCAGTGCGACCCCGCGCACACGAACGTGGGCCTCTACCTGGAGTGCGCTCCCGGCATGACGGCCGCCAAGGAGATCCTGCTCCTGGGCTTCGACCGCTCCGACGGCTCGGTGCGGCGCCTGAAGGTGCCCCCTCACTCGACCCTCGTCGGCACGTACGACGGCCGCCTGCTCTACCTCGAGGCCGCCGAGGAAGTGCCGGGGCACCTGAGCACCGGTACGAAGGGCCCCTTCGCCCGGATCCGGCTGGTCGACCCGGACACCGGTGCCGCCACGACGACGGAGCTGGCGAAGGAGTTCGAGGGCACCGTGACAGCGGCGGACGGCACGCTGTGGTTCACCGGCACCTCCGGCCAGGTGACGGCCGTGTCGGCACGCACCGGCAAGCAGCTCTGGCAGACCCCGACGAGCCTGGAGCAGCCGGGCGGTGTCACCCCGGGCGCGGGCACCCGGGTGGTCTATGTGTCCAGCGCCAGCGGGCGGGTCGCGGCTCTGGACGCCGACAAGGGCACGCTGCTGTGGGAGACCCTGCCGCGCGCCCAGTGGGTGAACGCCCTGACCGAGCTGCCGACCAAGGTGCTGCTCAACAAGGGCGCCCTCGTCGTCACCACGCCGTCCGGCGATGTCTTCACCCTCGACCCCGCCCACCCCGAGCGGACCTCCGCGTCGGGGTGAGCGCCGGCTGACGGCGGGGTTACGGCAGCGCCAGCATCCGCTCCAGGGCCAGCTTCGCGAACGCCTCGGTCTCCTTGTCGACCTCGATCCGGTTGACGAGCTTGCCCTCGGCCAGGGACTCCAGGGTCCAGACCAGGTGGGGCAGGTCGATGCGGTTCATGGTCGAGCAGAAGCAGACCGTCTTGTCGAGGAAGACGATCTCCTTGCCCTCGGGGGCGAAACGGTTCGCGAGGCGTCGTACGAGGTTGAGCTCCGTGCCGATCGCCCACTTCGAGCCGGCCGGGGCTGCCTCCAGCGCCTTGATGATGTACTCCGTCGAGCCGACGTAGTCCGCCGCGGCCACGACCTCGTGCTTGCACTCGGGGTGCACCAGGACGTTCACCCCGGGGATGCGGGCGCGCACGTCCTCGACGGACTCCAGCGAGAAGCGGCCGTGGACCGAGCAGTGCCCGCGCCACAGGATCATCTTCGCGTCCCGCAGCTGCTCGGCGGTCAGGCCGCCGTTCGGCTTGTGCGGGTTGTAGACGACACAGTCCTCCAGGGACATGCCCATGTCGCGCACGGCGGTGTTGCGGCCGAGGTGCTGGTCCGGAAGGAAGAGGACCTTCTCGCCCTGTTCGAAGGCCCACTCCAGGGCGCGCTTCGCGTTGGACGACGTGCAGATCAGGCCGCCGTGCTTGCCCGTGAACGCCTTGATGTCCGCGGAGGAGTTCATGTACGACACCGGCACGACCTGCTCGGCTATACCGGCGTCGGTCAGCACGTCCCAGCACTCGGCGACCTGCTCGGCCGTCGCCATGTCGGCCATGGAGCAGCCGGCGGCGAGGTCGGGCAGGACGACCTTCTGGTCGTCGGAGGTGAGGATGTCCGCCGACTCGGCCATGAAGTGCACACCGCAGAACACGATGTACTCGGCCTCCGGGCGCGCGGCCGCGTCCCGGGCCAGCTTGAAGGAGTCGCCCGTGACGTCGGCGAACTGGATGACCTCGTCACGCTGGTAGTGGTGGCCGAGGACGAACACCTTGTCGCCGAGCTTCTCCTTGGCCGCGCGGGCGCGCTCGACCAGGTCGGGGTCGGACGGCGAGGGCAGATCGCCGGGACACTCGACGCCCCGCTCGCTCCTCGGGTCGGCCTCGCGGCCGAGCAGCAACAGGGCGAGCGGAGTCGGCTGTACGTCGAGCTCCGTGGTCTGGGCGGTGGTCACGACACGCACCCTTTCTACTTTTCGTCGAACTGACGTTATCTATCATAACCCGCTTCACGTCACTTTGACGATGGTCATTGCGTCGATGTGACGTGAATCCCGAAAACGGGCTCACGGGGCTCCGGCAGGACGTTTTCCGCTCGGGGCCGCATGTGCGAGCATGAAGAAGGCGCCGGAAAATACCGGCGTCCGGCCCGGAATGAATCCGCGGCCTTGCCGGTTGCACCAGTCGGCAAGCAGTCTCCGTACAACCCGGGAGAGATGTAGATGTCCGTATCGGACGAGACCGGCACCGTCACCGACGGCATCATCCTGTCCGACGCCGCCGCGGCGAAGGTCAAGGCCCTGCTCGACCAGGAAGGCCGTGACGACCTGGCCCTGCGCGTCGCCGTTCAGCCCGGCGGCTGCTCCGGCCTGCGTTACCAGCTCTTCTTCGACGAGCGCTCGCTCGACGGCGACGTCGTCAAGGACTTCGGCGGCGTCAAGGTCGTCACCGACCGCATGAGCGCCCCGTACCTGGGCGGCGCGTCCATCGACTTCGTGGACACCATCGAGAAGCAGGGCTTCACGATCGACAACCCGAACGCGACCGGCTCCTGCGCCTGCGGCGACTCCTTCAGCTAGTCCGCGGCTCGCACCGGTCCGACGCGACAGAAGGCGGCGGCTCCCTCCTGGGGGGCCGCCGCCTTCGCGCGTCCCGGGGGCTACCGGGCCCCGGAGGTCTCCGGCAGCCGCGCCCCCGGCTTCGTCAGCGGGATCGCCTTGCCGTCCGAGTCCACGACCTCGCGGTCGCCGAGCGGCGCGTCCAGCGGGACCGTCTTCTGCATCTCCTTGGCGATCATGATGCAGACCTTGTCCGGCCACGGCGTGTAGGTCACCTCGACCTTCACCCGGTCCGCGTTCTCGCTCGCCTTCGCCGTGTAGTCCCCGCACACCCCGCCCGTGAAGCTCACGGTCAGCTCGTCGCCCTCGGCGGTGTAGCCGTCCACCTCGACGTCCCGTGTCTTCGGGGCGGAGGTCGGCCGGCCGGAGGGCGCGGTGGGGGAGGCGGGCGTGCTCGGCGTCGCGGTCGCCGGCGCGGCGATGTACGCCGGGTCGACCGCCGGGTACGTCACCGTGAACGCGTCCTTCGCGCCCGTCGCCCGCACCTCGAACAGCCAGGACGGCACCAGCGCCTGCCGCCCGGCGACCAGGTGCGACGCCAGCCCGAACTCCGCCTTCTCGACGGTGAGCGTGCTCTTCGCCGGACTCGCCGTCGACTCCCCGCAGGGCGCCTCGAGCCGGTCCTTCAGCGGTACGGGACTGGCGCAGCCGCCGATGCCCATGCGGTGGTCGGCCACGGGCACCTCGTTCAGCAGCCCCAGCGTCTTCTCGGCGCTCAGCACGGGATACGTGTCGCCCTTGACCGGCGCCTTCAACTGGCCGCTGCCGCCGACCACTTCACCCTGGCCGTTCACGGTGACGCCGGTAGCCCAGCCGTCCGTGGGCAGCCCGCCCACGACCGGGTCGGCGTTCACGATCCGCTGGGCGCCCATGACCTGGCTCGCGTCCAGATGCGCGGTGCCCTGGCCCACCGCCTTCAGCACCGGCGCGGCGGCCTTCTCCGCGACCGCCTCGCTCACCGGACGGCCGCCGGGGGCCCCGCACACGGTGGCGCTCCGGCAGTCGTCGACGACGGGGGAGTAGCGCTGGAAGGTCCACGCGCCCGGCGCCTGCCGGTTCACCTGGAGACTCGGCCCCGAACCGTCCTTGACCCCGATCCGCCAGACCTGCCCCTGCGCCACCGGCGTCCCGTCGACCCCGAGCGCCTCGGCGAGCCGCGCCACCTCAGCCTCGGTGACCTGCCCCTGGGCCCGGTAGACGGGCGCCGAGCCGGGCCCCTCGGGCAGGCTGCCGTCGACGCGGTAGGTCGCGCCGTACGGATTCGGCTCGCCCGGCGCGATCCCGTTCCCGGTCCCACCGCTCGCGTGGTAACCGTCGAGTGCTAGCGGCGGCGGAGTGGCGTCACCGGACGCACCCGAGGTCGTACCGCCGCCGGACCCTCCGGACGGTGGCGTGGCGAGCGGCCGCCCCGG
>NZ_LJBR01000084.1 GCF_001282115.1 Streptomyces sp. NRRL B-24085 | reverse complement strand
GCGCCGCCGCTCCCCACCCGGGGAGCCGGGTGGGGAGCGGCGGCGCAGGCCGAGAGGGCGGCGCCGAGGACGCAGGCGGCGGTGACGTGCCGTACAAGGGTGATCACCATACGAAAATATGGTGAAACGCCCTATGTGCCGCTCATCCCCGCCGGTGACGTCACCCGCTCAGATGTCCCGCTGCTCCAGCGGCTTGGTCGCCGGGCCCTGGATCACCTTGCCGTCCGTGTCGAAGCGGGAGCCGTGGCACGGGCACTCCCAGGCGTCCTCGGCCCCGTTGAAGGAGACCAGGCAGCCCAGGTGGGTGCAGCGGGGCGAGACGGCGTGGAGGTTGCCCTCGTCGTCGCGGTAGACCGCGAGCCGGTCGCCGTTGACCCGGACCACGGCACCCTCTCCCGGCGGCAGCGACTCCAGCGGGGGAGCGGGACGCAGCCGGTCGCCGACGAAGTGACGGGCCACCTGGGCCTGCGTCTTCAGGAAGGTCGGGGCCTCGCGGACCGTCGAACGCAGCCGGCGCGGGTCGTACAGATCGCTCCACGCGCACGGCTCACCGGTGATCTGGGCCGTGAGCAGACGCCCCGCCATGATGCCGCCGCTCATGCCCCAGCCGCCGAAGCCGGTGGCGACATACGTGTGCCGGGCACCCGGGTGCAGCGGGCCGACCAGCGGCACGGTGTCGGTGGGGTCGTTGTCCTGGGTGGCCCAGGAGTGGGTGAGCTCGACGCCCGGGTAGTGCCGGGCGGCCCACGCGGACAGGTCGTCGAACCGGGTCCGGGTGTCGCCCGTGCCGGGAGTGAAGTGCTCGCCGGTGACGATGAGCAGCCGCTTGTCGGCGTCCAGGGGAGCCGTGCGGACCGAGCGGGTGCCCTCCTCCGGCGTGATGTACATGCCGTCCGGATCCCGCTCCCGGTCGATCGTCCCGGCGACGACCAGCTCGCGGCGCGGGGAGAGCCGGGTGAACAGCAGGGCCCGGTCGAAGATCGGATAGTGGGTGGCGACCACGACGTCCCGGGCCGTCACCGTGGCCCCCGTGTCCGTCGACAGCCGGCACGGCTCGCCCTCGTCGAGCCCGAGGACGGCGGTGTGCTCGTGGACCGCCGCACCCGAGGCGACCAGGTCCTCGGCCAGGGCCAGCAGGTACTTGCGCGGATGGAACTGCGCCTGCCCGGTCGCCCGGACCGCGCCCGCCACCGGGAACGGCAGCCCGGTCTCCGTCACGAACGACGCCGGCAGTCCCGCCTCCCGGGCGGCCGCCGCCTCGGCACGCAGCTCCTCGACCCGGCTCTCGTCACGGACGTAGGTGTAGGCGCTGCGCTGCTCCCAGTCGCAGTCGACGCCGAGCTCGTCCGCGATCTCGGCGGCCCGTTCGATCGCCTCGCTCTGCGAGCGGGCGTACAGCCGGGCGCCCTCGGGGCCGCGGGTGCGGCGCAGCTTGTCGTAGATCAGTGTGTGCAGGGCGGTCAGTTTGGCGGTGGTGTGTCCGGTGACGCCGGCGGCCACCCGCCCGGCCTCCAGGACCGCCACCCGCCGCCCCGCCCGCGTCAGCTCCCACGCCGTGCTCAGCCCGGCGATGCCGGCGCCGATGACGGCCACGTCGACGTCGAGGTCCTCGGTCAGCGGCGGCCGGGGTCCGCCGGGTGCCGTCTCCAGCCAGTACGAGCCCTTGACATGCCGGTTCTCGGTCATGGACCCCGAGTACCCCGGGATTCACTGTTCCAGCAGCCGCCTGCGCGCTTCCTCCACGTCGAAGTCCGCCTCCGGGTAGCGCGGGTCCAGCTCCGACAGGTGCTCCAGGAGGAGCCGGCTGACCGCCCAGTTCCGGTACCACTTGCGGTCGGCTGGGATCAGGTACCAGGGCGCGTGCGGGGTCGAGCAGCGCTCCAGGGCCGTCTCGTACGCCTGCTGGTAGGCGGGCCACAGGGCGCGCTCGTCGATGTCCGCGACGTTGAACTTCCAGTGCTTGTCCGGGCGGTCCAGGCGCTTGAGCAGGCGGTCGCGCTGTTCGCCGTACGAGATGTGCAGGAAGCACTTGACGACGGTGACGCCGTCGTCGGCGAGGGACTTCTCGAAGTGGTTGATCTCGTCGTAGCGGCGCTCGATCTCGGCGGGCGGGGCGAGCGAGCGGACGCGGGCGATGAGGACGTCCTCGTAGTGCGAGCGGTCGAAGATGCCCAGCTCACCGGCTTGCGGCAGGGCCCGTTTGATGCGCCAGAGGAAGGAGTGCCCCAGTTCCTTGGGCGTGGGTGCCTTGAAGGCCTGGATGCGGCAGCCGGACGGGTTGAACAGGCCGATGACGTGCTTGACGGTGCCGCCCTTGCCGCTGGTGTCCATGCCCTGTAGCACCAGCAGGACCCGGCGCCGGTCGCCCGCCGTGCTCGCCGCCCACAGGCGTTCCTGGAGGTCGGCGAGCGGGGCGGCCAGCTCGGTCATCGCGGCCAGGCCGGCCTTCTTGTCACGGGGGCCGGCCGGGGTCTCCCGGGCGTCGTGGGCGGCCAGGTCCACCGGTTTGCCGCCCGGTATCCGCAGCAGCTCGCGCAGGGCCGGGTCGGCCCCGTCCGTCGGGCCCTTCCCCGCCGCGCGCGTCCTCGAACCCTTCTTCGACATGGGGCACCCCTTCCGGTCCGGGTCCGGTCCCTCGATCCTGCGCCGGGGGACCGGGGGCGCGCCAGCCGTCGTGGAGGGCGGCTACCTGCGCCAGGGCCCCGTCACCGCGAAGGTCGTCCCGGGCGTGTAGCAGTTGACGTACATCGTCTGCCCGTCGGGGGAGAAGGTGACGCCCGCGAACTCGCCCCACTCCGGCGCCTCGGGCGTGCCGATGTTCTGCGCGTTGCGGGCCATCGCGTACACCTCGCCGTGCCGGGTGACGCCGAAGACGTGCTGGGCGCCGTTGCCGTCCTCGCACACCATCAGGCCGCCGCTCGGGGCGAGGCAGATGTTGTCCGGGGACTCGCCGGGCAGTTGCACGTCGGTGTCGGGACCGAAGACGATCACCAGGGTGAGCCGGCGCGCCGAGGGGTCGTAGCGCCAGATCTGCCCGAAGTGGTCGGCGGCCGAACCGTCGGCGCTGCGCGCGAACGACGACACGAAGTAGACGGACTTCCCGCCCCAGTAGCAGCCCTCCAGCTTCTGGGCGTGGGTGATGCCCTTCGGCCCGAAGTCCTGGAGCCGGACCGGGGTCTGGGCGGCCAGCGGGTCCGGTACGTCGACCCACTCGACGCCCTCGAAGCAGGCACCGGTCTCCTGGATCAGGGACAGGTCCGGTACGCCGGGCACCCGCATCGCCTGGAGCCGGCCACCGGCGCGCAGGGAACCGAGGCCGCCCTCGGGCCGGTTGGGCAGGAAGCGGTAGAACAGGCCGAAGGGCTTGAGGAAGGCGTCCTCGGTCTCGTAGACGATGCCGCGCCTGGGGTCGATCGCGATCGCCTCGTGCTGGAAGCGGCCCATCGCGGTCAGCGGTACGGCGCCCGAGCGGTGCGGGTCGACCGGGTCCACCTCGAAGATGAAGCCGTGGTCCTTGGTGTAGCCGTTCGTCCCGGCCTTGTCCTCGGTCTCCTCGCAGGTCAGCCAGGTGCCCCAAGGGGTGGGCCCGCCCGCGCAGTTGACGGCGGTGCCGGCGATGGCGACCCGCTCCGACAGCACGTCGTCGCGGGAGTCCAGCGTCAGGGCCGTACAGCCGCCCTTGCCCGCCGGGTCGTAGGTCAGGCCCTTGACGGTGGGGACGGCGAGGGCCGCGGTGGGGCGGTTCTCGTGGTTGCGGACCAGGTGGACGCGACCGTGTCTGCCGGGCAGGGCGGTCATGCCGTCGTGGTTGGAGGGGACCTTGCCCTCGCCGGAGCGGAGCTGGTCGCCCTCACGGGAGAGGACCTTGTAGCGGAAGCCCTTCGGCAGGTCCAGCAGGCCGTTGGGGTCCGGGACGAGAGGGCCGTAGCCGGTGTGGCCGAGGGACTGGGCGGCGGCGGTGCCGGCGAAGAGCTCGGAGAGGGCGCCGGTGAAGGCGATGCCCACACCCAGGGCGCCGCTGCGGGCCAGGACCTGACGTCGTGTTGCGGACATGGCGAAGCAACCTTCCTGCTGGCGGACAGGACTGTGACGTCGCTGTGTCTATCACCTGGCTCGGCCCGCGGGAACCACGCGCGTAGCGTGTCCCGGCCCGTCAGGTCCCGCCCGGGCGCTCCTGCGCCCGCTCCAGGAAGCGCAGCAGCTCCACCGGGAAGGGCAGGACGAGCGTCGAGTTCTTCTCGGCGGCCACCGCCACGACGGTCTGCAGCAACCGGAGTTGGAGCGCGGCGGGCTGCTCGGACATCTCCTTGGCGGCCTCCGCGAGCTTCTTGGAGGCCTGGAGTTCCGCGTCGGCGTTGATGATCCGGGCCCGCCGCTCACGGTCGGCCTCGGCCTGCCGGGCCATCGACCGCTTCATCGCGTCCGGCAGCGACACGTCCTTGATCTCGACGCGGTCCACCTGCACGCCCCAGCCGACGGCCGGGCTGTCGATCATCAGCTCCAGGCCCTCGTTGAGCTTCTCGCGGTTGGAGAGCAGGTCGTCCAGCTCGCTCTTGCCGATGATCGAGCGCAGTGAGGTCTGGGCCATCTGGGAGACGGCGAACCTGTAGTCCTCGACCTTCACCAGGGCGCTGGCCGCGTCGACGACCCGGAAGTAGACGACCGCGTCCACACGCACGGTCACGTTGTCCCGGGTGATGCCCTCCTGGGCCGGCACCGGCAGCGTGACGATCTGCATGTTCACCTTGTGCAGCCGGTCCACGAACGGCACGACCACCGTGAACCCGGGCTCGCGCACCTCGCCCGCGAGGCGTCCGAGGCGGAAGACCACCCCGCGCTCGTACTGCTTGACGACCCGGGCCGCCGCCGCGAGGTAGACCAGGCCCGCGGAACCGGCCGCCACGGCCGCCGTCAACAGTTCCTGGAGCATTCCGACCTCCTCGTCCAGAGGTCCGTATGTCTGCTCCTGCAACGATATGCCCGGTGCCCGGTCCGGGGCCACGAGGTCCCCGGACCGGGCGGGAGAGCGTTACGGGGCCGTGGTTCTCACCAGCTCCGGTTCCGTGACCCGCACGGGTTCCGTGCCGACCGCGCTGTGCCGCTCGGCCCAGTTCTCCAGGGCCGTGCGGCAGGCGTGGTCCAGGTGGTGCAGACCGGAGAGGTCCAGCTCCACGGGACGGTCCTGGGGCAGCGACTCCAGGCTGTCGAGGATCTTCGGCAGCCGCAGGAAGGTGGCGTTGCCCGACAGGTGCGCCTGGATCGGACCCGCGCCCTTGTCGACGATCTCCAGCTTGAGGTGCGAGGCCTCCCAGGCGGTCTTGACGACCGACAGGGCCAGACCGATGAGGACGCCCTCGAACATGTTCACCGCGACGATCGAGACGGCCGTGGCCACCAGGATGAGCGCCTCACCGCGGTGCCCGCGCCACAGCGACACGATCTCCCGGAAGGGGATCAGCTTGAAGCCCGCGTGGACCAGGATGCCGGCGAGCGCGGGCAGCGGGATCAGCGCCAGCGTCGAGGGCAGCAGGGCCGCGAACAGCAGCAGCCACACGCCGTGCATGACCCGGGACGCCTTGGTCCTGGCACCCGCCTGGACGTTGGCGGAGCTGCGCACGATGACCGCGGTCATGGGCAGGGCGCCGAGCGCGCCGCACACCGTGTTGCCCACGCCCTGGGCCATGAGCTCCTTGTCGTACTCGGTGCGCGGACCGTCGTGCAGCCGGTCCACGGCCGCGGCGCTGAACAGGCTCTCGGCGGAGGCGATCAGGGTGAAGGCGAGGATCGTGCCGAAGATGGCCGGGTCGGCCAGCTCGCCGAAGGCCTCCGCGCCGGGCGGCTGGACGGAGGCCAGCAGGCCGTTCACCTCGACGGTGGCGACCGACAGACCGAGGACCTGGGTGGCCAGGGTGGCCAGCAGGACCGCGGCGAGCGCGCCCGGCACGGTCTGCGCCTTCCTGGGAAGCCTCTTCCACAGCAGGAGCACCGCGATGGTGCCCGCGCCGACGGCGAGCGAGGCGAGCGCCGTGGGGCTGCCGAGCGCGTCGACGACCGCGCCGGGCAGTCCGAGGATCTTGTCGAGTCCGGAGGCGGGGGCCTTGAGACCGGCGGCCGAGTAGAGCTGGCCCGCGATGATCACGAGGCCGATGCCGGCCAGCATGCCCTCGACGACCGAGAGGGATATCGCGCGGAACCAGCGCCCCAGTTTCAGGGCGCCCATGGCCAGCTGGAACAGTCCGGCGGCCAGCACGATGACGCCGAGGGCCGGCAGCCCGAACTCGGTCACCGCCTCGAAGACGAGGACGGTCAGACCGGCCGCGGGTCCGGAGACCTGGAGGCTGCTGCCCCGCATCAGACCGGTGACGATGCCGCCGACTATGCCGGTGACGAGGCCGAGTTCGGCCGGGACGCCGGAGGCGACGGCCACGCCCACGCAGAGCGGGAGCGCGACCAGGAAGACGACCAGGGAGGCGGCGAAGTCCTGCCGCAGGTGAGGGTATTTGGTCATCATCCCGGTCACAGACCCTCGAACGCGTCGGTCTCGGCGCGGTGGACGCGCACGGCGCCCGTGTGCACCTCGTAGTACCAGGCGTGCAGGGTCAGTTGGTCCTCCGCCAGCTTCTTGTCGATGAACGGGTAGGACCGCAGGCGCAGCACCTGGGCCAGGACGTGGTTCTGCACGCCCTCGGCGACCTCCGGGTCCTCGGTCGTGCCGGACGGGCGCGGGGTGGCGTGGTTGAGCCAGGCGCGCACGGCCGGGACGGCGTCCAGGTCGTCGCCGCGGACCAGGGCACCGACGGCGCCGCAGTGGGAATGCCCGCAGACCACGATGTCGCGGACGCCCAGGACCTCAACGGCGTACTCGATGGTGGCCGCCTCGCTGGTGGGGTGCTCGGAGGCGTAGGGGGGAACGATGTTGCCCGCGGTGCGCAGCTCGAAGAGCTCGCCCGGGCGGGCGCCCGTGATCAGGGCCGGGACGACCCTGGAATCCGAGCAGGTGATGAACAGGACCTGGGGGGACTGGCCTTCGGCCAGCTTGGCGAACTCCTCAGGGCGCTGTCCGAACGTACGGGCGTTGTCGATGAGGGGCTGCATGTGGTGACTCCTCCTGGCGCGCCGTGGGGGCGCGTCGGGCTTACCAGGCGCGCCGAAGGGCGCGTCGGTTGACATGACAGGTGGGGGAACAGAGGTGGGGGACTGCTCTGCTGTCAGCAGCGGAAAACTTGAAGTGCCGCCGGAGCGTGGGCTGTCGAGGGTCTCGACAGGCGGAACTCGCCTGCTGCCACCCGCTCGGGCGCGGCCGCCGGCTCCTCGGCCGACAGGGGACGCTCGGGCCCCTGAGGGGCGAAGTCGACGGCGCGGTGCCGGTCGCGGGTGCGCAGGGGACCGGTCGGGTCCCCGGCGTGGTTGCAGTGGCGTTTGCCGGAGGCTTCGGTGTGCGACGCCTTGCCGGAGAGCGTGGTTCCGGTCTGAGCTTTGGCCTCAGCCTGACGGCCTGTGTGCGCGGTTGCGAATCCCGCGGAGTGTGCGAAGAACGGGAGCGCCAGAAGAACGGCGGCGAGGACCGCTGTCACGGTCCGTACCGTCGCACCTCGGAACATGCGCCCCCCTCTCGGCAGTTCACACTTCTAGCCTTGACCAACCGTTGGTCAACGCTTGGTCAAGAAACACCTTAGCCCGGCAAAGTTGTTTGCTGGGTTAACTTAACGTTTCCGGCTGAAGAGAGGCTGAAGCGCGCCGGGTCGCTGACGCGAACTGGCTCTTGACGTGCGACGTTTCGCTGATTAAGCGACGAGTCCCTTGGCGTCGCGCGCCAGCGCGGTCAGCCGGGATATCGCGCGGAAGTACTTCTTGCGGTAGCCGCCGTTCAGCATCTCGTCGCTGAACAGCTTGTCGAAGGGCATCCCGGACGCCAGCACCGGCACCTCGCGGTCGTAGAGCCGGTCCGCGAGCACCACGAGCCGCAGCGCCGTCGACTGGTCCGGCACCGGCTGCACATCGGTGAGGCAGACCGCCCTGAGATCGTCGGTCAGGGCGCCGTAGCGGCTCGGGTGGACCCTGGCGAGGTGCGCGAGGAGGCTCGGGAAGTCGTCGAGCGAGGCGCCCTGCGTGGCGTGCGCCGCCCTGGTGACCTGCTCGTCGGTGAACGGCGCCGGCGCCTCGGGCAGCCCGCGGTGGCGGTAGTCCTCGCCGTCGATGCGCAGCGGGCGGAAGTGCGCCGACAGGCCCTGGATCTCGCGCAGGAAGTCCGCGGCCGCGAACCGGCCCTCGCCGAGCTTGCCCGGCAGGGTGTTGGAGGTGGCCGCGAGCGCCACGCCCGCGTCGACCAGCTTGCCCAGCAGGGTGGAGACCAGGACGGTGTCGCCCGGGTCGTCCAGTTCGAACTCGTCGATGCACAGCAGGCGGTGCCCGGAGAGCGTCTGGACCGTCTTCTGGAAGCCGAGGGCACCGACCAGGTTGGTCAGCTCGACGAAGGTGCCGAAGGCCTTGAGGGCGGGCTCGGCGGGGGTCGCGTGCCAGAGGGAGGCCAGCAGGTGGGTCTTGCCGACGCCGTAGCCGCCGTCGAGGTAGACGCCGCGGGGGCCCGCCGGGGCCTTCGGCGCCTTGGGCCTGCCGAACCCCAGGAAGCCGCGCCTGCCGCCGCCGACCGCGTGCGCGCCGCCCAGGCCCGCCGCGAAGCCCTCCAGGACCCGGACGGCCTCGGTCTGGCTGGGCTGGTTCGGGTCCGGGATGTAGGTGTCGAAACGCACCGAGTCGAACCGCGGCGGCGGCACCATCTCGGCGACCAGCCGGTCCGCGGGGACGTGCGGCTCGCGGTCGCACAGGGACAGCGGGGCGGAGCCGGTCATCGAACCGGACCCGGACGCGGCGGGGGAAGTAGACACGGTTCACCATGCTAAGCGCCGTGCCACACTGCACGGCATGCGACGCCTGTTCCCTGTGACCGACGAGACAGCGATCCGGAGCCCCGAGGGGGAGGCCGGCCATGACTGGAGCCTCGCCGAGCTGGCCGCCGCCTACGCCTACCCCGAGCTCGGGCCGGGCCCCGGGACCCCCGAGGTGTGGCTGCGCGCCAACATGGTCGCCACGCTGGACGGGGCCGCCCAGCACGACGGCCGGTCGCACCCCATCTCCACCGCGACCGACATGCGGATCTTCGGGACGCTGCGGGCGCTCGCGGACGTGGTGATCGCCGGTGCGGAAACGGTCCGGCAGGAGGGGTACCGGCCCGCACGCGCGCGTGACGAGTTCGCGGAGATGAGGGAGGCGGCCGGACAGGGCCCGGCTCCGGCGATCGCGGTGGTCACCGCGAGCCTGGACCTGGACTTCTCGCTCCCGCTGTACACCTCGCCCCTGGTGCCCACGCTGATCCTCACCGGCGCCGCGGCGGCCCCGGACCGGATCGCGGCGGCCGAGAAGGCGGGCGCGCGGGTGGTGATCGCCGGGGACGGGGTCGGCGTGGACCCCGTCCGGGCCGTCCGGGCGCTCGCCGGGCTGGGGCACACCCGGCTGCTGACCGAGGGCGGCCCCCGGCTGCTCGGGCAGCTGGTGGCCGCCGGGGTGCTCGACGAGCTCTGTCTGACCGTGTCCCCCATGCTCACCGCGGGTGACGCGCAGCGGATCGCCGGGGGGCCGTCGGTGGCCGTCCCGGCACGGTTCGTACTGGACTCCCTGCTGGAGGAGGACGGATTCCTCTTCAGCAGGTATCGCAGGCCCTGACCGTCCGGAGGCGTGTTCGATCGGTGCCGCCGAGGCCGACATCGGCGGAATCTGTCGTTCCGTTTACCTTCCGGCGGGCACACTGAATCCGGCAGTACCCGTGCGATCACGGGGCAGGATGGTTTCCGCAGAGGCAGAGAAGGGGACGCCCGGTGTTCACTAGCGTTTTGATGATCGAGAAGGCCCTGACGTCCGCCGACGTGGAGTTCGTCACCACTTTGCACGGTGACGAGTCGGTCGCCTTCCACGTGCTGCTCCAGCCGCGCGGGGACCAGGCCGACCGGCTGCTGCGGGCCATCGACGACGTGGCGCTGGGCGAACTGGACGAGGCCGTACGGGAGCGGGAGACGCCCGAGGGCGAGGCCGCCAAGGGTGTGGGGGAGCGGGCCCTGGAGGTGTCCCTCCAGGCGCTCAGGGCATCCGGCAGCGAGGCGGAGGGCCGGCTCATCGAGGACCACCCCCTGGACGCGCTGAAGTCCCTCGTCGACGAGATCGGCGCGGACGAGGTGATCGTGCTGACCGACCCCCACTACGTGGAGGAGTTCTTCCACCGGGACTGGGCGTCCCGGGCCCGGCACAAGGTGGGCGTCCCGGTGCTGAAGCTGTTCTCGCACAGCAAGGCATAGGCTGGCCCCCGCATCCGTACCGCACCACTTTGGGGAGACACACGCATGGCACCCGGCCTTCCTACCGCCATGGACCGACCGCACTTCATCGGGATCGGTGGGGCCGGGATGTCGGGGATCGCGAAGATCCTCGCGCAGCGCGGGGCGAAGGTGGCCGGCAGCGACGCCAAGGACTCGGAGACCGCGCAGGCGCTGCGGGCGCTCGGCGCGACCGTGCACATCGGACACGCGGCCGAGCACCTGGCGGCCGACGCCACCTGCGTGGTCGTGTCGTCGGCGATCCGGGCCGACAACCCCGAACTGGCCCGGGCGGCCGAGCTCGGCATCCCCGTCGTGCACCGGTCCGACGCCCTCGCCGCGCTGATGGACGGCCTGCGGCCGATCGCGGTCGCGGGGACGCACGGCAAGACCACGACCACCTCGATGCTGGCGGTCTCCCTGTCCGAGCTGGGTCTGAAGCCCTCGTACGCCATCGGCGGCGACCTGGACGCGCCCGGCTCCAACGCCCTGCACGGCGAGGGCGACGTCTTCGTCGCCGAGGCGGACGAATCGGACCGCAGCTTCCACAAGTACGCCCCCGAGGTCGCGATCGTCCTCAACGTCGAGCTCGACCATCACGCCAACTACGCCTCGATGGACGAGATCTACGCGTCCTTCGAGACCTTCGTGGACCGTGTCGTCGAGGGCGGCACGCTGGTCGTCAACGCGGACCACGAGGGCGCCCGGGAACTGACCCGGCGGGTCGCGGCGAGCGGCGTGCGCGTGGTGACGTACGGCGACGCCGAGGACGCCGACGTACGGGTGCTCTCGGTCGTCCCGCAGGGCCTGAGGAGCGAGGTCACCGTCGAGCTGGACGGCTCCCCGCTCACCTTCACCGTGTCCGTCCCCGGCCGCCACTACGCGCACAACGCGGTCGCCGCCCTCGCCGCCGGTGCCGCCCTCGGCATCCCCGCCGCCGAGCTCGCGCCGGCGCTGGCCGCGTACACCGGCGTCAAGCGGCGCCTCCAGCTCAAGGGCGAGGCGGCCGGGGTGCAGGTCATCGACTCCTACGCCCACCACCCCACCGAGATGACCGCGGACCTGGAGGCCATGCGCGCGGCCGCCGGTGACGCCCGCATCCTCGTCGTCTTCCAGCCCCACCTCTTCTCACGGACGCAGGAGCTCGGCAAGGAGATGGGGGACGCGCTGGCGCTCGCGGACGGCTCGGTGGTCCTGGACATCTACCCGGCCCGCGAGGACCCGGTCCCCGGGGTGACGAGCGAGCTGATCATCGAGGCGGCGCGGGCCGCGGGAGCGGACGTGACGCCGGTCCACGACAAGGCGGAGGTCCCGGAGGTGGTCGCGGGAATGGCGAAGGCCGGTGATCTCGTTCTCACCATGGGCGCGGGCGACGTGACGGACCTGGGCCCGCTGATCCTGGACCGTCTCGCGAAGTAAGGGGCTGAGCTTCATGTCGTACGACGTCGAAAAGCCGGACGAGCAGTGGCGTGCGGAGCTGAGCCCGGCCGAGTACGCCGTGCTCCGCCAGGCCGGGACGGAACCCGCCTTCACCGGTGAGTACACCAACACCAAGACCACCGGCGTGTACTCCTGTCGCGCCTGCGGTGCCGAACTCTTCACCTCGACCACCAAGTTCGAGTCCCACTGCGGCTGGCCGTCCTTCTACGACCCGAAGGACAGCGACGCCGTCGAACTGATCGAGGACCGCTCGCACGGGATGGTGCGCACGGAGGTGCGCTGCGCCCGCTGCGGCTCACACCTCGGGCACGTCTTCGAGGGCGAGGGGTATCCCACGCCCACCGACCAGCGGTACTGCATCAACAGCATCTCGCTGCGGTTGACGGCGGACGAGGACTGACACGGGGGCCCCTTCACCGGGTTCGGTGGCTGGTTTCGCCAACTCCGCCTGCTCGGCGCCCACTTGCGATGCGGTGGTGGGTGCGCGGGCGGGATACGGTGCGGAGTCGGTGATCCAGAGGGAGGCCCGATGCGCGTCGGGGGAGAGTCCGCGGTCCGGCCCGTGGTCGAGTTGCTGGTCGGGAACGCCTCGCGACACGGCGGGAAGCTCGCCTTCGCCGACGACCGGCGGGCGGTGAGCTGGGCCGAACTGGAGCTGCGGACACGGCAGTTGGCGGGCTCCCTCGGAGTGGAGCGGGGCGCCAGGGTGGCGTTCTGCCTCGACGACGGTGTCGAACTGGTCGAGGGACTGCTCGCCACGGTCCGGGCCGCCGCCGTCGGGGTGCCGTTGAGCCCGCGCGGGACCCATGCCGAGCTCGCCGCACTGCTCGCCGACTGCGATCCGGACGTACTCGTCGTCGACCGGCGGCAGTTGACGCGGATCGCCAGCGTGGTCGGGGAGCGCTCACCGCGACTCGTGGTGACCGGGGAGGGACCGGTGCCCGAGGGGGTCGCGCACTTCGACGACCTCGTGGCCGACGGCCACGGCCCCGCACCCCGCGACGACCTCGGCCTGGACGAACCGGCCTGGCTGCTCTGCACGTCCGGCACCTCCGGCACGCCCAGGGCCGCCGTCGCGAGCCAGCGGTCCGCGCTCTGGTCGCCGGTCGCCTGCTACCTGCCCCGGCTGGGGCTCTCGGCGGACGACC